>JANXRS010000236.1 GCA_025356745.1 Arcicella sp.
GAAACTTCGATTTTGAATGAAGAAATTTTGGTAAGAATAACCCACTAAAACTGAATAATTGTGAAGATTTCCTTCGTGAGTATAAGTCAAATAATTTTCCATTAAACTATTGCTATTTTTCGCTGAAAGAGTCTCTAAACGGCCAAGTTGCAGCGGTACTGCATTGGGCAAAGATTCAAAATCACGAGTAGAAGTTGAATAATCAATAGCGTAATTCAACTTATAAACCAAGCCTTTTGCAATTCTGAATGAGGGAGAAAAATTACCTATAAGTCGGTTTGTATTAGTTATATCTTTTTCTAAATTGGTAGAAATTAGAGGATTAACCAAATTTTGATACGTTGCTAATTGTCCTTTATCGTCATAAGCAGGATAAGTCGGATTGATTGAAATGGCATTTCCAATCATGTTTCCAATGGGTGGACGGTTGTTATCTGTATATGAACCATTCAAATTAGCTTCCACAACCAAACGGTCTTCTAGAAATTTTTGATTCACGTTTATCCTACCTGTATATCGGTTCAAATCACTCGCTTTCAAAATTCCTTCTTGATTCTGAAGACCGAAAGAAGCATAGTAAGTAAGTTTTTCAGCTCCACCTGCTAGGGTTAAATTGTGGTTTTTGGTATAAGCAGTTCGGGTAATTTCCTTTTGCCAATCCGTATTTCCTTTCAAGTCTTCAAGCACACCGCCAACTTGTGGCACTTGCAAACGGTATTCATTAGCCGAGAAAACGGATAAAGGTCTTGTCAGATTTGAAATGCCAACAGAAGAAGAAAAATTAACGGTTGAAACGCCTGCTTTTCCTTTTTTTGTGGTGATTAGAATTACACCATTAGCACCTCTTGCTCCATAAATTGCCGTAGCAGAAGCATCCTTCAGCACATCCATTGATTCAATATCTTGCGGATTTAAAAAAGTTAAGGGATTGGTTGCTCCACCCGTACTTGAATTATCTAACGCTAAACCATCAATTACAAAAAGTGGGGTACTGCCTGTTCTTACGCCTCCAGGACCACGAATCGTGATGCCTTGAATTGAACCAGGTTCGCCACTAGCGGAAGTGACATTTACACCTGCAACTTTACCTTGCAAAAGTTCTTGCGGAGAATTGACAATTCCTTTATTAAAATCGCCACTTTTTACTGATTTTACAGAACCTGTTAAATCAGATTTTTTGATACTCCCGTAACCTACGACCACTACTTCACTAAGGTCTTTTATGTCTTGAATGAGAGAGACATCAATTTTTGTCCGATTTCCGACTGTAATTTCTTGTGAAAGATAACCTACAAAACTGAAAACTAAAACCGTTTGTGAATTTGGAATATTAATGGAATAATTACCATTAACATCAGAAGTTGCTCCAACATTTGAGCCTTTGATTTTAACATTAACACTTGGAATTCCTTCCTTTGAGTCGGAAGAGAATACTTTTCCCGAAACTGAAAATTTTTCAAGTCTATTTTGGGAAAAAATAGTATTTACAGAGAGTAAGAAGAGGACTATCCATAAATATTTTTTGGAATTGGTAATGGAAAAGTTAATCATATTTTTGTATTTAAGTAGTATGATAAAGAAATTTAACTCTTGAATCATTTAAAAAAACAAAATTACCGTTCACTTTTATGTTGTATGTTATCGTAATATTATCTGTTGGTTAGCAATTAATGTTCTAATTCAATACAAATTACTCAAATAGTTTAGGTATATATACTGTTAAACCCGCCAATATTTTAGAAACCAGCTTATTACCTACTTACTTATCTGAAATATAATTTTACAAAAATTATATAATTAGTAATTTCTTTTAAAATATCAATACAATCGTTCCTGCAACAATTAAAAATGCTCCTACGACTGTTTTTATGGTCAACTCTTCCCCTAAGAATAAAAAAGATAAGGCGATTGTCAAAGCTATACTAAGTTTATCAACAGGTGCAACTTGAGAAACCTTGCCAATTTGTAGTGCCTTAAAATAGCATATCCAAGATAGTCCAGTTACCACGCCCGAAATGACTAAGAAAATGATATTTTGTTTTGATAAAGAAGTAATTCCTTTTTGTTCGCCCCTTGCCAAAACAATTCCCCAAGCCACCATTAAAATGATGATTGTACGAATGGCAGTGGCTAAGTTTGAATTGACTCCAGTAATGCCAATTTTAGCAAAAATAGCAGTCAATGAAGCAAATAAAGCCTAAAGTAAAGCGTATAACCACCACATGATTTTTAAGTTTTGCTTCTTAATTTTACAAATCCGATAATACAAACCCCTCAGAATCAATCATCTGTATAATTTTCCCCATTTTTTTCTGAATAGTTTTGAAATGATGTTCGTCTTCTGGAATAATTAATGAAATGGCTTCCCCCGATGCTTCTGCCCGTCCTGTACGCCCAATACGATGCACGTAATCTTTAGGAGAACGAGGTAATTCATAATTTATCACAAAGGGCAAAAACTGAATATCAATTCCTCGGGAAGCTAAATCGGTAGCAACCAAAACGTTGGTTTTACCCTTTTTGAAACGATTTAAGGCTTCTGTTCTGGCACTTTGACTTTTTTTACTGTGAATTGCCATTGCCTCAATGCCGTTTTTTTTCAATTTATCTGTTAAATTATCGGCAGTTCTGACCGAGGAAACGAAAATCAACACTTGTTGCATCTCTTTATTTTTAATGAGATAACGCAATAATGGACCTTTCTTTTCGGGCGAAACTCGGTAGGCAGTTTGCTTAATTAAATCCGTACTTTTTTCCTCTGCTTCCACTTCAATTCGGATGGGATTACACAAAAGAACTTCTTGAATCAGCTTGCTTTCAGTATCCAAAGTAGCTGAAAATAAGATATTTTGACGTTTTGCAGGTAACAGAGCAAAAAGTTGATTTACTTCTTCTTGAAAATTTAAGTCCAACATTTTGTCGGCTTCATCTAAAACCAATACTTCAATTTTGGAAAGATTAACCGATTGCGTTGAAACTAATTCCAACAAACGCCCAGGGGTAGCGACTAAGATTTCGGTATTCTTCAAAGTCATCATTTGCTGGTTGAGCGTAACGCCTCCAAATACCGCATTGTGTTTAACAGGAATGGTCAAATATTTACTAAAACCTGCAATAACATCGCCAATTTGAACCGCCAATTCACGGGTCGGAACGAGTATTAAAACCTTTAGGTGGAGATTTCTGGTAGATTTTTTACGTTGAAATAACTCTAAAATTGGCAATACAAAACTGGCGGTTTTTCCAGAACCTGTTTGAGCAATTCCCAATACACTTTGACCTTCCAAAATTACAGGAATTGCCTGAATTTGAATGGGATATGGTTCCGTATATTGCTGTTCAGTAACTGCTTTAAGAATTGATTCGGATAAACCAAGAGAAGAAAATGTCATATATTTTTGAAGTTGGATTGTCGATATTTTAATGATTATCAAAGTAAAATAATGGTATCAAAGGTACGATTATTTATACAATCCAGTAAATTTGTATCTTTACAAATCCACTTATCCACGATAATGCTTTAAACCGCCTCTCATAAACCTTATGAAAAAAATCATTGATTACATCCTCAGTTTTATTTATTTAGTGTATTTTTTCCTGATACTACTCATTTTCCATCCATTACAAATTATTTGTTATGAACTTTTTGGGCAACGAATCCATCAAAAATTGGTTCATGTAATGAATTTCTTCTTGCTTCATGGGACAATAATTTTAGGGACAAGTTTGAAATTTGTTAATAAAACTACTTTGCCAACTGACCGTCCTATCATTTTTGTAGCCAATCATCAAAGCCTTTTTGATATTATTGGGATGATTTGGTACCTCAGAAAAAACTTTCCCGTGTTTGTTTCAAAGCAAGAATTATCAAAGGGAATTCCTTCAATTTCTTATAATCTTCATAAAAGTGGAGCTGCCTTAATTGACCGTGAAGATGGGAAACAAGCGGTTGTAGAAATTGCTAAATTGGGGAAAATGATAGAAGAAACGAAGTTTGCTGCTTGTATTTTTCCCGAAGGCACCCGTTCAAAGACAGGCACAATGAAGCCCTTTGCCGTTGGTGGTGTTGCCATTTTGATGAAGAAATCACCGAATGCTTTAATCGTTCCTGTGGCGATTGAAAACGTCAATAAGTTGAATCCAAAGGGATATTTTCCATTGGTAAGTCTGCAAAATCTCAAATGGACGGTGCTTTCGCCCATTGAAAGAGCCGACAAAACACCCGAAGAAGTAGTGGAGGAGGCGAGAAGGGCAATTGCGGAGATTGTTGAGAAGTAATTACTTAAAAATATTGGAAATAGTAGTATACAAAGACGATTTCGCTCAAAACGAAGCCGTCTTTCCTTTTTTAATCTATCTTATAAAAAAGGCAATGAATCGAATTATTTCGCTCAATGGTCGAATAAAAAATGATTTTATACAGATTTTTTGGTAATTTTCGTACTTTTATCATAAAAAATACCAGAATTATGAAATTCATTTTACCATTCTCAAAAACTTGTCATTTTAAGTTTTATTTACTCTCAATCTGTCTTCTTTTTATTCTAACGAAGAATAATTTTAATCTTTCTGCTCAAAATATCCCCGAAGAAAATCGCTTTACTAAAGTTGTTTTAGGGGATAAATTGGACGAACCCATGGAAATGACTTTGCTGAAAGATGGACGAGTTTTGTTCATCGAACGCAAAGGTGCCTTGAAGCAATATGACCCCAATACGGGAGCTATCAAAACCTTGGCAACCATTCCTGTAAACACAAAATATACTAATGCCAAAGGACAAAAACGGGAAGCCGAAGAAGGTTTGATGGGATTGGTTCATGACCCAAATTTCGAGCAGAATCATTGGATTTATATGTATTATGCCGATACTGAAAAAACGCAACACGTTTTGGCTCGTTGGGAATTAAAAGGGGAGGAGTTGGTTGAAAGTTCTAAAAAAGTAGTGCTGAACGTACCCACGCAACGGGAAGAATGTTGTCATACAGGCGGTGGAATGGTTTTTGATAAATCTGGAAACCTTTATTTAACGGTTGGGAACAATACCTCAAACAGTGGAACAGAAGGGTACGTAAACTTAGACGAACGAAAAGGTTGGGAATATTGGGACGATCAAAGAGGAGCAGGGAATACCAACAGTTTGACTGGGAAAATCTTGAGAATAACGCCTCAGTTAGACGCAACCTATACCATTCCAAAAGGGAATTTGTACGAAACTTTACCGAATAATGGTGATGGTTTAGTGAAAAAAGAAATCTATACGATGGGACACCGTAACCCTTGGCGACCAACCATTGATAGCAAAACGGGTTATTTATATTGGGGTGAAGTTGGTCCAGATGCGTCAAATGATGGTGAGCAAGGTCCAAGAGGTTACGATGAATTTAATCAAGCAAAAAAGGCTGGAAACTTTGGTTGGCCTTATTTTATTGGCGATAATAAAGCCTATACCGACTGGGATTTTGAAGCTAAAAAAGTACGTCCAGATTCAAAATATGATCCTTTAAATTCAATGAATGATTCGCCCAATAATACGGGTTTAAAACAATTGCCGCCTGCTGAAAAAGCTTTTATTTGGTATCCTTATGGTATTTCTGAAGAATTTCCTTTAGTGGGAAGTTCGGGAAGAAGTGCAACGGGCGGTCCTGTTTTTCGTAAATCAGATTTCCCAATTGGCAAGCGAGTTTTTCCTGATTATTACGAAGGAAAATGGCTTATTACTGACTTTATGCGTGGTTGGATTATGGCTGTTACGATGGACGAAAATGGTAAATACAAATCAATGGAACGGTTTATGCCAAAAACTGATTTCGGCAGTGCCATTGACATGGATTTTGCTCCTGATGGCGATTTGTATGTATTGGAATATGGTTCGGCATGGTTTAGAGGAAATGAAAATGCTCGACTTGTAAAAGTAGAATACAATGGAGGCAATCGAATGCCAAAAGTAGTGGCTTCGGCAGATAATTTAACGGGAGCGATTCCGATGAAAATTAATTTCTCGTCGAAAGGAACGATGGATTTTGACGGTGATAAATTGACCTATTTATGGGAAGTAAAAAGCAAAGCGGGCAAACGAATTTTCAAAACCGAAAACCCCAGCGTAACTTTTGATAAAGCAGGTATTTATGAAGTCACCTTAACCGTTAAAGACAGCAAAGGCTCAAAAAATAGTGAATTTTTGGAGGTAAAAGTGGGTAATGAATCGCCCGCAGTTGCTTTTAATATTAAAAAGGGAAATAAGACTTTCTATTTTCCTGATAGACCAATTGAATATGAAGTAAGCGTTGCCGATAAAGAAGATGGAAATTTGAATAGTGGAAAAATAAAGCCTGATCAAGTGGCGGTAAGTATTGATTATATGCCGATTGGTTATGATAAAATTGAGGCTTCACAAAATCACAGAGGCGTTGATGCTTCTGCCTTTGCTTCGATGGGAGAAAGAATGCTTGGGAAAAATGACTGTAAATCTTGTCATATTATTGATAGAAAATCGGTTGGACCAAGTTATCAAGAGGTAGCCAATAAATATAAAGGCGATAGCAAAGCAGTTGAAAATCTATCCAAAAAGGTTATTGCTGGTGGTGGTGGCGTTTGGGGTGAACACATGATGGCGGCTCATCCACAAATTTCACAAGCTGAAGCCAATATTATTGTTCAGTACATTCTGAATATTAACGAACCTATTACCGTAAAATCTTTACCAACCAAAGGTTCTTATGCAACCAAAGTTCCCGATGGACAGAAGCCAAATGGTTCATATATTTTGCGTGCAGCCTATAAAGATAAAGGTACAAAAGGCATGAAATCTTTGGCAACGGAAGATTTAATTGTGTTAAGAAATGCCACGTTAAATCCTGAAATGGCGGATAAATCTAAAGGAACGCAATTGATGATTACCCCCGCAAGAGCTTTTTCAATGATTGGAAATGATTCATATTTAGGATATTCTAACATTGATTTGAACGGAATTAATGAAGTTGAGATTACAGCCCAAGCACAAACACGTGTGGGAGCTTCTGGAGGAATATTTGAAGTAAGATTAGATTCTCCAACGGGAAAATTAATTGGTCAGAGTGATAGAATTGAAGCTAAAGAAATGAGAATGGGACCTCCTGCTGCTGCTACAACGTCTGCGAATGGCCAACCTGCCAAACCAGTACCTGCTCCCGACCCAGCAGCTCGAAGAAACTTGGGAAGTTCTAAATTAAAAGTAGCAATTCCTGCAAATTCTGGGCAACATGATGTGTATTTTGTCTTTAAAAATGATAAGGCGAAGGATACGCAAGTAGTCATGTCGCTTTCGGGAATTGAGTTTAAAAGTACTGAAGTAAATTAATCAAATCAAATCAAAAATATGAAAAATGAAATTTCACGTCGTGGTTTTATGTCCATAATCCCATTGACTACCATCGGATTAATGTTAAGCAGAGATTCGATTTTTGCCAATAATTCGAGCGTTTTAGCTTTTAATAAACCCAATTCAAAATTTGGGGGTGTTCAAATTGGAGCCATTACTTACTCTTACAGAAGTATGCCCCATGATATTGACCAATTGTTGAAATTCTGTGTGGATTGCAACATCAGTGCTATCGAAATGATGGGCGACCCTGCTGAAACTTTTGCGGGAAAACCTGTAAGTCCAATTAAAATGCCAGTTATACCGCCAAAGGGAGGGCCACCCCAACGCCAACCATTAACCGACGAGCAAAAAGCCCAAATGGTGGATTATCATAAAAAAGTTTCGGAGTGGCGTGCAACGGCTTCAATGGATAAATTTAAAGAAGTTCGGAAGAAATTCAATGATGCTGGTATTTCAATTTATGCTTTTAAACCCAATGCTATGGGACCAAATAATACAGATGCAGAAGTGGAATTTGCCATGAAAGCAGCGAAGGCTTTGGGAGCAACTTCTGTAACAATAGAAATTCCAACGGACCCTGCTCAGTCTAAAAGATTGGGAGATTTAGGAGAAAAACATAAAGTTTATGTTGGCTATCATGCTCATTTACAAGCAACTGATACACTTTGGGATGTCGCTTTGGCACAATCACCCTACAATTCGATGAACCTTGATTGCGGACATTACATTGCCGTTGGGGGTAAAAACACCAAAGAATCGTTGTTTGCTTTAATTGAATCTAAGCATGATAGAATCACGAGTATGCATATCAAAGACCGCACGGCTGATGGTAAACAAAATTTGGCTTGGGGACAAGGAAACACACCAATTAAAGAGATTTTATTACTGATGAAAAACAAGAAATATAAATTTCCCATCAGTATTGAGTTGGAATATGATATTCCAGAAGGTTCGGATGCGGTGAAAGAAGTAGCGAAATGTGTGGAGTATGCTAAAAATATTTTGGTTTAATAATTCAAACCTGTCAGTGGTATCTGCCCTGACAGGTTTTTTTACAAGTTAAATTTACCTCAAATTCGTATAAAAATCTTCTTCTTATACATCCAATTCAAAATTAACCATTCAAAAAATAGAACAAATCCTCCATGTACGAGTGTACGATAGGGAATCCCAAAAATAGTATCATAATTCTCACCTAAATGAATATGCAACGATTTTGAAATATAGCTATCAATAGTGTGAGCAAAAATATAGGCTGCAATTGAATTTACTCCGATAATCATCAACCAATGTCCCCATTTTTGCTTTTGTTGGATATCAATTACATAATAGAAAAAAGCCATTAGCAAAAAGCACCAACCACCACTAAAAATCACCCAAGTAGGTGTCCAAATGCGTTTAACATTAGGGCAAATTCTACAATAATTAAGTACTAAACCAATAATTAATCCTGCAATTCCCACTATCAAAAAATGCTTTAATTTATGGGTATTAGACTTTTCAGAGATTAAAATATTTCCCGCAAATAATCCTAAAATCATGGTAGCAAGTGTTGGAATAAAACTCAGCGTAGCATAACCACCGCCGTTGGCAACAAAGGGGTTTTCTCTGGGAAAAAGGTTTAAAAACCAAGTGTCAAATGCCCAAGCGAGATTACTATTTTTGTTCCAATGTGCCACAAAACCACTTTCAATATGTTCCCAATCTTTGGCAACTTTAACGGTTTCATAATTAAAATCAGTAGGAGGTAGGGGATACAAAATGAATGCTATCCAATAGCCAAAAATTAGCAAAATAAAAGCTGATAATTGTATTCTAAAAGATTGAAACCCTAAAACGAATAAAAAAGTATAACCCAATCCAATCTGAGAAAGGGTATCTTCAAAAGTGAAATAAGTCATTCTTTCTCCCTGTGAACGAAGAAAAATTCCTAAAAAAATCAGCATTAAAGACCGCCAAGCAGTATGACCAATCATTTTTCCAAAACCTTCTCCTTTTACTTTTCGATTGAGAATGGAATAAGGAAGCACTAAACCTACTAAAAACGAAAATGAAGGTTGAATTAAATCGTGTAAAGAACAACCAATCCATTCAACATGGTCTTGGTTAAATGCTAAAAATTGCCAAAATTTATTTTCGGGTAGAGCCTCAGCAACTTTGTGAAATTGCAAAATTTCTGCCATCATTAGGAGCATAACAAAGCCACGATAAACATCGGCAGATTGAAGGCGAATTGGTTGATTTTGAATCATGGTCATGTGATTATTCATCGAAAATAAGAATTTTTATTATCTTCGTCTGTTTTTGTTGAACTTTATTTCAACGGTAGTAATGCCAACCTTTAACAGCGTAAGAAAGTAGAAATTTTGTTATAAAATCTTTAATATTAATAAAAGCAATCTTATAAAAGTATTTAACCAATTTCCATGAAAAATCTTCTGATTCTCATTTTATTTGTCACTAATTTTGGGATATTTGCTCAAAAAAATTCTAATAAGGAGGCCTTAATTTCCGCTCAGGCTTTCTTGAAAACATTGGATAATGAAAAGCTATCAAAAGCCTTTCTCCCTTACGAAACTGAGGAGAGAAGAAACTGGTTTTTTGTTCCAATTGAGAGAAAAGGCTTACCTCTGATGGATATGAATGAGTCACAAAGAGATGCTGCACTGAAACTCATAAAAGCGTCTGTGAGCGAATCAGCGGGAAAAACTACGCTTTCTATCATGCAATTAGAAGTCATTTTAAAGCAAATAGAAAAACTTCCTTTGGAAAGTAATCGCAGACATCCTGGCAAGTTTTACTTCTCAATTTTTGGAACTCCAGATGCTCAAAAATTATGGGGTTGGCGAATTGAAGGGCATCACATTTCATTGAATTTTTCTTCTGAAAATGGTAAAATTATTTCTGGAACCCCCTTATTTTTGGGAAGTAATCCTGCCATCGTACCAGAGGGATATCCAGAGGCAGGAAAGCAACTTATCAAACAAGAAGAGATATTAGGGTTGGATCTATTGCATTCTTTCACAGAAGAGCAACTTAAAAAAGTGATTATTTCTGATAAATCACCTACAGAAATTCTATCGAGTAATTCTGCTCATGTTTTACGGGCTGACTCCTTAAAAACGGGTATTTCTTTTACTGAAATGACTAAAAATCAGCAACAAAAATTGGTTGGTTTGATTAGTTTTTATGTTGAAAGATATCCTTTTGGATTCGCTAATGAATTTATGCAGAAAATTGAAAAAGCAGGATTAAACAAATTAATTTTTACATGGATGGGAGCAAAAGAAGCCAAAATAGGCAATGGAGGGCATTATTATCGAATCCAAAATCCTGTTTTATTTATTGAATACGATAATACTCAAAATAACGCTAATCATGTTCATACCGTTATTAGAGATTTAACTAATGATTTTGGCGAGGATATGCTTCGTAAACATTATGAGCAAGAGCATAAAAAATAGGGAATTAGTGGACAGCGAACAGTAAATAAGGAAGACTTCATTTTAAGTGAAGTCTTCCTTAAAATAAATCCTTTATTTCAACGGTTTATACTTAATAAAACCAAATAAATGCAAAAATATTGCTCGTGAAATTCTGAAATTGAAAGGGACAGTTATTAATGATAAAATTGTTATTGGCACGATATAATACATCACAGGCGGGTCATTAAAAAAATAGAAAACAGCCACGCCCAAAATTACTAATAGGGCAATTGTATTGGCATAACTTACAAACATTGCCCCGTACCAAAAACCTGGTTCTACTTCAAATTTTAGTCCGCAGACTGGGCAATTCTCATTCATTTCCGAAAATTTATCAACTCGCCAAAAAGGATATTTAAACATTTTTCCCTCTCGACATTGTGGACATCTTCCTTCGCCCATTGCTTGAAATTTTGAGCGTTTTACGGCTAATTTTATGCTTTTTGTATTTTCCATTTTTCACTGCTTTAATGTATAACAAAATTACGGACGTTTCATTTCAGATTTCATAAAACTTTCTTAAAATTAAAGCCTAACGATTTATTAATAGTCGTTTCGTAATTGTGTAAAAGTTGCCCGTTCTTATTCTTAGCATATATTCACCTTCTGGCAAATGTGTTAAATCAATTTTTTTAACCTCATCAAAAATATTAACAGTGCCTTTTTTAATAAATTGTCCTGATAGATTATAAATCTCAATCGTTGAATTTCTCCAATCTATTTTTGAATCAATGTTGAAAACACCATGGCTTGGATTTGGATAAATGGACATTCCACCATCGTTATACAAAGCAAAAAAATTCTCTTCGGAGATTTCTGCTACACAAATTTTTTCTCCATAAGATAGTGTCTTGTAAACATTTTTTGCTGTTACTCTAAATCTTCCTTCTTCATTAAATCGAAGGACACTTCCAGCAAAATTTGGTTTTTCAGTTCCGTTAAATTGCCATGTATAGTCGGTAGCCTTCGGATTTTCTATGCCAATTGTATAAGGACTTAATCGAATAATATTCTCAACCTTCGCAGGAACGGCTTTGACCGCAACAAATATTGGAGTAGATAAACCTGATTTACAACCATTTGAATCCGTTTGAATCGCTTGAAATGAGCCCGATTTATTAACATTTAGGTTCTGAAAGTTATATTTTATTGTAGCCCCATCGTAGGTAGCAAACCACGTAGGGAAGCCTCCGCTGGCTAAACTCGATTGTAAAATAGTGCTTTCTCCCTGACAAAAAACCGTATCACGAGTACTGGAAACACTTGGAATAAGAGGGAGGGCATTTACTTTAATTTTCGTGGAAGCAGATGATAAGGAAAGACATCCATTCTTATCAATTGTTTTTACGGAATAATCTCCAGCGTTTCTAACAGTAATTTTTGGAGTATTTAAGCCATTACTCCAACGATAAGATAAACTTGATTGATTAGACGATCCAAGTATAACACTTGAATCTGCACAAAAAGTAGTTGGTCCATCTGGAGAAATACTTGGAGTACTTGGCAAAGGATTTACTGTTATGGTTAAGGGGTTAGAATCCAGAGAAGTACAACCTTTATCGCTCAAAGCCTTAACGGTGAAATTACCCGAAGTATTAACTTTTATGTTTTTATTAGTCGAGCCGTTACTCCAAAGAAAAGTAGTTGCTCCTTGACCAGAGGATTGCAAAATAACACTTGAATCTGCACAAAATGTCGTTGAACTATTAGCATTAATCGTAGGTTTGGGCGGAACGGGCTTTGATATTATCGTTAATGGAGTAGAAAAATCAGTTTGACAACCAAATTCACTAATAGATTTCACTGAATAATTCCCCGAAGTTGTTACGGTAATTTCTTGGGTTTTACTGCCATTGCTCCATTCGAAAATGACCCCATTATTGGCTTTGAGAATGGTTTTATTGCCTTCACAGAATTCCGTGGCTCCCGCAATACTTGAAACAGTAACACTACTACCTTTAAATGAAATGGGTGGCACTTGCGTTACATTACCTAATGCATCACGCATACGAGCAAAGTATTGTCTGCCACCATCAACATCCAGCGTAATTTGTTTTTGAGTCGAAAAAATACCACTGTCAAAAGTAAGGCTATTGATGGACCATTGATAGCTCAAATATTTATTGCCTTTTTTATCACTTTCAGGAAGTATTACCTCCACTCTATTATCACCACATTTAAAAGCTAAATCATTAATCTCTACAGGGATATGTGGTTTTGAATCTGAGAAAAAAGCATCGTTTAAAGAACTACTCCATTCTTGTGCAACTTGAGCAAGTCCACTATTAAAATGAACCCCATCTTGCCTTCCAGGGTTTTGAATTCCATCAGTAGCGGGACCTGTATAAACATTTGGAATGTCTCTAATAACTGCTCTTTGTCCTTCTAAAATATTATTATCGGATGGAGCAAAAGGTCCTACAAAACAACCATTTGGACATGGTGCTGATGCTGAAGTTAATGATACAACCCAAGAAATATCTTTACCAGTCTCATTTCTGGTTTGGTTGATTACAGTTTGTAGATTATTTTTATACGTAAGAGCATTAATATTTTGTTTAGTACTTAATATGTAATTATCCGCTTCGCCCTGACACCATAAAATGGCTCTAACACCTAACTGAGGAACAAAATACTTCAAGACATCCGACATATTTTTATACGGAAGTTTGTTTTCATATTTACTTCCGTCATAAGGGCTATAAGCATCATCTCCATTTGCTGTGGTCGCCCATGCACTACTTTTTGTTCCTTCCAAAGCAACATTAAAGAACATCACAGGCACATTCAAACGACTTGCTAATAAATCACCTAATCTTCCCCAATACCATGCATTAAAACCTCGGGGAGCAATTTTAGCATTATTATCTAACTTTGAAAATGGTGATAATGAAATATAATCTGTACCTCCAAAAACAAGGTTGTTCATATTGGAATAGCAATTCACACGGTCGTCAACCGCACCAAGACCTTGAATAGCACCAACTCCTTGAGCATTCGACTGCCCAGCAATAATAAAAACTTCTCCCACACCAACTCTATCTACACTAACCACATTTCCAATAATAATTCCGTTTAAACTTCCTCGAACTTCTAATCTATACCAGCCTTGTCTAACTGACATGATAAAACTAAAATTTCCATTTAATGGTAACGTTTTAATGGTTTTCCAGTCTTGATAATCAGTATCACTTCCCTGACCTACTTGTACAGGAATGAGACGTACTTCAATTTTATCAACTTGTTTTTCATAAGTCCCTGTAACTGAAACACTAGAAAAACCCAAACCATTTCGTTGATACACCGCACGACTTTGAGGAGAAGTTAGGTTGATTTGACTGAAAACGGTATTACTGAAACAAATTAAAATAGAAATAAATAGTGTACTTTTAAACGCTTCCATGTAAATTATCTTTATACTTTGTGAGTTAAATGATGTATGATGTATGATGAGTGGTTAGGCACTTTTACTCATTACTGAGCGGTACGATAATTGTTAGTGGCTCAAAAGTGGAATGAATAAGTAATATTGTAGAATATTGACCAAAATATTTACAGCCATTACAACATTCACAACCCTTTTGCTGACATAGAAGAACAATTGACTTCTATGTCAGCAAAAATAGACTTTGATAGTGATTCAAAGAAATTATTTTTCCAAGACTTTACTAAAAAGTTATTATTTTCCATTGCTTATCAAGTATGTCTCCAACTGATGTGAATAAGCGTTGGGAGGTGCCATCTATCACTTTAAAATACCGATTTCCTCCAAATAAGAAACTTTAAATAGAGGTAGATTTTTGACTAAATTCTCGAAAATAGATTTATAATGAACACTATTAAAACGACTAAATCCATCTTTTAGCATCGAAAACGGAGTATATTTCAAAGATAAATTCTTACAAACCTGATTAGTTTGTAATTCTGAGGATAGACTCCTTAAAGCACAATATCGTCAGAATAAAAATGCGTTCAAACTCCATTTTAGCTTTGAATTAAATTGTATGATACCCGCTGAATTTTGGAGAGGAATGGGTAATTTTTGTGAGAGAAATATGTTCCTAAAAATGGTTCAAAGCGGGATTACTTACATGGCTGATAAAGGGTATTTTTCGTTTGATTTAGTCGAAAAAATTATTAGAATGAAGGACTTTTTTATTCTTAGAGTCAAAGAAAATATGCTTTTGAGAAACAAGAAACATTGAGATACAGTTTCATCTGATGATAACTTTGGCCGTTTTACAACTAAAGTTCAAGCAAACTTGTCAAGCAGTTCAAAACATTGTACCTTTTTTCCAAGATTTTCAGCGGGCAAGCAAACAAATTCAAACCTTTGGAGGTACTTCTTCCTCCGATTGGATTAAACAAAATACCAAACCACTATATGTTTTTTGGAAAATATCTAAAAATTAGCTTTTGGTACTCAAAAACGCTTTGACAAAAACTATTGATAACCAATTAGTTAGGCTATTTTCAACCGCTTGATAATTATCGTACCGCTCAGTAATGAGTTTACTAGAAATATTGTTCACAATAAGTTATAAAGAGGTAAATAAATTGAAGTATTTAAAAACTTTTGGTTCAACTATGATTTATACGAGACTGTTATCTTTGTTGAATGGAAATCAGGTTAAACGCATTTAAATATTAGAGAGCATTTTGATTAGATACTGGTCATTCCAACCTGCTAATTTTCTTCTACTTTTAATGCTTTCTTTATCGGTTATTTTATTAAGAAGTTGCAAAGATAATTTACGAATAATG
>JANXRS010000228.1 GCA_025356745.1 Arcicella sp.
AACTCAAATCTAAGCTAATCACATGATGTGTCAAAGCTCCGCAGGAAATATAATCTACACCGCATTCAGCATATTCCCGAATCGTGGTTTCATTGATGCCTCCTGATGCCTCCGTCATGAATTTTCCATCAATCATTTTGACGGCTTCACGGAGATTTTCAAAGGAGAAATTATCCAACATGATGCGGTCAATTTGCCCAATTTCCAAAACCTGACGCAATTCATCAAGATTTCTGACTTCAATTTCTATCTGCAAATCACGTCCAGTGGTTTTCAAATAGTCAATTGCCTGATTAATAGCATTATGAATTCCGCCCGCATAATCCACGTGATTATCTTTAATCAAAATCATATCGAACAAGGCATAGCGATGATTAACGGCTCCACCAATTCGACAAGCCCATTTTTCGCATAATCTGAAATTGGGTGTTGTTTTGCGAGTATCTAATAATTTAGTATTTGTGCCTTCCAACAATTTCACCATCGAAGCCGTGTAGGTGGCAATGCCCGACATTCGTTGCATACAGTTCAACACCAAACGTTCTGCTTTGAGAATGGACTGCGACGAACCCGCCACCGTCAAAACAATTTCGCCTTTCGAGATACTGTCACCGTCTTTTAAAATGGTTTCTACTATTAAATTAGCATCCACTTCGGCAAAAATCATTTTAGCAATT
Organism: Arcicella sp.; assembly: GCA_025356745.1. Taxonomy (GTDB): domain Bacteria; phylum Bacteroidota; class Bacteroidia; order Cytophagales; family Spirosomataceae; genus Arcicella. The sequence goes on from JANXRS010000228.1 coordinate 678, forward strand.
TCAACTCCCGCCAAAATGCCCGTATCTTTCACCAAAAGCCTTGCACGACCTGTGGCAGTGCTTGGAATGGTAGAGAGTGAAGTATGATCACCATCGCCCACATCTTCGTGGAGGGCAGTTTGGATAAAGTTTTTTAGGTATGTTGGTTCTAAGTAATTGAACATTGCTTTGTTATTTAATTTAAAATATAGGGTTGTAATATAAACTTAATTATTCCGAATTTCTTACCGCAACACCCCCTCAAAAAACGCCAAAACCTCCTCCTTCGTAGGCTGTTTCACAGGGCGAACAACTCGAAAACCCACAAAAGGAGAATCAGCATTCCACCATTTACTTCTTGGGATTTGAGGGTCACGGCGGTTCCAAATTGGGTCAGATTTTAGGCGGTCGGCACTGCGTAATTCATTTTCTTCGCTTTGGTAATTCCCCCCTTTTACGGTGCTTGGATAACGCTTTAATTTTACGTTGTACGGGTTCGTTTTTCCTTCTAAAATCGTCTTGTAAAACCCTTCATCGTACTGGTCAAGTGTCCATTCTGCCACATTTCCCAATATATCATACAATCCCCAAGGATTCGGTTTTTTCTCGGCAACATGATGATATTTTTCTTCTGAATTTGATTTTAACCAAGCGTAAGTTCCTAATTCTGAAGAATTTACTCCAAAAAAGTAAGGCGTTTTACTTCCAGCCCTACACGCATATTCCCATTCGGCTTCGGTGGGTAATCGGTAGAAAAAACCAGTTTTATAGTACAACCATTTGCAGTACATTAAAGCTGCATATTGTTGCATGGAATTGGCTGGGAATCCGCCAACTTTGCCCATACCCAAAGTGAAATCTATGTACGGTGGACTCGGTCGGGTGATGGCATCGGGTTTTGGTTCAGGGTCACGTTCTTCTTCAAAAAATAATTGGTATTCATCGTAAGTTACTTCCGTTGCTCCCATCCAGAACGGCTCAATTTTTACCTTTACCTGTGGACTTTCGTCCGCCTCGTGTCCAATTTCATTTTCGGAGCTTCCTAATATAAACTCTCCCGCAGGAATGGGCATCATGTTGAACTTCACGGTTGTACTAGGAATCACTTGCTCATAAGCCTTAAAATCTTGTGAGATAGCAATTTGACTGACAAAAAGGAATATGATGAAGAATGTTTTTTGCATAATTTTTAGATAAATTGATTTTTCAAAAGTACGATTTGGTAAATAGTCTCACAAATTATTTCTCCAAATATGACTCAAATCTCTTTGACTGCCACATTTTAAGTTTACCTCGTTGAATTTCCGCCATGAATAAAGCACAATTTGGAATCGATTCAATTAGTCTGAGAGCTTTTTTGACCGATAAAACACTGCAAGCCGTTGCGAGCCAATCCGCCGTTGCTCCATCAGGAGCAATTGCCGTAACGTTTCGCTGGTGCGTTAAACCCAAGCCCGTGCGTGGATTAACGATATGTGAGTATTTTTTACCGCCAATTTCCACAAACTGATACCTATTTCCAGAAGTAGCGACTGCCTGATTTTGAAGCCTTAAATATAGTGGAATTAATTCTTCCGAGTTGGGAATGGTTATGCCAATTTTCCAAGGTTTATCAACTTGCGTGACCATCGCCAATTTTCCACCAGCATCAACCAAAACCCTTTCAATTCCGTTACTTTTACAGAAATTTACTATTATTTGGGCAACGTAACCTTTACCAATCCCGCCTACATCTAATTCCGTATTGGCTCTAAGAAGTTTAACAGAGTGCGTCGTTGAATCTAATATAATATGTTGATAACCAACACTTTTTAGGGCATTTTTTAAATTGTTTTCTTCTGGAAAAACTTTTTCTTTTCGTGCTTTTCGCCATAATTTCACGATGCTTCCAATGGTAATATCATAAGCTCCTTTACTTTGTTGAGCAGCTTTTATGGATAAGTTTAACATATCCCACAAAGCGGGCGAAACCTTCGTAAAAGTATTGATTCCAGCTTTTTTACTCAATAAATTCAACTCACTATTTTCTAAATAATCACTGTAAATTGCGTTCAAAGAATCCACAATTTTATACGCTTCTTTGGCAATATAACTTGCTTTTGAAGAATCACTGGCATACATTGTAATGGTAAATGGCGAACCCATTTTGGATTGCGAGAAGGTGTATTTTTCTGATTGGGAGAAAGAAAAAAAAGATAAAATTAGAAAGTACAACAACAATAAAAATTTCATATTATCAAAATTTTACAAGGTTTTAATAACTATTATGGGTAAAATCTTTTAAAAGTACAAAATTCCCAGTAACTTTGACTTGCAAATAACAATATCAACGCTATTTGCCATGTTAGACTCATCAAAGTTCCTTTTTGAAGCCCTCACCTATGACGACGTGCTTCTACTTCCCGCTTATTCTGAAGTGCTTCCACGTGAAGTTAGTACACAAACACGACTGACTAAAAACATTACGCTCAACATTCCGATTCTTTCCGCTGCGATGGATACCGTTACCGAAGCTGATTTGGCAATTGCTATGGCTCAGAATGGTGGTATTGGTATCATTCATAAAAATATGACCATTGCCCAACAGGCTGAACAGGTCAGAAAGGTAAAGCGTTCGGAGTCGGGAATGATTATTGACCCCATCACCTTAACGGAAGACAAAAGTATTGGAGATGCTCAGAAAATTATGCGAGAATCCAGAATTGGCGGTATTCCTATCATCAATAATACGGGAAAATTAGTGGGTATTTTAACCAATCGTGATTTGCGTTTTCAACGAGATATGTCTCGTTCAGTAACGGAAGTGATGACCACTGAAAAGATGATTACTGCCAAAAAAGGAACTTCATTGGATGATGCGGAAGTAATTCTCCAAGAATATAAAATTGAAAAGTTACCCATCGTTGATGAACAATATCATCTCATCGGATTGGTTACTTATAAAGATATTATCAAAAGAAAAAGTCATCCAAATGCCTGCAAAGATTCTTTGGGACGTTTGCGTGTGGGTGCGGCCGTTGGTGTTACACCCGACTTGCTCGACCGTGTGGCAGCATTGGTGAATGTGGGAGTAGACGTGGTGAGTATTGATACGGCTCACGGACATTCTAAAGGGGTTATTGAAGCCTTGAAATCCGTAAAAAGAACTTTTCCAAACTTAGAAGTAATGTGCGGAAATGTTGCTACTGGTGCAGGAGCAAGAGCTTTGGCTGAAGCTGGAGCTGATGCCATTAAAGTAGGCGTTGGTCCAGGTAGTATTTGTACAACTCGTATTATTGCGGGCGTTGGAATGCCCCAATTATCAGCCGTTTATGAAGCTGCAAAAGCCGTAGCAGATTTGGATGTACCTATTATTGCCGATGGTGGAATTCGTTTCTCAGGAGATATTGTGAAAGCAATTGCTGGGGGTGCAAGTTCAATCATGGTAGGTTCGATGTTAGCAGGAACGGACGAAGCTCCAGGTGAAGTGGTTTTATTTGAAGGTCGTAAATTTAAGTCCTATCGTGGAATGGGTTCCGTAGAAGCTATGGAAGACGGCTCGAAAGACCGTTATTTCCAAGATGCCGAAGATGATATCAAGAAATTAGTACCCGAAGGAATCGTTGGACGAGTACCTTTTAAAGGTTCGGTTTCAGAGATTATTTACCAAATAGTTGGTGGATTGAAAGCGGGAATGGGTTATTGTGGAGCGGGAGATATTGAGGCATTGAAGAAAGCTCAATTCGTCAAAATCACCTCTGCGGGCGTGAAAGAAAGTCATCCACACGATATTTCAATTTCTAAAGAAGCACCGAATTATAGTTCAAAGTAGTTATTAATTATTGGTTACTGGTTATTCGATTACGCTAATATTTACAAAAATGTGTTCATTAATCGTTACATTACTGATAATATATTACCAATAACTAAAAATGGCAAAGGATAAAATAGAAAAAAACGTAGAAATCAGGAATCGGAGGGCATCTTTCGAGTACTCTTTTCTGGAGAAATATACAGCAGGGATTATGCTAATGGGAACAGAAATTAAGTCCATTCGTCAAGGAAAAATTAACTTGACGGATGCTTATTGTTTGTTTCTTGGTGAAGGCTTGTATATCCGTCAAATGAATATTGCTAAGTATAATGAAGGAACGCATTACAATCACGATCCTTTGCAAGATAGAAAATTATTATTAACCAAACGTGAATTACGCAAACTTCAAAACAGTTTGAAAGACGTGGGTTTAACCATGATTCCCACTCGTATGTATATTTCTGAGCGAGGTTTTGCGAAAGTAGAAATTGCTTTAGCGAAAGGTAAAAAACTCTACGATAAACGGGATTCTATCAAAGAAAAAGATGTGAAACGGAGTATGGATAGGGAATAAAAAAAGCCTCAAATCATTTGATTTGAGGCTTTTTTTATTCCCTTAATTCCCTTTAAAAATCTTCATTCAAAGAGAAAGACATTGATTCTTTCTCTGACATTATACCTGATTTCTGGTATTCTGCTACTCTTTTCTCAAAGAAATTAGTTTTTCCTTGTAGTGAAATCATTTCCATAAAATCAAAAGGATTGGTTGCATTAAATTGCTTCTGTAACCCCAAAGCCACCAACAAACGGTCGGCAACAAATTCTATATATTCGCACATCAACTCAGCATTCATCCCAATCAAAGAAACTGGCAAAGCATCGGTAACAAATTCTTTTTCAATCGAAACGGCATCCAAAATAATTGTATAAATGGCTTCTGGGTCTAATTGATTTTTAATATGGTCGGTATAAAGAAGACAAGCAAAATCGCAGTGCAAACCTTCATCTCGTGAAATCAATTCATTTGAAAATGCTAAACCTGGCATCAAACCACGCTTTTTCAACCAAAAAATTGAACAGAAAGAACCCGAAAAGAAAATACCTTCTACGGCGGCAAAAGCAATCAAACGTTCGGCAAAATTACCGTCATTAATCCAACGTAATGCCCAATCTGCCTTTTTCTTTACGCACGGAATCGTATCGACCGCACGCAACATTTTATCTTTTTCAGTAGGATTTTTAATGTAAGTATCAATCAACAACGAATACGTTTCAGAGTGAATATTTTCCATCATAATCTGAAAACCATAGAAACATTTGGCTTCGGCATATTGTACTTCCGAAAGGAAATTTACCGCCAGATTTTCATTCACAATCCCGTCAGAGGCGGCAAAAAAGGCTAAAACGTGCGAAATGAAGTGTCTTTCACCATCGTTTAAACGATTTTCCCAGTCGTTGGTATCTTGCGAAAGGTCAATTTCTTCGGCAGTCCAAAAAGAGGCTTCAGCTTTTTTGTAAAATTGCCAAATATCATCATGCTTGATTGGAAATAGCACAAAGCGATTTGGATCTTCGACTAAAAGGGGTTCTACTTGTTGTTGAATATTGGTCATTGTTTTAAAAAAGATTATAGTTCTAGACTGATTAATTTAAGAGCAAGAATGTTTTATGTTTAATGACAATTCTTTAGAATCGTGATACATTTTTGGCGACTATCAGAAAAAAACTAATGATTTTAAGTTATACTTACTTTAGTGTGAGGACAAAATTACAAATTAGATAACGAATCTGTCTTTATTTGGGATGATTAATTTGGATATTGGGTAAAAAATTAATTTCAAGATAAAATAATTTTATTGAAAAATTATTTTACCAAAACTATTTATCGGAGTGTTATGGTTTACAGAGAATATTACAAATTGATGAAGTAAATTGTTTCGTGATTCCGAGAATTATTGTCAAATTTAGAAATCAATTGGGGTAATAACTAATGAATCTTATTGATTTTTAGTAGTTTAACGGAATAAAAAATATCCCTCATAAGGGAAGTTTTATTCTTTAATAATTCTCAACAAATTAAACAAAATGACACAAGATTTTATAGGTAAAGTTGCCATGATAACAGGAGCCGCTTCGGGTTTAGGTAGAGCAACGGCTCTGTTATTTGCTGAGCGTGGAGCAAAAGTAGTTGTTTCGGATGTGACCATAGAAGGCGGATACGAAACTGTAAAAATGATTCAAGATAAAGGTGGAGAAGCTACTTTTGTTGAATGTGATGTTACTAATGAATCATCAGTTAACAATCTTATTTCCAAGACTATAGAGGTTTATGGGCGACTAGATTGTGGTATTAATAATGCTGGCATTGGTGGTATTTGGACGAGTACGAACAATTACCCAACCAATAATTTTGAGAAGGTTATGGCAGTCAACACCACGGGTGTTTTTATGTGTATGCGAGCGGAATTGAACGTAATGTTACAACAGGGTTCAGGGGCGATTGTCAATGTGGCGTCCATTGCTGGATTGTCTGGTTTTCCAAAAAATATTGCTTATGCTGCTAGTAAACACGCTGTGGTGGGCATGACAAAATCAGCAGGTTTAGAATACGCAAAAAAGGGTATCAGGGTAAATGCTGCTTGTCCTGTCTTCACCATTACGCCTTTGGTTACTGATATGTTTGATGTAATTGGGGATGATATGAAAGATAAATTAGAAGCCTCAATTCCAATGAAACGCTTTGGTCAACCCCAAGAAATTGCGGAGGCAATTGTATGGTTATGTTCAGATGCCGCTTCATTTATTACGGGTCATGCCTTACCGATTGATGGTGGAATGATGGCAGGATAATTTAGGTATGAGGTATGAATTATTTAAAGAACATACCTCATAATTCATACCTCATACCTAAAAATAATCTCACTCACTGTTGGATATTTCAATAATTTTGAAAAATCGGTTTTCCAGAAATCTAAATCTAACAATTGTCCTTTGTCATCATGGGTAAGCGTAATCATCACGGGTGTATTATCGGTATCAATATATTCTACTTGTATCAAATCTCCTGCATACTTATCAGGATTATCATTCAGACTAATACTTCCCATTTTTCCTCCTTCATACTCAAAAACGTCTTCATTAATCGGATAATCAATTACGTTTAGGTTGAGTTTTTCTAATAAAAAGCCGATTAAATCTTTTTCGTTTTCTCTTATTTTTCTGGTTTGATTCATTTTGTTGAATTATACCTCAAATTGATAGTAATAGTATGATAAAAGTTCATATTATTTTTTATTAGAATGTTTCTTTCAGTTCTCTAAACATATCCATAACACTCAAAAATCTAACATTCAAACCATTACATGCTTCAGGAATTTTTATTTTTCTTTTGATATTTAAGTCGCTAACTTCATGAGTAACTAAAATTCTATTTTCATTATCGTCTAAAGTATATGCAACAAGGAAAGCATCTGCTTCATCTGCGTCTAAAAATTCATTTAACGCAGTTTCATTGTAATGGTTTTTTTTTGAAACAGCCCAATTACATACTTTTGAATATGAAGAAATTGAAGTTGAAGTACTTTTAAAAAAATCCATCGGTAAATTAGCTTTGCACCATATTTCTAAATCGTCATTTTTATCGTACAATTCATTTTTAACTTTATCAATACTTATTATCTCTCCTTCATTTGCTAATTGTTTGACCTTATTCCAAAAGCTGAAAGCTACATCCAACGGATAACTTTTTCTATGTGCTTCAATAAAAAAATTGCTGTCAACTATATATATTGCCATTCTTATTAAAAGTGGTTAGAAAAAAAGGTTTGGAATGTATCGCCTTTTAAACTGGTAAGTTTATAGGCATCTCGATGTAAAAGTTTACCCGATTTAACTGCATTATTTATATGTGCAGCAAATGTAATACTTAATCTTTTTTTAGTTGTGGCATAGAAATCTCCGCCAGAACTTTGATTTTCTTTTTTAATAAACAATTCGTTGCTATACTGTTCATAAAAATCAAAAAATTCTTTTTTTGTAATTTTTCCAGTATCTAATGCTCTTCTTGCGATGACTATTTCACTAACTTTAAAATATTTTGCTACGGTTTTTATATTGCGTTTTTCTTCCCAAACATTAATAAAAGAATATTCTGGAACTAAAAATTCTGCTGCAATTTTATCACAAAGCAATTCAATAGGATCATTGGCTGGCTGAAGTTTACTAAAATCAAAACCAGCACTATGCCCTGTCCATACATGAGCTAATTCATGTACTATTGTAAACATTTGGGCTGCCTTCCCATCAGAGTTATTTATAAACATAAAAGGAGCTATTGGGTCAACTAATACGAAACCACGACAGTCATTAACAGATATAGGTCTACTTGTATTATTTTCTACTACTCCGTTAAATACCATTATTATTCCATTTTCTTCAATTTGAAGTGTTAAATGGTCAAGTGCTTTTTCCCAAGTACTGAAATTACTTGCCCAGTTTTCATTTAATCCTAATGTAGTACGAATATCTTTAACAATATCTTGAACATTAAAACTATTTTTGAACTTTCCGACAAAATCTATATTTTTAAAATCTCTGTCTTTTAAATAGTCTATTAACCATGATTGTCTTTTCTGGATTAACAGTATTGTATCATAGACATTCAAATTAACTCCTGATGTTTGGATGCCATTAGTTCTAAAAAATGGAAAAGGCAGTTTTTCTTTAGGAGGTTCAGCTAAAAAAAGGTAACCAAAAGGTAAATGGACTTTTTTTGAAAAGTTTTCCAATTGCTTAAACGTAGGCTTTTTCTTCCCTTCAATCCAATCAAGGACTTTAGGAGTCTTATCGGTAAATTCATGCAATTCAAACCCCGCTCGAGCAATTGCCCAAGTAAGCATACTCGCATTTATATTTACTTCTGTTGTCATTTTACAAAATTATACAATTTTACAGTAACTACTTAAAATATTACTATCGCTAATAGAAATATGTTATAAAGTGTATGTGGGTTTTTTAAAGTTTGTTCTTTAAATATAAAACGTTTATATTTTTAATGTATGTCTAAATTTAAAGTTGTGTTATAAAATATTATCCCTCATTTTTTTTTTTGTAATTTTGATTCAATCAAAAACTCACAGCTTGTAGCCATAGGCTTACAGCTTAACAATAAATGAATTACTTAGAAGGATTAAATCAACCGCAACAAGAGGCGGTACAACATATTAATGGTCCACTGATGATTATTGCGGGGGCAGGTTCGGGTAAAACTCGAGTATTAACGTATCGTACCGCCCATCTCATAGCAAAAGGCGTTGATCCATTTCAAATTTTACTGTTGACTTTTACTAATAAAGCCGCAGGAGAAATGCGTCAACGAGTTGAAAAAATTATCGGAAATGATGCCAAAAATCTCTGGATGGGGACTTTTCACTCCGTTTTTGCTAAAATTCTTCGGTTTGATGGAAGGCATTTAGGTTATACTTCCGATTTCTCTATTTATGATACTGACGATTCAAAATCGTTGATTAGAAGTATTGTAAAAGAGCGAGGTTTAGATGATAAAGTCTATAAAGCCAATGTGGTTTTTAACCGTATTTCAGGAGCAAAAAATCGCCTGATTGGTCCCGAAGAATATGCCAATAACCCCATAATATCAGCGGATGATACGGCAGCAAAATTACCAGAAATGGGTAAACTCTACAAAATTTATGCCCTTCGTTGTTTTCAAGCCAATGCGATGGATTTTGATGATTTACTTTTCAATACCAATACTCTTTTTCGTGACCATCCTGCGGTTTTAGATAAATATCAACGCAAATTTAAGTATGTAATGGTGGATGAGTTTCAGGATACAAATATTTCTCAGTATCTAATTGTTAAGAAGTTATCGGAGATTTCGCAAAATCTTTGTGTGGTGGGTGATGACGCTCAATCAATTTATGCTTTCCGTGGGGCAAGCATTGATAATATCTTGAATTTAGAGAAAGATTATCCAAATATGACCACGATTAAGTTGGAACAAAATTACCGTTCAACGCAAAATATTGTGGAAGCCGCCAACTCAATTATTGCTAAAAATAAGAATCAATTAAAGAAAACCGTTTTTACCGAAAATGAAGAAGGTTCGTTGATTGAATTGATTAAAGCGGGGTCTGATAATGAAGAAGGAAGATTGATTTCAACGCATATTTTTGAGTCAAAAATGAATTTAGGGCTTCGGAATACGGATTTTGCAATACTTTACAGAACTAACTCACAATCTCGAGCTTTTGAAGAATCCTTACGAAAATTAAACATAAAATACCGAATTATCGGTGGAACTTCCTTCTATCAGCGTCGTGAAATCAAGGATTTATTGGCGTATTTTCGATACACAATAAACCAAAATGACGAAGAGGCTTTTAAGCGAATTATTAATTTGCCA
>JANXRS010000241.1 GCA_025356745.1 Arcicella sp.
TGACCCTTTTTCAACGGTAATATTTTGTGAATCTGCTGAATACTCAAAGTCATATAGCCATGAACCATCTTGTTCAAGAATATTGGTAACAATCCCTGTTTCATCAACATGACCTTGCACAATGTGTCCATCAAAACGACCAATGGCGGACATACATCTTTCGAGATTCACTTTATCACCAATTTGTAATTTTCCAACATTGGTTTTTTGTAAAGTTTCATCAATTGCTGTAACAGAATAATCGTTACCTTGAATATCAATTACTGTTAAGCATACGCCATTGTGAGCCAGACTTTGATCAACTTTGAGTTCATTCGTGAATGGAGCGTTGAAGGTGAACGTAATGTTTGTGCCTTCACTTTTAAGTTTTTTTAATTCGCCAACTGCTTCTATAATTCCTGTAAACATTTATTTTTTGATTATACTAATGTGTCATGCAAGTTAGTAAATTGCGTTTTATTTATCACAAAAGACATAAAATTTCACCAAAGATTTTTAAGATACTATGTTCAAAAATAAATTTTTTCTTCTGTCTATCTTGGCAGTTATTGTGGTTATTTTAGTTTATTCATTTGTCGGAAATGAGGAAGCTAAACCTATACAATCTGTTGATAATGAATATATTACAACTATTCAAAAATTACGCAGTGATAAGGATACTTATTTAAAAAAGGATACTGCGTCTCCAATTGAAAATAAAGCTGACTTTAAAGGTTTGAAATATTTTGAGATAAATCCTGTCTTTAAGATTATTGGAAAAATTGATAAATTAACTACTGGACAAACGATTAATATTTCGATGACGGACGGAGAAACGGAGGAATATGAGGCCTATGGAAATTTAACTTTTGAAATAGAAGGTATAAAATGTGCGTTAAAAATCTTCAAAACCCCCGAAGGAAACTTGTTCTTACCTTTTAAAGATTTGACTTCTAACAAAGAAACTTATGGGGCGGGTCGCTATCTTGATTTTGGGATTGATGATGTTAACGATAAGCAACTTACAATTGACTTTAATAAAGCGTATCAACCTTTTTGTGCCTACAATCATACGTTTACGTGTCCAGTACCACCTGCGGAAAATTTCTTAAATGTGGTAGTAAAGGCTGGAGAAAGGCAGTAAAATAGCCTATAATGTGTGGAGAAAGAACCTTTCATGGTTCATCTAACAAGTAAAAAGTTCCCGCTTAAAGTGGGGTTAAACTATCATAAGTAATTAGACAAATTGAATGTTAAATTTTCGACCTATATCCTTTGATAAAAATGCTAAAAAGTCAAGCCAGTTGTATTTTATTTTTCTCCATAAAATTTCAATAAGATTTAGTTCTGGAGAATAAGTTGGTAAGAACAATACGAACAAGTCATTTTCGGTTTGCCATTTTTCTATGTTTCGGGTAAATAATTTACTTTTATGAATGGGGGCATTATCCATGACAACGATAGTTTTTTTAGTAGTTTTTTGAGCAAAGTCATCAAAAATTTTAATTAGCTTTTTAGCATTGATTGTTGTTTCTGAAGTATAGGATACAAAGTGATTTTGCTTGGAAAAAAAGCCAGCAACGTTGATTTATTTGCCCTTGGCTGATGGAATTTCAAAGGTTTCACCCTTGATTTGCCAAGCATAAGGAACACAAGGTGTTAGCCCAAAATGGCTTTCATCATAATAAAACAAGTCAAGATAATTTGCTGTAGCTAAAGTTTCTAATTGGTCAATTTTAACTTTTTTACAAGCAAATTCTGTCTGATTTCCCTTACTTTTGAGCGGTTCGCCGCTGCGGTGATTTACGAACCCTACGCCAAGTAAAATTTAGAAGCTGTTATAAGTTATCTTTTTTGCTAACCTTCTAATATTACCGATGATTAAGAATGTATGCGAATTACGGGTTAAAATTCAAGTAAAAGCAGAACAGCAGCAACCAATTTAGCGTAAATATGAACGAATAGTCCATTTTCAGACCTAACTTTTGAGGCAATATGAATATTTGTTTTTTGTTGAATCCAATTATAGAATGATTCTACGGGTTGCCTAATTGTTGCAACTGCCGTTGAAAATAAATCATTAGCTGCCTTATCAAATTGTTCAAGGACTACTGGTGTTCCTTTGATTTTTTGACTGGCGTGAGTAAACAATTATCATTTTCTGTCATTTTTTTCGTTAATTCTTTATCACAATACGCTTTATCCAAGAATGTTACCTCAGTGTTGGTTACTTCTAAAACAGGTCTCAAAGCCGTCAAATTATGGGTTGAAGCGGGTGTAACGCCTATTTTTTTAGGAAAAGGCATTTCCCCTTTTCTATGTAAACCCAAACAATGTAGCTTTACTCCGTAATAGCGGAGCGATTTCTATGATTCATGCAAATGTTTGTTTATAATTTTCGTTATATTTTTCTCTTCGAGAAACGCAAGCAAAAATACGGTGGACTAACTTGTTACAAACGTTATTAATAACCAACATTTCATTTTTACCTTCACCAACTTTGCGTTGATAGCGGTTCGCCGCCCGATATTCTTTTAATTCTTTGTAATGTTGAATAGCAGACATGGCTCCATTATGGAACAAGGCTTTTACTTTTTTATTCGCTTTATTACTAACTTTGGATTTGCCTTTGTATTTACCACATGAATGTTCAAAGGGAGCAAAACCACTATAACACGCATACTTTTTAGGGTCATTAATATCAGGGTCGCCTGCCGCTTTAAATTCGTTTGTTGTAATCAAAACCTCGGTAGCAATGACTAGTCCAATTCCCTTAACTGAATCGACTGGGCGGCACTCCGCAATGTAAAAGAGTTCTTTAAGTTGTGGGTCATTGTCAATAAGCTCTTTGATTTTTTTATCAACCGCTTTTAAATCCGCTTTCATCGCATCCATTGAACTTTGACAAAGTGATGTTTCAGAATTTAGCATTTTTTTATCCACTAATCCTTTCGCATCGGAAAGAGGTCTTTTTAGAACTTTGATACTTTTAACTAATCGGTCTCTGAGAGCTGTTAAACGGTCTATCTGAACAATTACAGGGCGTTTAGGTGTCCATAGCTTGACATCCTCACAGTTTTTATAAGCATAAAGACCATTTTTTTGCGAATCGACTTTGACTGGTCGTCCACATCGTTTTTCTCATGAGAAACACCCATACTTGCCTTTATTTGGGTTGCTTGTTCAAGCCAAACATTCGCCTGTTTTTGTTGTAAATAGTTGAGGAGTGGATTATTATAAATCCCACGGGGCCGCCCGTGCGGTATGTTCCATACAAAAGAGGCTATTTACGAAAGAAAACTCTTTATTTTGTTTTCTAACTTGCTTGATAAACTGTTCAATACCCAATTTATCGTTAGTAACTTGAAGATGAAACTGGACAATATTCTGAACAATCAAAGCAAAATCCAAGGTCTCTTTTGAGACATCAATACCAATAAAAAATGCATAATTTTTCATGATTTTAAGTATTAAATTTGTAAAATTGTAAACCAGAAAAGTTATTTATATTCATTACTCTTGCATGGGTCTTACCCAAATTTTTATCGGGCGGCGTTCCGCATGAATCTTGTAAATAGTAACCCGTAGAGCCTTCAATCGGTCCATAAGTCTCTAACTCAGCCGCTGACGGTAAGGCACTCCCTACGGGTTCTAGTTTCCTCTCGCTTTGAGAGATTTCCCAAGTTACAAATTCTTGGAAAAATTTAATACACAAACTCTAAGAGCCCATGAGGTAAAATCCATCAGCAACATAATAGACAATTGTGGGTAATGATTTCAAACAACCTAAAATTTGCTCCAGATAAAAATCAGTTCTTGAATATTTAGTATCTTCTTTTTTCGACAATCCTGACGGAGTTTGAGTTGCATCTAAAAAGTAGGCTCTACCTGTCATAACATTAATACAACCCAAGACCCTAATCCTTGCTTGGCTTTACTGGCAACCCCAGACCAAAACTTGTCAAGTTCAAAGGTCTTTTACCACTTTTACTGATAAAACTGCAATCAATCACTCCAATATAAATACCACTATTGAAATCTACAAAGGCTTTATTCAAACTAAACCAGTCAAGGTATTTACTGAACTGGCAACGATGAGTCAATTCATTATATTTTGAGTAACGAGTGAGATTTTCAAAATTAAATCGACCCTGACGACTGAATAACGTTTTAAAAAGTTCAACTAAAAAATCTCGCTGCCACTTATTAATGTTGGGCTGAGTATTGTTTCGACAATGGTCATTGGTCGTATTGGATGTTTCGCAACATAACCTTACGACCTTTTTTTTTATTTCATAATTTTAACCAAAACTCTTAACGGAGTATTGTTAATAGGAGTTGTTTTGTGATATTTATGATTAGGGATTGTTGTTTTGTGTTAAAGTCGTTTTGCAAATCCGCTGGTAGTTTGGGTAAAATCTTTTGCTTGTTGTGTTTGGTTTGGAGTAATAATTACATTATTGTTGATAGCGGTAATTTTTCGGGTTATTTGGTTGATTTGGGGGGTGGTTAAAATAGTATTATTTGGTGAATGAATT
>JANXRS010000296.1 GCA_025356745.1 Arcicella sp.
ACTTCACGATAACTTGAATTTTGTTTAGTAACAAACAAGTTACAGAAGTCTAACCATTTTTAAAACCATTTTTTTGCCTGTATGTCCAGTAGTAAACAATAATAGCCCGAAACTAGGTCTAAAATTCCATCTTTGTTAACATCAAAAACACCAACGGATTCAAAGCTTTCAGCCGCAATCATTTGTGAACGAAATTTGATGGATTGCGAAAATCCAGCGGTTGTTAAGCATAAAAGGATAACGAGTTTTTTCATGGTAAATTAGCGTTTAATTGATATAAAATTACAACTTTTTCAATGCTTCAATCAAAGTCTCTACCTGCCCTAAACTCACCGCAGGAAAGTTGGCAATCCGTAATTGTGTATCCTTAAAATCACCATAACCAGCGCCAACAACCATATTTACATCATTTTGAACTTGTTTAATAATGTCAGTAGCTGATTTTTCTTTCACATTCACCACCACAACTGTCTGTGAACGATGCTCTGGATTTTTAACAAAAACTTCCAAGAAATTACTTTTATCTGCAAATTCATACAGTATTTTCGCCTTCTTTTCAGTTTGCTTTCTGATGGTATCAATACCGATATTGTTCATGTCCTCCGCCACTTTTCCCAACACATAAATTGCCATAACATTGGGCGTTTCAGGGGTTTCGTATTTACTGAAATTTTTGAATAATGATGGTAAACTATGGTACGTTCCGATTTGATTTTCGTGCGTTTTCATGCGTTCAGCTTTTTCCAACATCGAAGGGTTGACAATCCAACAGCCTAAACCAGCTGGCATTCCGAATGATTTTTGTACTGAAAATAAAGCTGAATCAACGGTATTAAAATCTAATTCTGGGTACGGTGCTGACGATACCATATCGACGCACACAAATTTATCTTTATTGGCTCTTTTGAGTTTATGAATCTCAGCAGGACGCATCTGTACGCCCGAAGAAGTCTCATTAGCAGTCGTACAAATAAGTTCTGCGTACTTAGGAACAATGATTTCTGAATTATCAAAGCCTTCACCAAAAGGTTTCTCAAGTATGTGAGCATATTTATTTAATTCTATCGAAAAATCATAGAATTTCTTTGAAAATGAGCCGTTTACCAAGTGAAAACTTTCATGTTCAACGGTATTTTGAATCAATCGTTCCCAAATTTCAGTAGCTGAACCCGTAAAAAAAATTCCGTATGTTTCTGGAATATTCATCAAAGTTCTTAATTGCTCGACTGTGTGTTTATAAATATCCCGAAATTTCTGTGAACGGTGCGAAATTGAGCCTAATTGTTGCTCAAAAGCATCTTGGTAGTGTCTGTCAACGGTTGGAAAAAGTTCGGCAGGTCCTGGAGTAAAGTATGTTTTACGCATTTTTCGATATAAGTTTATACGGCGAAATTACGAAATATTATTTGGTAGGAAATAAAAAATAATATTCTCTCAAACCAAAAGATAATTATCCTATTCAAAACGATAAAAAAAAGCCCGTTCTGCTTATCTTTATGCCTGTTTTTTTCGTTATTAATTTCAGTAAGGAGAGTCCATAGAAGTTTAGAACATAGTTTTATGAAAAAAAATATACTTATTATAATCTTTACATCATTTTCTCTCATTGGTTTTGCCCAAAGCAAACCCCAATACAGTCAATACATGATGAATAGTTACTTGATAAATCCTGCTGTTTCAGGCATTGAGGACTATATTGACATAAAAACGGGTTATAGAAATCAATGGATAGATTTTCCAGGTGCTCCCCTTACCTATTATGTATCCGCCAATATGCCCATTGGTAAACCCGACCGCACGAGCACGGGAGCAACCCCCAATATTAGCAAAACTATTCGTCGTCCTCTTTCGCTTTCAACCGAATTCAGAGGAGCTCCTCGAGTACCTGGCCATCATGGTATAGGTATTGTCTTTGTGAGTGATCACATTGGGGCTAATACCCAAAACAGTCTTACCGCTAGTTATGCCTATCACATTCCCATTTCTGGAACCATGAAATTAGCGGTTGGAGCATCAGGTGGAATTACCCAATACAGCTTAGATTTTAGTAAAATTCAAGTGAAAGATAATCCTGATCAAGCCATTTTGGCAAGTGGTCAATTAACTGCTATTCAACCTAATATTAGTGTTGGAGCATGGTTATATTCTCGGCATTTTTTCTTGGGAATTTCTGCAAATCAGTTGATTTTTGATAATTTTAATTATCAAAATAAAAACCAAACGGTAAGTACCTATTCGTGGTTAGGAACTACGTATGCCCATTATTTTCTGACAGCAGGTTATCGTTATGAAGTCAATGATGAATGGGCAATTATTCCCTCTATGATGATTAAACGAGTAAGTCAAGCTCCTATAAGTTATGATATTAACCTTAAAGCTATTCATAAAGACCGTTTTTGGTTTGGGGGTTCATATCGTCATAAAGATGCGATAGTGGGGCTTGTAGGTGTGAACATTAGTTCGTTTATCAACCTTGGCTATTCTTATGATTTTACGCTTTCAGACATTCGAGAACGTTCAAAAGGTTCGCATGAAATAGTAGTAGGAATAATGTTAAACAATCGTCACAAAATTGTTTGTCCTCAGAATATTTGGTAATGATTTATAAATTATAGTTAAATAGGTATTTCCAAAAACTCCAAACTTTTCTCTTCTTCAAGTACGCTAAATTATTATCATTGGCATAGGCTTCTCGCTCAAAACTGATGTTCATATAAGCTTGATTCGAGCTTTTTCCATTGAGTCTATGTATCAGATATTCAAGTATATAGCATAAATAAAAAGGAAAAATCAGTAACTCAATTTGCTGTCTAAAATGAATTCGTTCATGGTTAATTAGCACTTTAGAAGGCTTCTTATACTTCACAAAAAGGAACGGGAAAATTGCCATGCCATTGGTACGCATAAAAGGTAATCGAATAATAAAAAAGCGAAATTGGTTGGGCATAAACGATGAATTTTAAAGCAAAATTATAGACTTTTATTCATATTTTGCAATTGCCATTCTCTCTTGAAAATCTTTTCTTTTTCTTCTAGAAATACTGATTATATCCCTATTTTGCATCACGGCATATAGCATTTGAGTTTCATCATAATTTCGTAAAAATTGCATATTGATAAGATGGGCTCTATGGATTCGGAAAAAATTGGCTTCTTGCAAAACGCCATTATACACCTTTAAAGTCCTAGAACTAATCATAGTTTTACCATCATTAAGGTGCAAAAGCGTATAATTCTTAACCCCTTCCAAACGAACAATATCTTTGATGAGTATTTTGTGGATTTTTGACTGGTCTGGAACTAATAAATACTGTATTCCAAGAAGCGTTTCAATTTTAATGGAGATAGGGCATAGTTGTAGCTGTGGTAGATTTTGATTTTCCATTCAGTGTGGTTGATTAGGTTAGACTATTAATTTTCGTGCAAGTTATAGCGTTAAATAATAGACTCCAAATCGTATAATGGAATTATTGTAAAGAGTTATAGTACAGTATTTTCATTCGTCTTTTAAAACTTAAAATCTGGCTATATCATAGAATTTTCTTATTTTATTGGGTATATTTTTTATTAATATTTTCGTAAAGTGTGGCAGGTACTTTTGATTGGTAAGTTGACTTCGTAGCCTCAGGACGTACCCAGTCCAAATGCCCCTTAATCCAAGCATACGCCAAGCCAAGCCCTAATATTCCTAAAAAAATGAACATTTCAATGATTGAGAACCATCCCCAAACGCCATTTGTTAATTCTATTAAATGTTGGTTTCCAAAGACCGTTGCCCAAGGGAAAAGAAATATTAGTTCAACATCGAAAAGTACAAAAATTAATGCTATCACATAGAAACGCATATTGAAGCGAACATTGGCATTCCCATCGGGTTCTTCACCTGATTCATAGGTACTTAATTTCTCCAAATTTGGACGATTTGGACGTATTAATTTAGCAATAAAAAGCATCAATGCCACGAAAGCGATTCCTGAAATGATGAATAATAATATGTAACCGAAGTCTGAAAGCATTTATGATTTTTTAATGTTTAAATAACCTTTAATGACCGTAAAAGTAGTAATTGCCAAGAAGAATAAAATTACGTAATGAACGTAATTGATTATCCAAGGAAATTGTACGCCAAAATAATATCCACCACCCACTAACGAACCAACCCAAAGAGCAGCTCCTGCTATATTTAAAAATAAATATTTAAGATAATTCATCTTACTAATGCCCGCCAAAATGGGTGCAAATGTACGAATATAAGGCAAGAAACGACTGATAATCAAGGCTTGATTACCATATTTTTCAAAGAATTCTTCAGTTGATTTTATGTGCTTTTTCTTGAAATACCATCGGTCTGGATGGTTCTCGAGATTGCTTCCAAAATATCTACCAAACAGAAAACCTGTTAATGAACCCAACACCGCCGCTAAAAAAAGATAAAGTAGAACGGTCAAAAGGGCATATTTTAAAAATCCTGTACCGACGAAAACTCCTGTGAGAAAAAGCAAATAATCTCCAGGGAGAAAAAAAGCAAAGAACAATCCATTTTCGGCATAGACCACGAAAGTCACCGCCCAAAGACCAGCACTAATAATTTCTTTCGAATCGGAAAGGTATTTTATAATTTCGGATATTTCCATTGTTAGAATATAGGGGTTTGGATTGGGGATTTGGAGCATCGAAACCGATGAGTAGAAAATAGAATATTTTAAAAAAAATCTAAATCCCTGCTACTAATCCCTAATTTACTTTTTCTCATAAACTATCTTTCCATCAAAAATAGTCATTAACACCTTTACATTTTGTATCTTTTCTGGTTTAATGGTCAAAATATCGTCTGAAAGGACAACCAAATCTGCTAATTTCCCTGCTTCAATCGAACCTTTTTCCTTTTCTTCAAAGGCTGCAAAAGCATTATTAATAGTATATCCTTTTATTGCATCGGCAACGCCAATTTTCTGTTTTGGAATCCATCCCATCGGATTTCCACCGTCCACTGTTTGGCGAGTGACAGCCGCATAAATTCCCAAAATAGCGTTCAACGGGGCAACAGACCAATCTGAACCCATACAGAGTTTGATACCAGCATCCAAAAATGACTTATATGGATGCGTATAATCTATCCGTTTGCCAATGCGTTTTGCAGCCCAAACGCCATCATCAATGCAATGATAAGGTTGCACAGAGGCAATTACGCCCAATTTGGCAAATAAGGGAATATCCTCAAAACGTACGTGTTGAGCGTGTTCGATTCTGAAACGTCTGTCCCACTTTGGATTTGTTTTCGTAATATCTTCAAACAACTTCAACATCAAATAATTAGCTGAATCTCCAATGGCGTGAATTGATAATTGCAAATGATTTTTATCAGCATCGGTTGCCCATTTTGTTAGATTTCCATTAATGATAATATCACTCGCTAAACCTTTAGTATTGGGGTTTTGGTCATAAGGTTTGAACATCAAAGCCGTGCTACTTCCCAACGAACCATCCGCATAAGCCTTTAACGAACCCAACTTAATTTTATTCGAGCCAAAACCAACTTGAATCCCTGCATTAACCAGATTTTGGTATGAATCTATCGGTAAACGAGTGTAGAAACGACACGTTAGTTTGTCTTCTTTTTCTAAGGTTTGGTAGGCAATCAAATCGGGTTGAAAGGTAATATCTTGTACCGAAGTAATTCCATTCTCACGAGCTTCCTGCAAAGCACGTTGTACATATTTAATTCTTTGTTCAGGTGATATTTTTGGTATAATATTGTAAACCAATGACATAGCCGCATCTTTCAAGATTCCTGTAGGTTCACCAGTTTTTGCATCTTTTACAATTTCACCACCGTTAGGCGTTTTTGTATCCTTCGTAATACCTGCCAAAGTCAAGGCTTTTGAATTTACTAAAACCATGTGTCCATCGAAACGGTCAATACAGATGGGCGTTTCTTTCGAGAAGTTATCCACCATTTCTTTGGTCGGTAATTCTTTAATTTCCCAAGCCTCATGATCCCAATTTCCTGATTTTATCCACTCCCCTTTGTGGCTATCTACGTACTTTTTTAATAAATTTTTAAACTCAGCAGTGGATTTTGCCCCACGCAAATCTAAGCCTGAAAGATACATTCCACCATCAACAAAATGCGTATGATTATCAATAAAACCTGGTAACATTAATTTACCTTCCAAATTCACCATTTTAGTCCGACTGTCAGACCAAGCGGCACGGGCTTCGGGCGTTGAACCTACGAACAGAATTCGTCCATTTTCAATCACAACTGCCTCCGCAACCGAACTTCGAGCATCAACGGTGTATATTTTTCCGTTATAAAAACAAATTTTTTGAGCTGTGAGTTGCCAGCATTGAACAATTAGTAAAGTAGCGATTAGTAAGAGTTTTTTCATTGGATATAAAGGTTAGTATTCCGATTTCTAATTCTAAATTCTAAATTCTAAATTTCTAACTTCCCTAAAGTTTTTAACTTTTGGGAAGTTAACGGGACAAATACTGAAATAGTAATTTGAAGTTTGGTAAATTTACGGAAATAAACAGCAATAATATGAAAAAAATAGTTGTCATCATCTTAGTAATCGTCTTGATTTTCGGAGGGTTAATCTCAACCGGAGTTTTTAATTTTTCTAAGAATTCATCTGAACCAATTTCAGAAAATTCTACAGATAATTCTGCTATTCCAGAACCTTCCTTCAAGAAAGAAGGGGAATTAATATTCCTAAAAAATCAAGAAAAACTCACGATAGAAATTGCTGATAATGATGCGGAAACTACACAGGGACTTATGTTTAGGCGTTCAATGCCCGATAGTTGCGGGATGATTTTTGTAATGAAAGAAAACGAACCGCACAGTTTCTGGATGAAGAATACTTATATTCCTTTAGATATTATATTTTTAGACGAATCCAAGAAAATCGTAACCATTCAAGCTAATACCACGCCTTTTTCAGAAGCTGAAGTACCCTCCTACGAAAAGGCAAAATTTGTTTTAGAAGTTAATGCAGGTTACTGCAAACGGAAGGCAATTGAGAAAGGAGATGTGGTAAAATGGTAGAAAACAGGGGTAAAATTTATGATTTTACCCCTGTTTTCTACTTTATTTCAACCTCAAAACTCACATCAACGTCAGTGCTTCCCAGCGTGAAACTACCATTTTTAATTGGCTTCCCTCCTACTGGCGGTTGATGGTGAAGCACTACCTGCAATTTCCCCGTTCCTGCATTTATAGTTGTTGCAGATGCTGCTAAACCCACATTAAATCCACGGGAATCTTTATCCGTTGGGGTAACTACTAATAACGTTGTAGGCGTTGAGACAAACTCAAAAAGGTGTTCGTCCTTTTTCGATTGAATATCATCAGTGGTATTAACGATTGGCATTTTTGATTCGTCCAAAATCTCCAATGCTACCATATAAGTTTTATTCGGTTTTAGCGATATTTTATCAATTACAGGGGCTTTTCCACCCACTCCATCCAAATCTTTAAAGGTAAATGAAGTGGTCGTTCCACTTTCAGTAAATTTCAGGCGAATGGTTGTAATTAACTCATTGTCTTCTGTGGGGGATGGCTCGTCTTTCTTGCAACCCACAACAAATGATGTTGCTAAAAGTGCCATCAAAAAAGTCTTTTTCATTGATTTCATTATTTTTATAATTTAGTATTATGCAATAGTGTTGCAAATATAAATAGC
>JANXRS010000297.1 GCA_025356745.1 Arcicella sp.
CAATTTGCGGTTTAAGTTTGTCGTAAATTACAATAGCAATGTTTTCTGCTGATGGGTTTAAATCTTTAAATTCTTCGGTATCAAGATTTAGATTTTTATGATCAAATTTATCCAAAACCGAGGTTTTTATTAGGTTACTTAATACTTTCATGTCCATTACATAACCTGTTTCTGAATCAACTTCACCTGTTACTTGCACAATCAAATCGTAATTATGTCCATGATAATTGTAATTATTACATTTTCCATAAACACGCTCATTTTTTTCATCCGACCAATTCGGATTGTTCAGGCGATGAGCAGCATTAAAATGCTCTTTCCTAAACACCGTTACTTTTTTTGGAATCATTCGTTTCGTTCTTAAAATTTGTTGAAAATGACAGTTTTTACCAACGGTTAGCTAATCCGTATGCAAAATACATAGACAAATAATTCGGGGATTTAGTCTCCAAGTTTAAAAGCCGTCTGAAAGGTTGTCAGCAATACTATTAAACTAAATCGGCGCTTGTTGTTCAAATCTTATAACTGGTAACACGCAACTTTGTTTAATTTTGTTTAATATTTTATGTGATAAGTTAAACAAAACTATTATTTTTATTATCTCACCAAAAAACACTATTGAAACAAGAGTAGTTCAGAAAAGTCTTGTAACTTACCTTAAATTTAATCATAAATAAAATGAAACGCAGAGATTTTATTCAGAAAACGGCTTTAGTGAGTTCCTCAGCCTTTATAATAACAAATATTGTCTTTGGTAAACAAGAAGAAGACAAAAAAGTTCGATTGGGTTTTATTGGTGTGGGACTCAGAGGGCGCAATCATCTGGAACAAGCCTTATTTAGAGATGATGTAGAGGTGAATGCCATTTGCGATATTGACGATAATTCAATTAATGAAGCGTTAAGTTTAATAAAATCCAAAGGTAAAAAAGAACCTGTGATTTATAAAAATGGTGATCATGATTTTGAAAATATGGTCAAACGGGATGATTTAGACGGAATTATTATTGCCACGCCATGGGAATTACATGTTCCGATGGCATTAGTATCGATGAAAGCAGGAAAATATACGGCTGTTGAAGTCTCGGCAACTGTGAAACTTCAAGAATCTTGGGATTTAGTTAATATGTACGAAAAGACGGGTTCTCACTGCATGATATTAGAAAATGTTTGTTATCGTCGTGATGTGATGGCAGTTTTGAATATGGTGCGCCAAAATATGTTTGGCGAATTAGTACATACCCAATGTGGATACCAACATGATTTGCGAGAAGTAAAATTTAATGATGGTAAAAAAGCATATGGCGGAGGCGTTGAATTTGGAGAAAAAGGATTTTCAGAAGCAAAATGGAGAACGCAACATTCAGTAGATAGAAACGGAGATTTATATCCAACGCATGGGTTGGGACCTGTTGCGGAAATGTTGAATATCAATCGAGGAAATCAGTTTTTATATTTAACTTCAATCGCCTCGCAGGGAGTTGGATTGCATAATTATATCGTAAAAAATGGTGGCGAGAACCATCCCAATGCTAAGGTCCGATTTAAATTGGGGGATGTGGTTACGACTACTATTAAATGTGCCAATGGTCAAACTATCATGATTTCGCATGATACGAATTTGCCTCGCCCGTATTCCTTAGGTTTTCGTGTACAGGGTACGAACGGACTTTGGATGAATGACGGCAATCATATTTATTTAGAAGGAATTAGCAAAAAACCGCATACTTGGGATGATTTTAAGGAATATCAGGATAAATATGATCACCCACTTTGGAAAAATCATGCTACTGATGCAGAGAAAGCTGGACACGGGGGGATTGATTATTTTATATTGAGGGCATTTATTGAATCAATCAAACGTAAAGTTGCCCCTCCAATTGATGTGTATGACGCAGCCGCTTGGTCTGCCATTAGTCCACTATCGGAACAATCAATTGCGAAAGGTTCAGTCCCTGTAAAAATCCCAGATTTTACCCGTGGGAAATGGAAAACGAATAAGCCGATATTTGCTTTAGGAGATGAGTATTGAGAAACTTTTACTAATTTTACGTAATTTATTGCCGAAATTTAATGAATAAAGTAATAAAGGTTTCAACGCCAGGGAGAATCTGCTTATTTGGTGAACATCAAGATTATTTAGGGTTACCCGTTATTGCCGCAGCCATTTCACGGAGAGTTAATATTAGGGGACAAGCGTTAAATGATTCAAAAGCCATTATTCATTTACCCGATATAAAACGAAAATTATCATTTGATATTTATCCAGAAATGCCATACGCCTACAAGAGAGATTACTTTCGTTCAGCGTTGAATATTTTACAAAGAGAAGGATATACTTTTAAAAATGGCATTGAGTGTACGGTTCAAAGTACTATCCCCATTAATTCAGGTACTTCAAGTTCATCGGCATTATTGGCAAATTGGATACATTTTCTAGTAAGAATTGCCGATATTCCCAGAATACTTACCCCAGAAGAAATTGCTGAAGTTGCGTATCGGGCGGAGGTAGTAGAATTTAACGAAGCAGGAGGGATGATGGATCATTATTCTACGGCTTGTGGAGACGTTATTTATCTACAATCCGTGCCTAAAATCAAAGTAGAGCGTTTAATTCCCAAATTAGGAACGTTTGTTTTAGGTGATTCGCAAGAGCCAAAAGATACCGTTGGTTTAATTAGAAGAGTAAAAGGAGGAGTGTTGAGGGCGGTTGAGAAAATTAAAAATAAATTTCCAGCTTACTCTCTTTTTACGACAAATTTCAATAATTTAAGTGATTTTAAAGATTTTCTAACTTTTGAAGAACAAGCATTACTTTCTGGAAACATTGATAACCATCGAATTTTGAATGAGGCATTATCGTTATTGAAATCACCTAATTTTGATGATAGTAAACTAGGGGATTTATTAAACCAACATCAATTTAATTTACGAGAAAATCTCAAAATTTCAACGCCCAAAATTGATAAAATGATTCAAGCAGGATTAAATGCAGGGGCTTTAGGAGGTAAAATTAATGGTTCTGGCGGAGGAGGCTGTATGTTTGTGTATGCACCAGAAAATCCTGAGAAAGTTGCGCAAGCGATTGAAAGCCAAGGAGGGAAGGCTTATATTATCACAGTTGATTCAGGGACAAGATTAGAAATTTAGAATTTGGTTAGACAATCGTTAGACTAATAATAGATAAAATTAGGGAATTAATAGTACACGGTCTGATAATCGTCTGACTGATAAAGTTGAAATTAATAAATTAAAAATGATTACTGGTTAAGAATGCGAATATCAGATTAAGATTTCAATCCAAAATCTCTGTCCGTTCTATTAGTTATGTGGTTGTAAAGATTAAATGGGAAAATTATTAATCATGGCGGGTGGAATGTCATCACGAATGAAAAAAGTAGAAGGTTCAGAAGCACTTGACTCTGCCTTAGTTCAGCAGGCAAATACACTTCCAAAGGGAATGATTGGCGTAGGAAAAGATGGTCGTCCGTTCATGGATTATCTTATCTATAATGCTCATAAGGCAAATTATAATGAAGTTTTGATACTAAAAAATCCAAAGGATCTTGTAACGAAACCTTATTACGATAAATTAGAAGCGGATGGAAAAGCGTGGGGAATGAAATTTTTATATGCAACCCAAACGATATCTCCAGACCGTGAAAAGCCTGCAGGAACAGCCGATGCTATTCAACAAGCCTTGGAACAAACACCACAGTGGAAAGGTGAAAGATTTACAGTTTGTAATTCAGACAATTTATATTCGGTAAATGTTCTGAAACTGTTGAGCGAAAATCCAGTACAAAATGCGGTTGTTTCCTATGAAAGTGTTGCTTTAGGGGTTGAACCTGAACGGGTGAAATCATTTGCTGTTATTAAAGCCGATATGGATAATTATTTAGTTGAAATCATTGAAAAACCCAATGAAGAGCAAATTGAATCTGCCCGTGACTCCCTAGGAAAGATTGGTGTAAATATGAATGTTTTTCATTTTAATTACGATGATATTTTAGAATATGTCCGAAAAGAACCTTTTAATCCCATCAGAAATGAAAGAGAATTACCAACGGCAGTCATGAAAATGGCAAGTGAAAATCCAAAGAAAGTTATTACCGTTGCTGTAGCAGAAAACGTGCCTGATTTAACTTCAAAGGAAGATATTAGTATCGTTCAACAATATTTAGTGGATACTTTTGGAGATTTTTAATTTTAAAATGTCTTAACTATATGCCCTCAATAAACGTTATAAGTTTGTTGAGGGATTTTTTTATCTTTGTATTTAATTTGCTTATTCCTTAAATCATTTATGTCAGATAATAACTCACAAATCATAAACCTTATCGAAAACGGAAACCGTTATGCCAATTCATTAACGGAATATTCACGTAGGAAAACTATTACGGTCAACATTGGTGATATACCCATGGGCTCAGATTTCCCCATTAGAGTACAATCCATGACTACAATTGATACGATGGACACTTTAGGTTCGGTTGAGCAAACAATTCGTATGATTAAATCGGGATGTGAGTACGTTAGAATCACGGCTCCATCCGTAAAAGAAGCCCAAAATTTAGAGATTATTCGTAAAGAATTAAGAAGTAGAGGTTATTATGTACCTTTAATTGCTGATATTCACTTTACACCAAATGCTGCGGAATTAGCCGCTCGTTTAGTTGAAAAGGTGAGAATCAATCCAGGGAATTATGCTGATAAAAAGCGTTTTGAAAATATTGATTATACAGAGTCAAGTTATCAAGATGAATTAGACAGAATTCGTACAAAATTTTTGCCTTTGGTAAATATTTGTAAAGAATATGGTACAGCGATGCGTATTGGTACCAATCATGGTTCTTTGAGTGATAGAATTTTGAGTCGTTATGGCGATACACCGCTTGGGATGGTTGAATCCGCCTTAGAATTTTTAAGGATCTGTGAGGATGAAAATTATTATAATATCGTTTTATCAATGAAAGCTTCAAATACTCAAGTTATGGTGGAGGCTTATCGTTTATTATGTAAAAAACTAAATGAAGAAGGATTAAAGGCATATCCCTTACATTTAGGCGTCACAGAAGCAGGTGAAGGAGAAGACGGTAGGATTAAATCAGCTGTGGGGATTGGTACATTATTAGAAGATGGTTTAGGCGATACCGTTAGAGTAAGTTTAACCGAAGACCCAGAATTTGAAGCACCAGTTGCAAGGGCTTTGATTGATAGATATTCAAACCGAAAAGAAACTTTAATATCAATTCCAAATTTCATTCGTAACTCATCATCTGCAATTCATTATTTATCAGATTCTCCGATAAATCCTTTCCAATATCATAGACGACAAACCTATGAGGTTGCAAATTTTGGAGGGCATAATGTTCCAAGAGTTATTGCCGATTATTCTCAAATTGAAGTTGTTGGATATGATGATTTAAAACCAGTTGGTCATTACTATATTCCTTTGCCTGATAAATGGACGATGAATGACTTGGGCGTTGATTATATTTATACCGGAAAAAATCCTGCGAAGTATATGCTTCCCATGGGCTTGAAAGAGATTTTAGATTTTGATGTTTGGAATCAAGCGGAGGATAAAATCAATAAATATCCTTTAATGAGTGTTGAACAATTTAAACAAGGTGTTTTTAAACATGATTCTTTGAATTTTGTAAAACTAACACTTGCTGATTTGGATATTGATTTAATGAATGAATTAAAAAGAGATCAACAAATAGTCTTATGTATTGCAACAGATAATAGTCACGCCATGCCAGAATTACGAAGATTATTTTTTGAACTTATTAATAATCAAATTACTACACCCGTCGTTATTGTTAGAAAATATCAAGTATTACCACAATCTGATTTTCAGCTTTTTTCAGCGGTTGACTGTGGAGGCTTATTAATTGATGGATTTGGAGATGGTATAATGTTGAAATTACCTGATTTATTAAATAAATCTAAACTTTTAAATATATCAAAAAGTTACAATTCTACAGCTTTTGGAATCTTGCAAGCTGCCCGTACACGCATGAGTAAGACTGAATACATTTCGTGTCCATCATGTGGAAGAACCCTTTTTGATTTACAAGAAACGACTGCTTTGATTCGG
The DNA here is from genome assembly GCA_025356745.1 of Arcicella sp. Lineage (GTDB taxonomy): Bacteria > Bacteroidota > Bacteroidia > Cytophagales > Spirosomataceae > Arcicella. The sequence goes on from JANXRS010000297.1 coordinate 6,106, forward strand.
AAAAGAACTGAACATTTGAAAGGCGTTAAAATTGGAATAATGGGTTGTATTGTAAACGGTCCAGGAGAAATGGCAGATGCTGATTATGGGTATGTGGGAGTTGGAAAAGATAAAATTGCTTTATATAGAGGGCAAGAGGTTATTAAAAAATCTGTACATTCGGACAATGCAGTGAATGAGTTGATTGATATTATTAAAGAAGATGGAATCTGGTTTGAACCCAAAATGTAGAATAGTTTTTTAACCTTTCTGTAAATAGATAAATAAAATGTCAAAATTAAAAGAGCAATTTAAATTAGGTGAAGCATTCAGCTATTTTTTCAGAATTTTCAGCAAAGCTGACCCTTCAAAACCGTCAAATTTTAACATTAAAACGATGCACTTTATCAATAAAATATCAATTTTGATGTTTTTGATGTGCATTTGTGTAATGATTTACAGAGCATTTTTCAGATAGAAAATGCTTAATAATAAGTGGTGAGGATTTTAATTATTAACGCTTATTACTAACCGCTCATAGTTAATATGAATATAGAGAATATTGTATTTCTAAAAAAGGGGTAACTGAAGAGTTACTTTTTGGATCCGATACTCTGGTTTATAAAGTAATGGGAAAAATATTTGCTTTAACTTCTCTAGAATCTGATATTTTTATCGTAACTCTAAAGTGTAATCCTATAAAAGCGATTGAGTTGAGGGATGAATTTAGCTATATAGTTAGTGCTTATCACATGAATAAAACCCATTGGAACACCATCAATTGTAATCTTGCACCGACTAAACAAATAAAAAAATTAATTGACCATTCCTTTGATTTAATTATTGCTGGTTTTCCTAAAAAGATAAAAATAGATTATGATAATTTGCTAACCTAACTCAAAATGTTTTAATTTTAATGTGTTTACTTTAAACTTATCAAATCTCTATGGAGTGGTTACTATTACTTTTCTTCCTGCCTTTTATTGTAACCATGATGTTCTTCAATTGGTTAGAAGAGAAATTTTATAGTTTTCGAGACATTGAAAAATTAGCAGAAGGTGAGGTATTACTATCAGAAAAAAAATATTTAGAAGCCCAAATTTTCTTTACCGAAAAATTGAAATCCTTTCCCAAATCACCTAAAGCTTATTTTTATAGAGGAAAAGTGAATTTACTTTTAGAAAATTATTTTTCGGCACTTTACGATATTGAGCAATCCATTTCATTTGATAATACCGTCGCTGAATGTTTTGTATTGAAAGGAAAGATACTCTATAAATTAGAGGAATTTGATAAAGCTTTCTTAGAATTTGATAAAGCTGATTGGTTTTACAGAAGCGGAAATGCTGAAACTTTGAGGTGGAGGGGAATGTCTCGGTACTCAATTGGGCAAGTTGAAAATGCTATTGTTGATTTTAATAGAGCAGTTGAATTAGGAGATGAAGATGCATATTATATACTCAAAACAAAATTTGAATATATGCGTAAATAAGAAATGCCAACCATCA
>JANXRS010000108.1 GCA_025356745.1 Arcicella sp.
CGTTTATTAACGCCAAAGCCGATATTCAGTACGGAATGGATAATACGTTCAAATATACCGCTGGACCGTTTACGGCAACGGCAAACATAAACGTTTTTGATTTTATTGTTCAAACTGAAGCCATTACAAATGAAGCGGTAGCTTATCGGGCAAAATTGAATGTATCGTACCGTTTCCCTGCGAATATTTCAGCAAATATTAACGTCAATCGAGACAGTAAAACACCGAGTTTACAAGGATTTAGGTTACCGATTCAAGCCGCAGATTTTGCGGTAAGAAAGTCATTTATGGGTAATCGAGCAAGTATAGTTTTTAGTGTAAATGATATTTTTAATTCTCGGAAACAAGTATCAACCATTGAACAAGAAAACATCTATCAAGCCAGCATGAATCGCCGAGAAGTTCGTTTTTATAAATTAACGTTACAATTACCCATCGGAAAAGCTAATGCAACTTTCCGTAAAAAAGAGCGTAAAATGGAGAAAACAGATATTGATTTTGGGAATTGAGGATTGAAATAAGGGTATCAAAAAAATAAATCAAACAAAAAGACGGTAAGTTGATTCTCGCCGTCTTTTTAATTTTTAGCTAGTTTATACCTAAAATCAATATTAAATCACATTAAAACTTATTCAGAATCACTAAAACCTCCTATATTTACATAAATACCGCTAAATAGATCATACCTCCATTTAACCCTGTGATTTAATGAACCTTTTTAGTCGTGTTGCCTTATCTGACGAAGCTATTTTATCAGGAATTCTTGGGGATGGAATTCTCCAGAGAGCCACCGAGAATAAACTCTACGAGCAATTTTTCTATTTTATCAAAGATGCAACTTTCAAACACCAACTGTCGGAAGATGAAGCAGCGAGTCTTTACAGTGATACCATTTTAGCGTTCATTGAAAATGTGCGAAATAAGAATTTTGAGGGCAAATCCTCCGTAAAGACCTATCTGTACCAAATATTTTCTAACAAATGTGTTGACTTTCTTCGCAAGATTACGACTAACAAAATGAGCGTCCATGAAACGCAACCGATGCAGGAGTGGATTTTTTCGTTGCCCGATAATTCTAAAAGCATTTTGCAGAAACTTATTTCCGATTATGACGTTGTGGTTTTGAAAGAGAAAGTTAAACTTTTAGGGGAAAAATGTCAGCAAATGTTAATGGCTTGGGGAGAAGGATATGCGGACAGTAAAATTGCCCAAGATTTAGGCTATCAAACAGCTAATGTAGCGAAAGTAAGTCGTTTACGTTGTTTGGATAAATTGAGAGATTTGTATAAAATTGAAAGAGCAAACCCCTAACCACACAAGGTAATTACAAAAATGTTAGCACAAATTGATAAATATTTCAATAATGAACTCAGTCCTATCGAAAGGCAAGACTTTGAAAAGCGACTTCCTACTGATTCTGAGTTGGCAAATGCCGTTGCCTTCTACGCAAATACTCGGGCAGCAGCCCAACAAGTAGCAAATGATACACGTAAAAGTGAATTCGAAGTTTTAAGAAAAAGACTTTCGAATCGTCCAATTCATAGAATTAACTCACTTCTTTGGATTTCGGGAATTACAGCATCCTTGATTTTATTGATGGGGTTTTGGTGGTTTTCACATACCCCTATTCTCGATTCTGAGGTATTTGTGGACACTTATGTGCAGGAATATTTTGAAAATTTACCTGTGAAAATGGATGCCCAAAATGATAGTTTACAAATGGGATTACGTTTATTTAATGAACGAAAATTTTCAAACGCTCAAACAATTTTTGAAGATATTTTACGCAGAAAAAATAATGACAGTGAAGCCGTAAAATATGCTGGCATAACTGCTTTTCGCTTGCAGAATTACAATAAAGCGGTTATGCTCTTTCAAGCACTTTCGCAACAAAAAGAGTTATTTTTTAATCCTGGAAAATTCTACGAAGCGTTGGCTTTGATGAAACATCAACCAATGAATAAAAAAGAAGTGGAAAAATTGCTTAAAGAGGTGATAGATAATAATTTAGAAGGAAATAAAGAGGCGAGAAAAATTTTAGGAAAGAAGAAGTGAAGGAGACAGAAAAAATATCACTTTCTGTCTCCTTCACTTCTTCTTTCAAGAAATATCGCTCCAACGATAAGCTTCTATTAACTTCATTTCTCCATCTTTTCCTTTGATTGAATTGCCGTGTTCCATACCCAAAATAAATTCTCCACGATTGGTTGCCTTGGCTTTTTCGTTAATATGTTTGAAAAGATATTTATAATTTACTTCACCCGAAGTTGGTTCATTACGTCCTGGTTCGTCACCAATCTGAAAATAGGCAATTTCATCCCAAGCCCAATCCATGTGTTGCGTCATTCTTCCTTCATTTCTCTGCATGTGCCACATATCGAATAGAATCTTGCAAGCTGGACTATTCACGGCTTTACAAATCATATAGGTTTGGTCGGAATTTCGGAGAAACAAATCAGGATTATCCGAAAGTGGTTCAAGCACCATCGTCAAATTATGCGGCTCAAGGATTGCTGCTCCTTGTCGTAAAGATTCAATCACGTGACCCGTCTGAATTCCCATCGGTAAATCACGTTTAAAGTTCCCAGGAACAACCGTAACCCATTTTGCATTACAACGTTTTGCTACTTCTACGGCATTTTTACAGGCAGTTAAAAATTTATTTCTCCATTCTTTTTCTCCCGTTGCGAGCGTACTTTTAGGAGGCCAATTATCAAAACCAACCACAAAAACGCCCATTGTCATTCCCAATTTAGCCAAGGTATCACCAATTTTAGCTTGCAATTCTGGTGATTTACCCATCATTCCATTGTCTTCCAAAGCCCGAAAACCCATTTCGTGCATGAATTTTAACTGGTCAATTTCGTCTTTTCCCGCCGAGTTTTCAAACATACCAAAATGGGGAGCATATTTCAGTTTAAAGGGTGTTTGAGGAACAGTAATCGTCTGATTTTGAGAACCTTTGACAAACGAAGGTAGCGAAACTAAGCCTGCACTGGCAATCAAATTTTTAGTAAAATCTCTTCTTTCCATAGTTTATATTTTTGAGAATGATGATTAACAAATGTAAACAAATACAAAATAATTCTTATAGGGAGTTATATTTAACCCTTTGAATTTTATCAAATACGAAGAATGTCCAAACCAGATGATAGTAGGTTTATCGTCAGCAAGATTTTTTAAATCAGTTTTAATAGAAGGGATAACCTGCTGAGGTTCAGCATTTTTAGATTTCTTCAAAAATTTCATTGTTGTTCCCAAAGTTGAAACCCTACCGCTAGTTTACTCTAAATATCCTTCCTATACATACGTCAACAAAAGGTGAAATTCACATAACAATACCAAGCAATATGGGTAAATTTGTAATTACATTTTTCACAGTACAAATAACCAATTATCAAGGCCTTAATGGAAAATAAATCTTCAAACAAAACCTTACGCAAGGCAAACAAAGAAAAAAATGATGAGTTTTACACACAACTATCTGATATTGAAAAAGAAATTAGACATTACAAAGAATACTTCAAAGACAAAGTTGTTCTTTGCAATTGCGATGACCCACGGGTAAGTAATTTCTTCCATTATTTTTCCCACAGTTTTGAGAATTTAGGACTCAAAAAACTCATTTCGACTTGTTATAAAAATCAAAATCGTGATTTATTTAGCCAGCACGATTCCGAAAAAGCCATCTATTTAGAATACACGGGCGACAAAAATGGAGATAAAATTCCCAATCCCGAAGAAATTGGTATTATTCCTTTGAATGGTGACGGTGATTTTCGTAGTAAAGAATGTATTGAATTGTTGAAGCAAGCCGATATTGTAGTTACAAATCCACCCTTTTCTTTATTTAGAGAATATGTTGCTCAATTGATAGAATACGACAAGAAATTTATTATTGTTGGCAATCAAAATGCAATAACTTATAAGGAGATTTTTAAGCTCATTAAGGAGAATAAGTTATGGTTAGGTTATGGGTTTAATCGTAATATGGCTCATTTTGTAAATAAACACTACGTTGATTATGCAACGGATAATGACCATCAAGAAGGTATGATTAGGATTTCGGGCGTTGTTTGGTTTACCAATATTGAAACAAAAAAACGACATGATGATTTGATTCTCTATAAAACCTATTACGGAAATGAAAGTGAATACCCAAAATATGATAACTATGATGCCATTAATATTGATAAAACAAAAGATATACCAATGGATTATGAAGGAGCGATGGGTGTACCCATCACTTTTATAGAAAAATATAATCCTGACCAATTTGAAATTATAGATGGAATTGGTAGATATAGTATGCTTACTGGACCAACAGAAGAAACAAAGGGAACTTATTTAACAAGAATAAATGGCGAACCCAAATATGCACGTATTATTATTAAAAACAAGAAACTATGAAAATTGAATTGAAAGAAATCACTATTAGAGAAGTTGCCAATGGTTATGTTAATGACGAAGAAGAAGGCGTGGTGGGGTATGGTGGCAAATTATATTCGTCCTAAATATCAACGTGAATTTGTTTATAAAGACAAGCAAAGAGATTCAGTCATTGAAACGGTTAAAAAGAATTTTCCCTTAAACGTGATGTATTGGGTTAAGAATGAGGATGATACCTACGAAGTTTTGGATGGACAACAACGCACGATAAGTATTTGTGAATACGCAAAAGGGAGTTTCTCCTTAAATGCGTTGTATATGCACAACCTTACGGATGTAGAAGCAAACCAAATATTAGATTATAAATTAATGATTTATTTCTGTGAAGGGAACGATAAGGAAAAATTAGATTGGTTCAAAACCATCAATATTGCAGGAGAAAAATTAACTGACCAAGAATTAAGAAATGCCATTTATACAGGCACATGGCTAACGAATGCAAAAAAGTATTTCAGTAAATCAGGTTGTGCAGCTTATGGTATTGGAAGCGATTATATGACAGGTTCACCCATTAGGCAAGACTATTTAGAAACTGCTATAAGTTGGTTAAGTAATGATAAGATTGAGGAGTACATGGCGGTAAATCAGCACAAACCCAATGCCAATGAATTGTGGTTATATTTTACTGGCGTGATGAATTGGATAAAAGTTGTTTTCCCAAAATATCGTAGAGAAATGAAAGGCGTTTCGTTTGGTTTTTTATACAATAAATTTAAGGACACAGCCATAGATTCAGCAAAATTAGAAAAAGAGATTACCCAATTAATGCAAGATGAAGACGTAACCAAAAAATCGGGCATTTATGAATATGTTTTAACAAGAAATGAAAAATATTTGGTAGTTATTTAAAAAGTGTTGATATACAATTCTGGTTGTAATCAATGATGAACATTTTAGTCACCAAATGATGGTACCTTAGTTTTCGGGAGAATGATAGGCTTTTTCTTACATATCGTGTTATCCTTGCTCTCAG
>JANXRS010000337.1 GCA_025356745.1 Arcicella sp.
GTTTCGATTGGTTGGAAAAGTAAAATTGGTAGTATCATTGGTTTTGAAGGTTGTTCCATCGCTACCTCTAAAAGTACTCAATAAATTTCGATCATTACTTAATTCAAAGCTACCTGCCAATTTCATTTCTGGGGTTAAAAAAGGACGAAAAAGCCGAAACGCAAAATGGTTAGTTTGTCGACGTAAATCCATTTCAGTTTGCCCCGTCACAAATGATCGTCCAATATAAGGAATGGTATATTGGGTATAGTATTCTAAGGCGGGTTTTTGGTTGTAATTTACATAAAAATTGTTCCTCCAAGAATGCCCTAGACCCCTGAAATTGGTTTGATTAACGCCTAAATAAAAATCTTTAAAACTATTGACGGCAACATCTGGCAATAATGACCAAATGTCTTGGGTAATTACTAATAAATCCACCAGATTTGGGTATTTAGCATCGGGTAAAACTAAGATTCTGGCATCGTGTAGAATCGGACTTCTCCGCATTAAACGCTCATTATCTCGAAGACGGTCTGCACTGATAATATCCCCAGGATTAAACATTAAATAATTATTCCGTATGACCCTTTCTTTAGTATTGGCGTGTAAAGAATTTAAAAAACGGTCGAAACCTTCAGCAATTCGGGTAGTATCTACAATACTTTCACCAAAAACTTGACGGCGTTTCACGAAAATTTCACGAATAACTCTTCCCTCATATTCTTTAAAAGGATTTTCTTCAATTTGAGTGACTTCCTGACCTGATGAATTTTGATTATAAACATCTCTAAAAAGAGCATTGTAAATTTCGTTTAGAATCTTATTTTTAGAAAATCGTTTCTTCAATCTTGTAAACATCACACTATCTTTGGCAGATTTCATGCTGACAGGTTCTACGAGATTAACGGTAATTGTATCTTTATTAACGGTGACCGTATCTTTCGTTTTTGTGGAATCAATTTTTTGGGTATATCCAACGGACACGCAAAATATGATTAAAGCAAAAGTCTTAATCGTATTATTGAAGTAATATGGATAAATTTGTAAAATTAATTTCATGATAAACTTGTGATAAATATTTATTGGAACTCTTGTGCTAAACTTGGGTTCATGTTAACTCACAACAAATACAAAATGCATAGACTCAATAAACCACTCCTTTTAGCTTCAAATTCACCACGTCGTCAACAATTAATGCGTGATGCAGGTTTTGAATTTACGGTAAAGGTAAAAGATACCGATGAAGATTTTCCGAAAACTATGCCAGCCGTTGAAGTCCCAGAATATTTAGCTCGTAAAAAAGCAGAGGCTTTTAGACAAGAGCTTGATAATCAAATAGTTTTAACAGCCGATACCATTGTTGTTATTGATAATGAAATTTTAAATAAACCCAAAGATGACTTAGAAGCAGGTCAAATGCTTAGAAAATTATCGGGTCGGCAGCATCAAGTTATTACTGGTGTCTGTATAATGACCCAAGAAAATACGGAATCTTTTATTGATATTGCTAATGTTTTCTTTCGAGAATTAACGGATTTAGAGATTGATTATTACATCAAAACTTGTCGTCCTTTTGATAAAGCAGGAGCTTATGGTGTTCAAGATTTCATTGGAATGGTTGGAATTCCCAGAATGGAAGGTTCATATTTCACGGTAATGGGTTTGCCTGTCCATAAGGTTTATGAAGGATTATCAAAGTATTTTCTTCACCAATAGTTTTCATTATCTTCGTGTTCCATTAACCAACCATTTATCGACAAAAATGAAAAAAATCATGCTAATTTTCGTCCTTTTATGGGCGAGATGGTTTCCAGTAGTGGGTCAAGCCATTACAACCAGTCCTGTATTACCCAATGGTGACCAAGAAATTACGCTTATTTTTGACCTTACCCTTGCCAAAGATGCCAAAGCTAAAGGACTTCTGGGCAAGACTTCCGATGTTTATTTATGGTCAGGGGCAGGTTCAACTGACACTGGCGATGCTTTCCAGTTTCAACCAGCAGGACAAACTAACTTTGCCATTCCTTTTGAAAAAGGTAAAATGACTTCTTTAGGTAATGACAAATGGAGTATTAAACTTAAACCAAGAGATTATTATTCAGTTCCTGCCAATATTCTCATCAAAAAATTGGGAGTATTATTAAAAAGTGGTGATGGAAAATTTCAAACAGAAGACTTTATTATTACACTCTATGATAATAAATTAAATGTTGCTTTCCTTCAACCGAAAGAAAAAAACTTTTTTGCAGACGCTGGGGCAATAATTTCAGTTTTGGCGGTTTCTTCACAAAAGGTAAATCTGGAATTAACCGTTAATGGTGTTTCTGTAACGACTGCTGTTCTTAAAGATTCATTGAAATACACATTAAATATAAGTACTTTATCGGGAGCCAGTCAAACCGTTAAAATTACTGCTACCACTGCGACTGAAACAGCCACAAATGAATTTATCGTTACCGTGAAACCAACGCCAACTACTGCTGCCTTGCCAACGGGCGTAAAAGATGGTATCAATTATGTTTCCGATACGAAGGTTACGCTCGTTTTATTTGCTCCCAAAAAAGATTTTATCTATTTAATTGGAGATTTTAATAACTGGCAAACCGACAGTAAATGGTTGATGCAGAGGACTGTCGATGGGACTCGTTATTGGATTGATATTGAAGGACTTACGAAAGGAACTGAATATGCTTTTCAGTATTTAGTAAATGGAATATTGGCAGTAGGTGATCCTTATTGTGAGAAAATCCTTGACCCAAATAATGATAGAAGTATCTCTTCAACAACGTATCCAAACTTAAAATTTCTGCCCGATAATGTCAAATCAATTGCTTCGGTTCTACAAACTGGACAAATGACTTATCCTTGGAAAGTGACTAACTTTAAACGCCCTGCCCAAGATAATTTGGTGATTTATGAAATGCATATTCGTGATTTTGATAAAGATGGTTCGTATAAAAATGCGATAGATAAAATTTCTTATTTCAAAAATTTAGGAGTTAATTGTATCGAATTAATGCCAATTTCCGAATTTTCAAACAATGATTCTTGGGGATATAATCCTATTTATTTTTTGGCACCCGACAAGGCTTACGGAACGAAAGAGGACTTGAAAAAATTTATTGATTTATGTCACGAAAATGGTATTGCGGTGGTTCTGGATGTAGTTTATAATCAAGCAGATTATGAATTTCCTTATGTGAAAATGTATTGGGATGGCTCGCAACCTTCCACTGATTCACCATTTTTTAATCAAAAAGCAACGCATCCGTATAGTGTATTTTTTGATTTTAACCATGAAAGTCAAGCTACGAAAGATTATGTTAATCGTGCCAACGAATTTTGGATAAAGGAGTATAAAGTTGATGGGTATCGTTTTGATTTAGCCAAGGGTTTCACGCAAAAACAGAGTAGTGATGATGGGCAGTTCAGACTGTACGATCAAGGAAGAATTGACATTTTAAAAGATTATTACGATAAAATAAGAAGCTACGATAAAGATGCCTATGTGATTTTGGAATTATTCTCGGAAGACCGTGAAGAACAAACACTCACGGATATGGGCATGATGGTTTGGGCAAATCAAAACGGCGATGCACGGAATGCGGTGAAGGGAAATGGTAGTGATTTTTCTCGTTTTTCCTATAAACCAAGAGGATTGAAAATGCCTGCTGCCGTTGGTTATATGGAAAGTCATGATGAAGAACGAATAATGTTTGACGCACTTAAAACGCTTAATTTATCCACTGCCTTGGAGAGAAGTAAAGCTGCATTAGCCATGTTTATGACCATTCCTGGTCCTAAAATGATTTGGCAATTCGGTGAATTAGGCTACGATGTTTCCATTGAACAAAATGGTAGAACTGGTCGTAAACCCATTCGGTGGGAGTATTTTTCAGACCCTGAACGTTTGAAATTATACAAGGTTTATTCTGAAATTATCAAATTAAAAACAAGTCTAGAAGTTTTTAGAACTACGGATTTTATCGTGGACTTAACAGGAGTTGTTAAGAAAATGATGCTGACAAATAGTACCAATAAACTAATTTCAGTAGCCAACTTTGACCTTTCTGAGCGTTCTGTTGCAGATATTTTTCCGAGTTTGGGAAAATGGTACGATTTCTTCACAGGGGCTGAATTAAATGTGAGTGATTTAACGACAAAATATACTTTAAAAGCAGGAGAATTTCATATTTACTCTACGACTCAATTGCCCAAACCCGAAGCAGATTTAGTGCCTTGGAAACCATTGGGAACAATTATTCCATTAGCCGTTG
>JANXRS010000353.1 GCA_025356745.1 Arcicella sp.
TAAGTATTTTCTCAATAACTTGCCATTGAGAATCGGTGAATTCTTGAAATTTCTTTTTCATTTACTTTAGTTCTGATTAAACCAAAGTTACACCGATTCTCGTTTTATTACAATTTTAATAAATTCCAAAACATACTCTTAATGGAATTGGGTAAAGGATTTGCGTTTGTGGCACGGCAACAACTGATAAGAGTGAAAGATGAATCTTTCAAAATAGACTTGGTTTTCTATAATTATTTACTCAAATGTTTTGTGATCATTGATTTAAAAATTGGCAAACTAACGCATCAAGACATCGGACAGATGGATATGTATGTACGGATGTATGAAGATTTAAAACGCCAAGATGGAGATAATCCAACGATTGGTATTATTCTTTGCTCTGAAAAAAATGAGGCAGTGGTTAAGTATTCTGTTTTGAAAGATAGCCAACAACTATTTGCTTCTAAATACCTCACTTATTTGCCAACGGAAGATGAACTGAAAGCTGAAATAGAAAAAGACCGTGAGATTTTGGAACAAATGAAAAGACTAAACCCTAAATAAATCATGCAACTACACATTGGTACTTATGGCACGTATCTACACGTCAAAGAAGAAATGTTTGAGATTCGCAGGAAACTCGAAAATGGCGAGATTTTCACAAAACAATATTCCGCCAATAAAGTCACGCATATTATGTTGGCAAAGGGTACGTCGTTGAGTACGGATGCAGTTCATTTGGCCATGATTCATAATGTTGATATTGTGTTTTCTGAGCAAAATGGTACACCCATTGGTCGGGTTTGGCATAGCAAATTGGGGAGCACTACCAAGATACGGAAACGTCAATTGGAAACCAGTATGAATGCTGAAGGACTGAAATGGGTAAAAGAATGGCTGATTACGAAGCTGGAAAATCAGTTGAATTTTGTAAAGGATTTAAAAAAACATCGTCCTCAACACGCAGATTTTCTGAATGATAAAATTACCAGGATTGAAGCGATGGTTATTTCCATTGGTAATCAGGCGGGTAAGGAAACTGCTGAAGTAGCCGATACCCTGAGAGGATTGGAAGGAACGGCTGGTCGACTTTATTTTGAGACATTGAGTTATGTTTTGCCTTCGGAATATCAATTTAAAGGACGGTCAAAACGTCCTGCCGATGATGCTTTTAATGCTTTTTTAAATTATGGATATGGCATGATGTATTCTAAAATTGAAAAGGCGTTGATTATAGCAGGAATTGACCCATACTTAGGATTTTTGCACCGAGATGATTATAATCAGTTAAGTATGGTGTATGATTTCATCGAACCTTATCGTATATACGTGGACGAAGTGATATTCAGACTTTTTTCGGGCAAGAAGGTAAGTAAAGCACATACGGATGTTCATACGAAAGGAGTTTCACTAAATGCCGAAGGAAAAATATTGTTGGTGACAGCCTATAATAAATTTATGGATGATGACCCAATTCGCCATCGAGGTAAAAATTATGCTCGCTCGAATGTGATTCAGTCGGATGCTCATGTATTTGCCAATGCTATACTTGAATTTGGGAAAATTAAGGATTTGAAAAACACTAAAGATAAAGAATTTAAAACTGAAAAGTTATGATTGTTTGGGTATTATACGATATTGAAAATGATAAAAACAGGACAAAAATCTCCAAATTATGCAAACAAATGGGTTTGTATAGGGTACAGTTTTCTTGTTTTTTAGGAACGTTGACGGCCAATGAAAAAGACAGTTTAACGCTTCAATTGGAGGAGTTGATTGACCCAGAGGTAGATAAAATTTACATTTTCCCCATGAATCAAACCGAACTCAAACAAACGACTTTGTTAGGACAGGCATTTGACAAAAAATTAGTTAATGATGAAATAAGAGCTTTATTCTTTTAAACTATGCTATCACTCACGCCTTCGCACATAATTGAGTATTTGTATTGCCCAAGATTTACTTTTTTTGAGTATGTTTTGACCATTCCTCAACATGAAGAACATAATTATAAAGTTATGAAGGGGAGGGAGGTACATGACCAAAAATTGGAACAAAATAAAAACTATCTTCGCAAACGTATAGGGGCAACCGATAAGTTTTTGGATCAATATCTTACCAATGATTTGATAAGGGGAAGAATTGATGAGGTTTTGGTTTTGGGGGATGGAACGATGGCTCCTTTAGATTACAAATTTGCACTATATGAAGATAAAATTTATGAGACTTATCAAACACAACTTTATTGTTATGCTTGGTTAATTGAAGAGACTTTTGGCAAAAAAGTCGAGAAAGGATATTTGGTTTATACCCGAAGTCAACACAAATTAGTAGAAATTTCGATAACGGAATCTAACAAACAGGATGTCAAAGATGCTGCCGAAAAAATAAGAGAAATCATTGAAGAAAATATTTATCCGAAGGCTACTAAATTTAAGGCAAGATGCGTAAATTGCACTTACAGAAACATTTGCACTCAATAAAGCCAATTTTTATGCTTTCCAAGGAGTAATTTATTTTAGAATATTAAAAAATGGCATCTAAGTGTATATTCCGATGAATGAGCACCAGTGATTCCAGTGAATCAGTACCACTTGTGGATAAGTAATTAGCGAGATTTACAAAGATAATTATGGATTGATAGGATTGTCATTTTTTCGAGATTTTCTCATGGATTCCCCCTTCAATTCTATGCGATGTACCTGTTGCATGAGTCTATCCAAGATAGCATCGGCAAGGGTTGGTTCATTGATATAATCGAACCAATTAGCCACAGGTAATTGCGAAGTAATGATGGTGGAATTCTTACCATGTCTGTCTTCGATAAGTTGCAAAAGAGACAACTTGGCTGGGGTGTCCAAAGGTTGCAAACCCCAATCGTCTAAGATAAGAAGGTTGAGTTTTTCAAGTTTAGCAAGTTCTTTGATAATCGAACCGTCTGCCCTGGCGAATTGCAGTTTTTGGAGTAGTTTGGGCATCGAAAAATACCCAACCTTGATACCGATTTGACACGCCTGATAGCCAAGAGCCGAAGCAATGAAACTCTTACCGCAACCCGTTGCTCCCGTAATAAATACATTTTCACCCCTTTTGATAAAAGACGTATCAGCTAAACGGGAAAGGAGATTTCTATCTAATCCTCTTTGAGGGAGATATTGGATTTCTTCGACGATGGCTTGATAACGAAAACGGGCCGCCCGAATACAGGCCAGAGTTTTACGGTTCAATCTTTCTAAATGTTCCGCATCAAGAAGTTGGGCTAAAAGTTGGTCTGCCATTGGTTGCATATCGAGGGGGAGACTCAAAATGTTTTGGTAAGCGGTTGCCATACCTGAGAGTTTTAAAGCTTTCATTTGTTGCAATGTTTCTTGCTGATTCATTTTATATTGAATTAAAATTTAAAAAATTATTGATAGTTTTTTGCTCCACGAATATTCGCATGGAAAGGAATAATGTTGTCTTTTATGGTTTCTTCTTGGAAAATAATACTGTCTAAATCCCTATCCAAGATGTTTAAAATGAGTTTTAAGGATAAAAAATCGTGTAGTAATGCTCTTTCACAAGCGGCTTCTAAACGTATTTTTCCAATCTCTTTTTTCTTTACTAAGGCAAGGATTCCTGCACAAGATTTATAGGCTTGTTCTGGATATTTACGAGTACAGAGTAGTTGTTCAATGGCTTTGAGGGTATTTTCTCCTACTTTTTGGGCTTGTTCAGTAAAAAATTCAGAAGACCAATTCATGATCCATTGATGTTTTTCGGGCAAGTGTTCTTTTAAAGTGGTGTACTGATGTTTGGCTCTGAACCGAGCGTGAATGGCAATACGTTTGTATTCAAAATAAATCTCAACGTTCTCAGCCGTATAACAGATTTTGACATATTTCCCTACATGACGAAAAGGGACAGAATAGTAATGCTTATCCTCTCCCAAAATGACATGACAATTCTGTTGGACTTTGGCAGTTTTGAAGTGTTTTAATTCGTAACGAGTGGTCGGTAAGGGAATTAAGGTTGAACGTTCTAAGTCATTAAAACGACTTTGGCGGGAGTCTTCTTTACCTTGAAAGGGTTTCAGATTATGGTCATTAACTTTTTGGAAGATGGCTTCATTGAGTGCCCCAAGGGAAAAAAAGACTTGCCCTTCCAACATCGCATAAACACGACTGTAAAGAATGCCAACGGTTCGTTCGACCAGCGCTTTGTCTTTGGGTTTGCGACTACGGGCAGGATAGATAACGGTCTGGTAATGAGAAGCAAAGTCTTCAATACTCTCATTCAAGTCGGGTTCGTAGGGATGGGTTTTAGTAACGGCTGATTTTAGATTATCAGGAACAATGGCTTGGGGAACGCCACCAAAAAAAGTCAAAGAATTAGCCAAAGCCAATAAAAAATCGGCTTTCTTTTGAGAGTAAACGGCTTGACAATAGGTCAATTGACTGCACCCTAAAACAGCAAGAAAGATTTCAACCCAAGTAATTTCACCCGTTTGAGGGTTAGTTAAAAATAGTTTTTTACCCGCAAAGTCGATGAAAAGTTTATCACCAGCCTTATGTTCAAGGTGCATAGAAACTTTTTGAGAGGCTTGCCATTGACGAAAATAATGACAGAATTGAGAATAGTTGATGGCATTGGGCGTAGTTAGGCAATAACGCTCCCAAAGGATTAGGCGAGTAATACCTACTTTACTCAGTTCTTTTTCATAATCTGGGAATAGTGGTTCAAGGGTTTGCTGAGTATCTGGTGCTTTTTGAGGACTGACTAATCGGTTCAAAGATGCTTCATCCCAACTTAAAAGAGGAGATAAATCTTCACCTATTTCAGCTTTCAAATAGCCCAAATAGTTGTCAATAGTATGACGAGAAACTTGAAGGGTATCAGCAATAAAACGCTTGCTTTTACCAGCAACATAGTGAACAATAAGGTTATGTAACTTCTTCATGGACAAAGAATGATTAGCCATAGTTTCAGGATTGTTGGAGTAAAACAATCACTAACAAACTACAAATTATTGGCTAATTACTTATCCACAAGTGGCGCTCATTCACTGTAATTGGTGGGGCTTATTGACTGGAATATACATCTAAGTAGTTAATAATCAAATATTTACGTTTACGGAAAAACAACAAAAACTATGAAAAAACGCTCTTTGATCTATTGTAAAAATACAAAAAGAGGATTAGTAAAAACAGTACAAACAACTAATAGTCAGCGACTTAATGTTCCCGACGAATTCCAACGCCTCTTGTAGGTATAAATGGATTGAAACGCCCAATTCCAATCCGATATACTTGTTCCTATGGTCATTCCAACGCCTCTTGTAGGTATAAATGGATTGAAACTTATTTGCCTTTTCTATATTATTATTAATGTTGTTTATTCCAACGCCTCTTGTAGGTATAAATGGATTGAAACGTAGCACCCATTGAAATAGCCACTAAGGTATGTTCAATTCCAACGCCTCTTGTAGGTATAAATGGATTGAAACAACTAAAATATA
>JANXRS010000388.1 GCA_025356745.1 Arcicella sp.
GTGGTTCGGAACCAATTTATAGAGATGGACAACTTGTTAGACAATATAAGGAAGACCCAAATAATGTTTTCATGCACCCACACGATGTATATGTGGATTCAGACGAGAACGTTTATGTACCTCAGTGGAATTCTAAAAAGACCTATCCAGTGAAATTAGAACGAGTATCTTAGAGTTTTTGAGGTTGGGACGAATAGGATTCGTCCATCGGTGACAAAATAATTTGGTACAAGGATGAATGCTATTCGTCCCTAGATGAAAAAACGATCAATGATACTTTTACAAACAAATACATCGTCCGATTGGGCTATGTTTTTCGGGCATTTTCATCCTGTGGTAGTTCATTTGCCGATTGGAATGTTGATGATTGCTGCTATTTTGGAATATATTTCTCATAAAAAAGGACTTGAAGCTTTGCAACCTGCCATCACGCCAATTTTATGGTGGGGCATGATTTCAGCGGTTATTTCTTGTATTTTTGGCTACCTACTTTCTTCTTCGGGCGAATATAATGAAAGCACGCTTTTTTGGCATCAATGGATGGGAATTAGCGTAGCTTTAATCTCATTGGCGGCTTGGTATATGAAGAAAAATTGGCAAAATGATGAGACAATGAAAAAAGTGTATATTCCTTCATTATTTGTCCTGGTAATTCTGTTAACAGGCACAGGACATTTAGGCGGAAATATGACACACGGCGAAGATTATCTGTATGCCTATACCCCAGAACCTTTCCGAAGCATTGCTGGATTGCCTCCTCACACGAGTGGAAAAGGAACAGTTAGGAAAATTGAAAATATTGAGCAAGCCCTTGTTTATCAAGATGTTATCGCTCCAATGATGGAACAAAAATGCTGGTCGTGCCATAATGCCAATAAAATTAAGGGACAATTACGGATGGATAAACCTGAATTATTAGCAAACGGAGGCGAACACGGAGCCATTTTCAAAGCTAATGATCCTACTAATTCTGAGATGATAAAGCGTGTTTTATTGGATATGAACGATGAACATCACATGCCACCAAAAGGTAAAAATCCTTTGACTGAACAAGAAATTTCTCTGGTGACTTGGTGGATAAAGAACGGAGCAAAATTTGACATAAAAGTTGCTCAAATGAAGCCAGACGATAAAATAAAGCCTATTTTGGTAGCTTTGGCAGGTGGTGCGTCAATGGAAAATACTGCCAGTGGAGGCGAGACGATTTCCCCTGTTTTTAACGAAAAAGTATCAGTAGCTTCGGAAAATAATATTAAAAAACTGACTGATTTGAATGTAATTGTGATGCCTGTTTCCAAAGACCAAAATTATTTGGATGTCAATTTTATCAATGCTCGAAACTTGGATGATTCTAAAATAAATTTACTATCAAATATTTCAGAACAAATTGTTTGGTTAAAATTGGGAAGCACACAAATTACGGATAAATCGCTTTCAGAAATATCAAAATATCCGCATCTTAATCGCTTGAATCTGGAACACACAGCCATAACCGATGCAGGAATTACTCAATTAAAAAATTTAAAATATCTCGAATATATCAACCTTTTTGATACCAAAGTAACCGATGTAGGGATTGCAGAATTAGCAAAATTAAAAGGACTGAAAAAGGTATATTGTTGGCAAACGAAGGTTACAATTGCGGGCGTAAATGCCTTGAAAAAAGCCTTGCCAAATGTAGAAATTGATATGGGTTGGCAAGATAAATTGCCGATGACGGATACTTCTACTAAGGTTTTAGAGAAAAAAGTGGTGGCAAAATAAACGGATTAAGTGCTTGGGCAAATGTACTCATGGCATGACTCAACTCGTAAACTATTGATAATAAGCAAGTTATTGTCAGTCATGCCATGAGTATTCTGCTAATTAACATTATCTTGGCACTTACAATAAAAAGACGTTCTGAAAATTATATTTTCAGAACGTCTTTTATTATCTATTCATCCCAAAGATTTTCCAGGGTATAATCACTTCCTTCCAAGCACCAAAAATCACCTTTTATATATCGGTAATGTAAATCTAAACTGTTCATTTCTGTCATTTCTTGGGTTGAAAGTTCAATATCTGCCGCCTCAAGATTTTGCTTCAATCTTTCTGGATTTACTGATTTTGGAATAACAGAAGTCCCTCTGTTCACTGCCCACGCTAATATTACTTGTGCAGGAGAAATATCTTTATCCTTGGCAATATCCAAAATAATCTGTTGCTGAAATAATTTTGGTTCATTTTCTAAAATTCTTACAGCAGGTCTATCCGCAGAACCTAATGGACAATATCCTGTTAAGAAAATTCCCTTTTCTTGGGTAAAATTCAGTATTTTTTGTTGTTGTAGAAAAGGGTGCAATTCTATTTGTAAAACTTCAGGAACTATTCCCGATTCTTCCGTAATTTGATTGACTTTTTTGATGCTAAAATTTGAAACGCCAATATGTTTGGTCAATCCCTTTTCTTTTAAATCAATAAGTCCTTGCCAAGTTTGGGTTAAAGGAATTTCAGATAAGCTGATTAAATCACTACTTTGTTGTGCATAGCTTGCTTGATTCTGAAGTACCACAGGCCAATGGATTAAATATAAATCTAAATAATCAAGGGTCAAATCTTTAAGTGTAATTTCAAATGCTGCGGGTATGTCATCCTTTTTATGGCGATTATTCCAAAGTTTTGAAGTAATCCAAAGGTCTTCACGTATCACGTCTCCATTTTTTATAGCATCTGAAATAGCATTACCAATTTCTGATTCATTTCCGTAAAAAGAAGCACAATCAAAATGGCGATATCCAATTTCAATCGCTTTTCTGACAACCTCATACACTTCGCCTTTCGCTGATTTCCAAGTGCCTAAGCCTAAAGCAGGCATTTTATCGTTATTTTTAAATATTAAATGTTTCATGCGAAAATATTAAAAGGGTTCTTGTTTTATTAATAATGTTAAAAATAATACATAATATTTCTATTTTGGTATTATTTTAAAAGAGATTGCAACCTTTTCTACCGCACTTGCATCTCACGTACAAATATCTAACCTTCCAAAACTAAATAATTATTTAATGGAATCCCTAACCATTTATCCTTTAAAAAAACCGAACAGGTAGTTTGTTATGCAAGGTAGTAGGCTTTATTATTAATTTTGAATCATCAAATAAACCTTTTTATGATGTGTATGTGCATCGTAAAACAAAAAATAAAACTCGTTATGAAAACTTTACTTTACTCAATCCTCGCTCTCCTAAGCCTAAAGAGTCTAAAAATTAATGCTCAGGGGAAAATCAGTGGGCAAATTATGGATGATAAATCTAAAATCGTTGAATTTGCAAGTGTGACTTTACTAAAAGCTAAAGATTCAACGCTTGTAAAAGGAGCTTTGTCAGACGGCAGTGGTTCGTTTGAATTTGAGAAAATTCCTTCGGGAGAATATTTAGTAAATATTTCCCAAATGGGCTATAAGAAATTTTACACACCTAAGTTTTCTTTGGATTCTGAAAATCCATCGGTGAAATTAATAAACTTAATTCTATCGGAAGATTCAAAGCAATTGTCTGAGGTTCAAGTGATTGCGAAGAAGCCATTCATTGAACAACAAATAGATAGAACAGTCGTCAACGTTGAAAACTCAATCGTGTCGGTAGGAGCAACAGCACTTGAAGTATTAGAAAAGGCTCCAGGTGTCACGGTGGATAAAGACGGCAATATCTCTTTAAAAGGTAAGCAAAATGTGATGGTTTTGATGGATGGAAAGCCAACGTATATGTCTGCCAGTGATTTGGCAAATTTGCTCAGAAATATGCAGTCAAGTTCTTTAGAAAAAATTGAAATTATGACGAATCCTCCCGCAAAATATGATGCAGCAGGAAATGCAGGTGTAATAAATCTAAAGACTAAAAAGAATCAAAATATGGGTTTAAATGGCTCGGCAACTGTGGGTTTTGGCTATGGTTTTTATAAATCTTTACCCAAAGAAAATGGTAGTTTGAATTTGAATTATCGTAAAGGGAAGTTGAATTTATTTGGTAATTTTTCTGGAAATAATCGCAAGAGCTTTCAAACAAATGAAATAAATAGAAAATTCGTTGAAAATGGAAAAACGCTTTCGGGTTTCGATCAAGTAGCTGATTCTGACAAGCAGAACAGTTCTATTTCTTATAAAATGGGAGCAGATTATTTCTTGGATTCAAAAAATACGATTGGGTTTTTATTTAATGGAATGAGTGGGAATTATACTGAAATTCTTGATAATCGGGCTATTATAAAAAATTCGTTAGGGCAACAAGATTCAACATCCAT
>JANXRS010000423.1 GCA_025356745.1 Arcicella sp.
GCTAAAACCTTCACCAAACCGTCAGTATCCATAGAAGCTGTGGCACGACCTAAAGCTTTGAAAGGGAATGAACCAACTTTATAAGCAATGCCAGCCGTTTTTAATTCTTCTTCTGTTTTTCCAACGGATGCTACTTCAGGCCAAGTATAAACAACCCCTGGAATCAAATTATAATTGATATGTGGTTTTTGTCCTGCAATTGTTTCAGCCACAAAAACGCCTTCTTCTTCTGCTTTATGAGCCAACATTGCTCCACGAATTAAATCTCCGATGGCATAAATATTAGGTACATTAGTTTGTAAAGTATGTTCATCAACGACTATTTTTCCTCTATCCATGTTGATACCAACGGCTTCCAAATTCAAACCTTCCGTAAATGGACGACGACCGATGCAAATCAATACATATTCACCCGTTAATTTCACTTCTTCACCTTTGGCATTGGTGGCAGTAACCGTTGCATCGTCTCCATTGTTAACTACATTCGTAACTTTGTGAGAGAAATAATAATCAACGCCCAACTTTTTTATTGATTTTTGCAACTCTTTGCCCATTGTTTTATCCATCGTTGGAATCATTGAATCGGCAAATTCCACAAAGCTAACTTTCGTTCCCAAACGAGCATAAACTGAACCCAATTCAGCTCCAATAACTCCCGCTCCAATAACCACCATTGTTTTCGGAACTTCTGGTAAATTCAAGGCTTCAGTTGAAGTGATAATTCGTTTTTTATCAACGGGCATTGAAGGCAAAACAGTTGGTTTTGAACCTGTGGCAATGATGATATTTTTTGCCGTTAAATCTTCCGAAGTACCATCCGCCCTTGTTACTTTAATCGTATTCTTATCAACAAAAGAACCAAGACCAATATAAGTCGTGATTTTATTCTTTTTCATCAAAAATGTAATTCCGTCGTTCATTTTTTTGACAACGCCCGATTTACGATTTATCATTTGCGTCATATTCACGACAGGAGCAGTGATTTCAATTCCATGTTCTGCAAAAGTATGAGCGGCATTATAAAAATGCTCAGATGAATCTAAGAGTGCTTTTGAAGGAATACAGCCTACATTTAGGCAGGTTCCACCCAAGACACTATATTTTTCAATGATGGCGGTTTTCATGCCCAATTGTGCTGCACGAATGGCAGCTACATATCCACCAGGTCCCGAACCAATTACTATTACGTCGTATTGCATTATTATAAATTTTCGATTTTTCTTTTGGTCTTCTGAAAAGGTAATTATTTTCTTAGTTCATAATTACTATTAAATATTCCGATACTTTTTCTTTTACTGAACAAAATACTAACCATTTTTAATGGTAATTATCTGCCATTTTATTTTATTGTCCCAAATTTAATGATTACTGTTAACATTGAAAATAAGCCTTATGTTTCCTATTTACCACATTAAATTATTACAATTTTTGTTATTTTTTAA
Source organism: Arcicella sp. (assembly GCA_025356745.1). Taxonomy (GTDB): domain Bacteria; phylum Bacteroidota; class Bacteroidia; order Cytophagales; family Spirosomataceae; genus Arcicella. The sequence goes on from JANXRS010000423.1 coordinate 1,443, forward strand.
AATTTAATCCTACTATTTAACCATATTTTGGATAAATTCCATTAATAAATTTCAAGTATAGACAAAAAGAGGCAGAACGTGCCACCTCTTTTTGTCCATATTCTATACATCCAATAACAAACGAGTTGGGTCTTCTAACAATTGTTTCACTCTAACTAAGAATGAAACAGATTCTTTTCCATCAACAATTCTATGGTCGTAAGAAAGGGCTACATACATGATTGGACGAATAACTATCTGACCATCAATCACTACGGCACGTTCAACGATGTTGTGCATTCCCAAGATGGCTACTTGTGGAGCATTGATAATTGGCGTTGAAAGCATCGAACCAAAAACACCACCATTCGTGATTGTGAATGTTCCACCAGACATTTCTTGCAAAGTTAATTTATTATTTTTCGCCAAAGTTGCCAAACGAACCACTTCACTTTCGATACCTGCCAATGATAAATTCTCTGCATTTCTGATAACTGGTACTACCAAACCTTTCGGAGCGGATACGGCAATTGAAATATCGCAATAATCGTTATAAATAATTTCCTCTCCATCAATTGAGCCATTCACCGCTGGATATTCTTTCAAAGCCACACAAACTGCCTTCGTAAAAAATGACATAAAGCCTAAACCTACGCCATGTTTCTCTTTGAATTTATCTTTATATTTACCTCTCAAATCCATGATTGGCTTCATATCTACTTCGTTAAAAGTAGTTAGCATTGCTGTCTCATTTTTCACTTGAACCAAACGACGAGCCACTGTTTTACGCAATGACGTCATTTTCTCACGACGCTGATTACGGTTTCCTCCCGATGATTGTGGCGTTGAAACGGCAACTGGTGCAGGAGTTGGAGCAACTGCTGGCGTTGGAGTTACTGGTGTACTAACGGCAACCTGCGGAATGTTCGCCGATTGAGCATCTTCTTTTGTAATACGTCCACCTACGCCCGTTCCTGATACCGAACTTGGCTCAACTCCTTTTTCAGCTAATAATTTTGCTGCGGCTGGCGAAGCGTGACCAGCTGCATAAGTTTCTGATTGTGGAGAAGTTGCAGCAGTTTGTGAAGGACTTGCAGGTGTGCTTGTTGGCGCAGGTGCTACTGTTCCCGCACCAATTGTAATGGTAGCAACAACAGCTCCAATCAGTAAAGTTGTTCCTTCTGTTGCCACAATATGTAATGTTCCAGCAACTTCTGATGGTAATTCAAAAGTGGCTTTGTCTGATTCTAATTCACATAAGATCTCATCCATTTTCACGGAATCACCTTCTTTTTTATTCCAAGAAGAAACAGTTACTTCCGTAATTGATTCTCCAACGGCAGGAACTTTAATTTCGATGACTTGGGCAGTTGCAGTTGTTACGGGCTGAGCTGGTGCAACTTCAATTGGTTTGGCTGATGTTTCTTCAACTTGAACTGGTTTTGCTGTTGCTTCAACTGGAGCGGCCGCTACTGGTTGAGGCGCTGGACTTGCCGATGCTCCTACTGGCTCAATTGTACAAATAATAGCTCCGATTAGAAGCGTATCACCTTCTTTGGCAACGATTTTTAAGACTCCTTCTGCTTCGGCAGGGAGTTCAAAAGTGGCCTTGTCTGATTCTAATTCACACAAAACTTCATCCATTTTTACCAAATCGCCATCTTTTTTATTCCAAGTAGCGATGGTTACTTCGGTTATTGATTCGCCTACTGGCGGAACTTTCATTTCAATTGCCATATCTCAATGCTGGATTGTTTTATCCTTTGTAATGTATTTTTTAATAAATATTTTTTTAATAAAATCTGTTTCTTCACCATTACATCACTCAAATTCCAAGTCAATTATGATATGGTGGTGGCGGTGGAGGCGGTTTAGGTGGTAAAAACAGACTACTAAATTGTAGTCTGTTTTTTATTATATTTAATTTTAACCCTCGTTTTAATTCAACAATCCAATTATTAAGGCTATCTAATTTTTTAGGAGCATTGTAACTATGAAGGCTGATTAATTTGGAAGCACCATCATTCTTAATATAAAATTTAGATTCAAAACCATCCGAGTATTCTTCATAATAATTCGTGTCTAACGTTTGAAAATTAACTTCTTTAATCAAAGATTCTAATTTCAATCTATCAGAATGTTTTAGTAAACTGATGTAATTTGTCTTTGATATAGGCATTCCTTTTTCTTCGACAGACCAATGTTCTCTTATAAATACAGTGTCACGCTGTGTGAATTTAATTGAGAAATGTGTTGAGAATATATCTGTAAATGTAAAGTCAAATTCATCAAAGGATTTTTGCCTTTTTTTAATTTTACAACCTAAAATTCCGAATAATATTATCAATAAAATAACGACCCTCATTGAATGAAATGTTGTTTATTCTCAATCCACCAATTTTTATTTATGTCGTCAGCAATTTGCAAAATATCTTCGTCTGATGCGGTGCTTTGTGAAGCAATTGTCTTAACACGAACATAATCTAAAAACTGTTGTAAAATACCTATATCCACCGATGAAGGTATTTTGATTAAAAATTCATTGTTAATACGTTGTATTGACATTGTTTTCCGATTTATAAAAACCGTTTTAAACTTTAAGCAAATGCTCTATCCATCAATTCTGCCTGTTCAATAACATGAACTTTCAAGAAACCTGTGGCCGGTGAGGCTGATTTTTTGCGGGCTACTAAACTATCAAAAACTTTCCAACCAAATTCTCTAATCACAAATGACCAGTATCCCATATTTTCGGGTTCTTCTTGTACCCACAACACTTTAGCTTTTGGATATTTGTCTAATTCAGCCTGTACTTTTGTGGCTGGAAAAGGATGTAATTGCTCCACTCGCACGATAGCTACGTCTGTCCGATTATCTTTTTCTTGTTTTTCCTGCAAATCATAATAAATCTTTCCAGAACATAACAAAACCTTTTTTACTTTCTTCGCTTCCGCAAAAGTATCTCCATAAACCTCTTGAAATGAGCCATTCATAAATTCTGAAATTGGCGATATTACTTTTGGATTACGAAACAATGATTTCGGCGACATCACAACCAGAGGTTTACGGAAACGCCAAATTAATTGACGACGTAAAGCATGGAAAATATTAGCTGGGGTTGTCAAGTTAGTAACCACAATATTTTCCTCGGCGGCTAATTGTAAAAAACGTTCTGGACGAGCATTTGAATGTTCTGGTCCTTGTCCTTCATAACCATGTGGCAAAAGCATAACCAAACCATTCATTGTACCCCATTTAGACTCTTGAGAAGCAATAAATTGGTCAATCATTGTTTGGGCACCATTGGCAAAATCTCCAAATTGTGCTTCCCAAATCACTAAAGTATCTGGATTGGCAAGAGCGTACCCAAACTCAAAGCCTAAAACGGCATATTCAGATAATAAAGAATTATAAATCTGTAATTGCTCCTGTTCTGGTTGAATATGATTTAATGAAATATAAGATTCGTTGGTATTGGCATCGTGCAGAACTGCGTGACGGTGCGAAAATGTACCTCTCTGGACATCCTGACCCGATACTCTAACGGGATTTCCGTCAACTAACAACGACCCATACGCCAAAGCCTCCGCAGTTGCCCAGTTTAAAGAGCCATTTTCAAAATAGGCTTTTCGGTCAGCTAATAATTTATCTATTTGCTTTAAGGCGGTGAAACCTGCGGGCAATTTAGAAAGAGATTCTGCAATTTTATCAATAGTTTCTTTTGAAATTCCCGTTTTTGGAGATTGTTCAAAATCACCCTCTTGAGCGTAACGTAATTCAGCCCAACGATTATCCAATTTTAAAGGATGATATTCTGGACGAATTTTTTGTTTGATTAAATCCAAACGAGCTTGTAATTCTGCCTTAAATTCAGAATCCATTTCAGCCGCTAATTGAGCATCAATCTCTCCACGAGCAATCAGTTTTTTTGTATAAACGTCTCTTGGATTTGGGTGATTTGTAATGTCAGCGTAAAGGGTTGGTTGAGTAAATCGTGGTTCGTCAGACTCATTGTGTCCATTTCTACGGTAACAAACCATATCAATAAATACGTCACGGTTAAACTGCTGACGGAATTCTGCCGCCATTTTCGATACAAATACTACGGCTTCAGGGTCGTCACCATTTACATGGAAAACGGGAGCATCAATAATTTTGGCAACGTCAGTACAATAAATAGAAGAACGAGCATCCTCAAAATCTGTCGTGAAACCAACTTGATTGTTAATTACAAAATGGATAGTTCCACCTACTTCATAACCCTTCAATTTAGCCATTTGCGTAACTTCATACACAATACCCTGACCTGCAACGGCAGCATCTCCGTGAATTAAAATCGGAAGAATTTTATCGTAATCTCCTTCGTAATGAGCATCGGCTCTGGCTCTACAAAAACCTTCTACTAAAGGATTTACCGCTTCCAAATGGGAAGGATTAGGAGCTAATTTCAAGGACACTTCAACGTCCGAAGGCGTGATATGTTTTGACGAATAACCCAAGTGATATTTTACGTCGCCATCACCATGAATTTGGTCAGGAAGATTTCCCTCAAATCCATCAAAAATAGCGTCATAAGATTTGTGCATGATGTTGGCAAGAATATTCAAACGTCCTCGGTGAGCCATACCAATCATGACTTCTTGAACACCCAAATCTGCCGAACGATTAATGATAGCATCAAGGGCTGGAATGGTACTTTCGCCACCTTCCAAACCAAATCTTTTCTGTCCTAAATATTTAGTACCCAAGAAGTTCTCGAAAACTACGGCTTCATTGAGTTTCTCTAAAATTTGTTTTTTCTCATCAATTGAAGGATTAAATGCCAAGGCCTCTTTTTCGATTTTAGCTCGTAACCATTCTTTCACTTCAGACTCACGGATATACATGTATTCAAAGCCAATTGACCCTGCATAAATCGTGTTGAGTGATTCAATGATTTTACGCAGAGAGACCGCTCCGATTCCTAAAAAGATACCCGCTTGGAAATTAGTGTCTAAATCAGCATCTGAAAGAGCATAATCTTTCAAATTTAATCTTGGACGCCGGTCTTTACGCTCACGAATAGGGTTGGTTTTTGCCAATAAATGTCCACGAGAACGGAAGGCTTTGATTAGACTGATGACTGCCATTTCCTTATGAATCATCGAAGAATCAGGGGGGGCAGAAGCCACAGTTGAATGGTTTATTTGACCATTGGAAACTCCATTTGAACCATTCCATTCGGCATGAAAATCAAATCCTTTAAAGAAATTTTGCCAGCTAATATCAACTGAATTGGGGTCTTGCAAATACGATTCGTAGAGGTCAGAAATCGCTGCTGTATCGGCGTTTGCAATGTATGAAAATTGATCCATTATAAATTTTACGTTAATCTATACAGTATTATACGTTAGATTATACATTTTGATTTCAAATTTGATTACAGAAGGCAAAGTTAAGCTATGCTTACAAAATAAAATACCTTTTTATTTGTTTTTTAATATTAATTATCAAATTTATGTAGCTTTAAAAGCGTCAATTTGAAAATATTTATTTTCTTAGCAAAATACAATTCAATCATTGCTCGTTACATTTATTTAACAATTGCCTTAAAACTCATTATTTATGAAAATTATAATTCTTTTTACATTCTCATTATTCTCTAATTTTTTTACCAAAAAAGAAGGAGATGTTCAATTTACAAAAGCGTTTGAATTTGTAAATAATTATGCTAAAAATGAGACTTCACTGAATGTTTGCAAGAATAATAACAAAATCCGAAAAATTATTGTTTCTCCTCAACAAATCCCTTTTAGTTTAGTAGATGTGACTTGTAGTTTTATTCAGAAAAGGTACAAAAAGGAAGCAATGTCATGTTCACAGATTAATATGAAAGAGGGAAGATTAATCCAGATTGCATCCGATTCTGTTTATAAAGTAACTTCAATGGTTAAGCCAATTCCGTTCAATCAAAGTATTATGTATAACAAAGCCCGTGAGCCTGAGATTGGCTATGCCATGATGTTTTCGGATGTGTATAAAAACTGTGTTATGGTTGAGTTACGCTACTTTTGTAACGATTCAACGGGGAATCCTTGGGGTAAAAAAGCAATGGTATTTTTCTTTGAATTTAATGCGAAAAATGAAATTAAAGTAGTTTATCAAAATGAAAAAACGTATCGATAACTAATGATAACGCATGTAGAATTTTTAAATCTTACTTGTGTTCGTTCTACTTCTTCACAATTATATTATAAAATTTAAATTTGCTATAAACTTTGGTACTCTTTTTGTAACTATTATCATTTACAATAGATTGTTTACTGCTAGAACATCATCCGATAAAATTATCAAATCAATTAAGAGAAAATGAAAAGATTTTACTTGTCACTAATTTGTCTGACTATCAGCCTGTTGGCTTCGACTCAAATCTTTTCACAAGGAATTATTTTCCGACAAGATGATTGGCAAAATGTACTGATGCAAGCAAAAGCACAGAAGAAATTGATATTTGTAGACATTTATACTGCTTGGTGTGGTCCCTGTAAAGAAATGGATAAAAAGACCTTTACAGAGGTTTCAGTAGGCGACAAGTTTAATGCCAGTTTTATCAATTATAAAATTGATGCGGAAAAAGGTTTCGGCGTTACCTTAGCAAAACGCTACAATGTTACTTCCTATCCAACCTGTTTATTCGTTGATCCATCCGAGAATTTAATTTACAAGCAGGAAGGCCTTTTGCGAGCTCTTGATTTATTGAAAGAAGCTGATATGGTTATAAATAACCAAGCCACGGCAAAACCGCTTTATGCTTTGGATAAAGTGTATGAAGGTGGTGGTAGGGATACGGAATTTTTGAATGAATACCTCGCTGTACGTTCTTTATACGACAGAATTGACAATAGAGATTTGGTTGAAGAGTATGTGAAATCATTAACCACAATCCAATATTCAGCTGATAAAACGCTTCGTATTATTGTCAATAATGGTTTTAAAATTGATGGAAAAGCCTTCGATTTATTGTTGAAATTCCGTGAAAAAGCAGAGAGTTTATTTGAAGGAGGTGTAGAGAAAGTAAACAGGGCATTCTCTCAAAGTATCAATGAAGTATTTGATGTTGCTTTGAAAACGAAAGATCAAGCATTGTTCGACAAGGCATTAGCCGCTAATTTAAAGACCCTTCCAAATACGGCAGACCGTGTGAATGATAAAAATAAATTGGCTTTTTATTTAGCCATGAAGGACGTAAATAAATTTTCGGATGCGGCAGAGCAATATCTTGATCAATACGTAATGTTTACACAGGTTGAAAGTATTCGTAAACAAGATTTGTGGGAATATGAGAAAATTATGCAAAATTACAAATTAGGTATTCGTGATTCTGTAGGAACGGGAGCAGCAATGTATCAGAATTTGAAATTAAATGCTAAAAATACGATGGCTCGTTTAACTTCGGCTGAATTGAATGAAGTGGTTAAGGCATTTAATGAACAAGTGGAGGATAAAGCGAAATTGAATAAAGCAACTGAATGGGCAAAACGTTCATTAGAATTGGTTGAAACGCCTGATGCTTATCATTCTTACGCAGAACTGATGTTGAAGCTAGGCGATAAGCAAATGGCAATGGACATTGAACAAAAGGCTTATGATATTGCAATTCGAGAAAAAATAGACACTAAAAAATTTATAGCAGCTTTGGAGAAAATGAAATAATAATCAATTATTAAACAAAAATGCACTTTGAAATTTAACTCAAAGTGCATTTTTGTTTATAACAAAATGATTGTTTTTACTCAACTTCTAATACTAACTTTCCAAAATTCTTTCCAGAAAATAACATCATTAAAATAGGCAAGAAGTTGTTGATGCCTTTTTCAATATGTACTTTTGAATGGAGTTTTCCTTCCTTAATCCATCCTGCCATCTCAACGGATGCTTTTCCGTAATTGGCCATATTATCAAAAACAACGATTCCTTCCATTTTGGCACGATTTACTAATAATGAAAGATAATTTGAGGGACCTTTTACAGGTTCGGTATTGTTGTATTGTGAGATTGCTCCACAGATTATAATTCTAGCCCTTAACCGAATTTGTCCCAAAATAATGTCTAATATTTCACCACCTACATTATCAAAATAAATATCAATTCCTTCTGGGCAAGCGATTCTGAGAGCTTTTCTAACGTCTTCAGTTTTGTAATTAATACAGGCATCAAATCCCAATTCATTCACACAATAATCACATTTTTCTTGGTCTCCTGCAATCCCAAGGACTTTGCAACCTTTAATTTTTGCAATCTGCCCAACCACGCTTCCTACCGCACCCGATGCTCCCGAAACTACTACCGTTTCGCCTTCTTTAGGCATTCCAGTATTTAAAATTCCAAAATAAGCAGTCAAGCCCGGCATTCCTAAAGTTGCCAAATAAGTAGCTAAAGGGGCAATATTTGTATCGACTTTTACCAAATCTTTACCCGCTGAAACGCCATATTCTTGAACACCCCAACTTCCAGTTACGTAATCACCAACAGCAAAAGCTAGATTGTTTGATTCCACAATTTGCCCTGCCGTTCCCGCTCTGAAAACTTCTCCAATTTGGATGGGTTTGATATAAGATTTAGCGTCATTCATCCAGCCACGCATGGCAGGGTCGAGGGAAATATATTTTGTTTTAATTAAAACTTCACCTTCGTGAATGGTTGGCATGGCTGTTTGTTCGATAGAAAAATCAGTGTCTTTTGGATTTCCTACAGGACGAGCTGCTAATTTTACTTGCGTATTGGTCATAATTGATGGTTTGTTTTTGGAAGTTATTCTAAAATATTTAAGTGTAAGGTTAAAGACTACTTATCAAATTTCAAATTAAATAATTCTTTCGACCTAAACCAGACAATAGTAACAATAATCATAGTCATTGCCCCACCAAAAATTACGGATGGGACTGTTCCCATTAATTTAGCCATAAGCCCAGATTCAAAAGCTCCTAATTCATTGGAAGAACTCACGAAAATTCCATTAACTGATGATACTCGTCCACGCATTTCATCGGGTGTGAAGAAGCGGATAACGGTCTGGCGAATAATCACACTCACACTGTCAAATGCCCCTGTGAGGAATAAAGCACCCGCTGAAAGCCAAATATTAGTTGAAACGGCAAAAACTAAGGTCGCAATTCCGAAACCTGTAATTGCCAATAATAAATTTCGCCAAGCGTGATTGAGCGGAGGAAAGTAAATCATTACTAACATTGTTAAAACTGCTCCGAGAGATGGTGCCGCCCGAAGTATTCCTAAACCCTGAGCTCCAACGTGCAGAATGTCCTCGGAATATATGGGTAATAAGGCAATTACGCCTCCAAACAATACAGAAAATAAATCCAATGAAATAGAATAAAGTATCACTTTCGTACTGAAAACATACGCAATTCCTTCACGAAGCGAATAAAAAATATTAACTTTTTGCTCATTTTGAACGGGAATAGGAGGGGAGGTAATGGTTGAAAGAAGTAACATGACTAATACAAAAAGTCCAACAACAATCCAAAGTGTAGTGGTTAATCCTAAATAAGCGTACAAAAAACCCGCCAATCCAGGACCTAAAATTGCTCCCGCTTGCCAAAATGAACTTTGCCAAGTTGCGGCATTGGCGAAAACGTCTTTCGGAATTAAAAAGGGATTTAACGAACCCGAAGCAGGACTATAAAACCCTCTGGAAAAGCCAATCAACATAATTACTCCGTATACAACGGTTAACATTTGGGTTTGAGAAAGTCCAGTAGAAGGCGATGTTGCCCAAATTAATATTAATGAACCTAAAATAATAACGGATAAACTGACCATCATCAACGTTTTCTTGTTGCGACGGTCTGCTAAATGTCCTCCGAATAATGCTAAAGAAATATAAGGTAAGGCTTCTGCCAATCCAATTAATCCTAAAGCCAAAGGATCATGTGTAATTTTGTAAATAGAATATCCCAAAACAACTTCTTGAATTAATATAGCAATAGTTACAAAGCTATTAGCAAAAATAAAAGCAACAAATTGAGGATATTTGAGGGCAGCGTAAGGTGATTGTTTGGCTTCTGAATCGGTCATGAGGAGATTAGCTACAAAATAATTAATAAAGGTAATAAAAAAATACTATCTCCAACCCAACGATAACGGTCATTTACCAAGAAATAATTATCAAATAGATTAATTACCAACAAGAAAATGCTCATTAATATCTCAATAATGACGACGTTATTTTGATAATTTGATGCTGAAAAATGAAGTGAATAATATCCCAAAATTACGATCAGAAAAGTAATAAAAATAATGACATTATTAGATTTTTTAATCCCGAAATACTCTGCCAAATTGTAATAATTTGTATTTTTTTTGAACTCCATCAAAGAAAAAAGGAGAAGATTCTGAAAGACAATTAATAGAAAAATGAAGCCAATGATTAAAGAGATAATGTGTGGATTATGCAAAATAGTTGTGCCAAAAACAGCCGATACATACACAAAAGAGGTAATCGGTTCTTTGTAATGTTGTAAGTTATTTTTATAAGAAATTTTACTAACAACTAATAGATAAATACCTGTAAATAAAGTAATTATGATTCCAAAAATAATAATATTAGCGGGAAGATAAAATACCAAAATGGAGCAAATAAGCATTAATAAACCAATGAAATACCATAAAACTAACGCATTTTGTTGGTGAAAAATATGACGTTCAGTCGGATGATTATCCACTTTTTGATTATCCAATAATCTGTCTAAAATATAGATTATCCAAACCGAAAAACCCAAAATAACGACTACTAAAAAAGCGTGTATGGGAAGGGTTTTATTCAATTTCCAGAACATAACATTACAGACTATTGCTCCCAATACTACGTCAAAACTTAATAAATGTAATATTTTAAATAGTTTAATCAATCTCGAATTTAGCTAATTTTTTACGGCTTATTACAGTAACATCGTCACCAACTGAAACCGTTCCTAATTGGCTAATTAAAACATTTTGACCAAATAAAATTTTATTACCCGCTTTTCGATATTTGTTCAAAGTCAGGAGCGGTTCTTTGCTTTTTTTATCACCTGTTTCTTGGTCAATAGTAGTCATAATACATCTTGCACAAGGTTTCACCCCAAAAAAGCGAATGTTGCCAACTGTAAATTCATGCCAATTATCTTCTTCAAAAGGTTCACCATCTGTAAAAACAAAATTAGGTCTAAAACGATTGATATTTACTGGATTTTCAAGTCGATTATTCAAATCATTCAGAGACGATTGACCAATTATTAAAATAGGATAACCATCTGAAAATGAGGTAATTTCTTCGCCAGTTAAAGCGTATTGAACATCTGTTTTTCGCTGGCTTTCCTCGGGCATATATACAAGGCGAGTGGGAATGTTCAATGCTTGAGTAAACCAAGCGGAGGCTTCACTACTGACTTCGATTGCAGACGTTTCATCATCCCAAATGGTAACGGAAAGCGGGGCTAATTGAGAATTCGAAGAAAGATTTATCAATAGAATTTGACCCGTTCTTTTATGTATAATTTTTAAAAAATTATCTTCAATTTTTGTCTGGAAAATCGCTAATTGCGGATGTTCTCTTTGACTCATAAATCGTCCATTTTCATCTATAAGCATAAAACGACGATCATTTTTTAAGCCACGAGTGGTAATATTTGCAATATCTAAATGAATTCCACCTAATGATTTTACTGGATAAATATAGATTTCAGATAATTTAAGCATGATTTATTGAATTTTTACAAATCTACTAAATGGAACACGGATTGAACGGATTAAACACAGATAAAATTATTAAATCCGTGCGGTCCGCCGCTGCGGTCTAATCCGTTCAATCCGTGTTCCATAAAGCAATTATTTAACTGCTTTCACCGTAAAACCTTCATTTTTTAACAAAGAGATTACGCCTTTTTTGCCCCCTAAATGACCTGCCCCAACGGCAAAGAAAGTGGGTTTTTCTCTGATAATTTTTTGAATTTTTGAAATCCAATTTTTATTACGAGTCACCAGTAAATCTTCTTCAAACTGTGCATCCATCGTTTTGGATTTTGCCATATCTTCGTACATTGCCTCAACGTCTTGATTTTTATAATCTGTAATTAGTTGCTTTAATTCCTGTTTGCCATCGTTCCAGTTTTCAATCATTTTTACTAACATTAAATCCGCTTGTTTTTTCATGCCCATTTTGTCTAAAGCACCAAATTGTTCTTGCACTGTTTCTAATCCAAGCACTTCTTTATTGTCCTTTTTTGCCATTTTTACAAAAGTCTCTTCATAACTTTGACTTGGACAAGCAATCAATTTGGGGATTGTCATCGAACTCAAAACGAATGGTTTCATCTTGTCCAACATCTCAATATTTGTTTTGAGAGAATCTTTAAAAAATTGACTAACTTTCTGATAATCAGCTTCTGACATTAAGGTCTTTAGTGTTGAACCGTCCGTCATATACATACTTTTCATCATTTCAGGCATCATTTTTGGGTCGTCCATATCCAATTCTAAATAGACTTGTTGAGCTTCCGAAAATTTCTGTTTAGTTACTTCTGTCATCACAAAATCATCCTTACAAATGATGTGAATCGTTCCATACAAATAAGAAGGTTGCGAAAGTCCATTACCCGAAATTTCGTACAATAATGACTTTTCTTCCTTTTGCCCGTATATCTGTGTGAAGTATAAAGAGCTGAAAATTAGGGAAATGAGAAATAATTTAACAGGATTTGTCATGATATAATGGGTTTAAGTTTGTTCTAATTCAGCGAGCAATTGTTTAAGTTTTTGGAGGTGTTCTCCGTATAGTTTTTTAATAATAAATTTCATATAAAAATAGCCAACTGGGGCATTAAAACATCCTGCAATTATCAATTCTGTTGGGGTGATTTCGTGGTTTATACCTGTTATGTAATGTCCTAACTGAGAACAAGCTATATAACCATAAAAACCCATTGGAATAGCAGCTATATTATTATAAATGACTAATGATTTAACTCTTTGACTAAATTTTTCTTCCGTGAATTTTAAGGTGGAGAGTAAATCATTTTTCAAATTTAACTCTTTGTAAGACTTGATTTCTTTCAGATAATAATATAATCCTACGAAGGTATAAACAATAAAAAAAGCGGCTATGTATTTGTGATAAGTAGCTATATTTTTTACGAAAAGTATATAAATCAAAGGAGGAATAAACATACTACTTACAACTGCATCAAAATCTAAATTAGCCCTTAATTTTGTCATTAAATCTTTAGATTTCTGACGAGTCATCTCCATAACTTTCTCATTATCAACTTCTTGTTGCTTAACTGATAGTTCTTGATTTTGTTGCCAAATATGTTTTAAATCGTCTAATTCCATGATTTATTCGTTATTTTTAGCTACAATAGTCCTCAATTTCTCCCGAATTCTTGTCATTTTTACTCGTACATTGTTTTGGGTAATTCCCACAATTTCAGCGATTTCTTCATTATCTTTTTCCTCAAAATATAGCATTACAATTGCCTTTTCAATTTCTGATAATTGGGCGATGGCATGGTGCATAATCTTTATTTGTTCTTCAGTAGAATTGTCGTAAATATTATCTGAAATATTCATCAAGTTTTCACTCAATTCAACTCGTTTCGGACTTCGGCTTTCCCTTCTAAAATCGGAAATTGCCACGTTCAAAGCAATCTGATAAATCCATGTCGAAATTTTGGATTCCTGTCTAAATTTTGGGAAAGCTCGCCACAGTTGAATCACTATTTCTTGAAACAAATCTTTCTTATCATCATGGTCATGCCGATACATTCCGCACACTTTATGCAGGATTCCCTGATGCGTTTTGATAATTTCAACAAATTGATTTTCAGTAGATTTATTCAATTTTTGAAGGTTTTTGGAGATTAGTCGTGAGGCGGGAGGTAGAATTACAATTTATGGACTATTTATTAGATTTTTTGTTAGAATACGATTGTAACATTTCGCAATCGTATTCTAACAATTATCTACTTAATTTCCATTAAAAATACTTTTTCAGTCTTATCAGTTACCTTAAATCTGTCATCAATTCTATGACCGACAACCCATACAATTGAGCCGTTTGAAGTCAAAACATACACTTCTTTTTTAAGATTTAATGGTACTTTTGTATCAATTAAGAAATCGCTAATTAACTTCTTTTTATTCATTCCCAAAGGACAAAACCAATCGCCTTCTTTCCACTTCCTAATTTGTAAAGGAAAACGAACTTTATCAGCATCTAAACAGGCTTTTTTCTTTGTCGTAGGTACAACAAAATCTTCTGTTTTTTCAAAAGATTTTCCAATGGTTAAGTTAATATTTTCCGATGAAAACTGTCTATTTCCCGCTTCAATAACTTGACTTTCAAAGGTTTGTAGATTTTTCTTTGTGATTACTAATTCTGTTCTATCCTTCACAAGTATATGCGTAGGAGAAAGGAACGTCTTTCCAGGTTCTTTGTCGAATGCCTCAAAAATATCCTGACATTGTTGGTAAGTAAAATGAAAAGGTTTCAACATTTCCGACAATTTAATCATCGGTTGCGAAAGTGTTTGAATGGCTTTATAATTTACAAAAGTTGCTTGTGCATCCGACCACGTAATTTGCTTACGGAGCATCTCCATTTCTTGCTCAAAAATTTCCTCAACTGCCGAAATTCTTTCAACGGTTTGTTGAATAGTGTTTTCCAGATTTGGATTGATTTTTTTCAATAAAGGCACAACCTCATTTCGAATCAAATTTCGTTGATATTTATTTGATTCATTAGAAGAATCTTCTCGCCAAATTATCTGATTTTCAACCACATACTCAAAAATGCTGTCTTTTTCTGCAAATAACATTGGACGAATAATATATCCATTTTTAGCTTTAATACCATGCAAACCCGCAATTCCTGTACCTTTCGTTAAGTTTAAAAATACCGTTTCCAAAACATCATTTTGGTGGTGTGCGGTGGCTATATAATCACAATTATGTTCTTTTCTGACTTTCTCAAACCACTCATAACGTAGAATTCTTGCTGCCATTTGCGTAGATATTTTCTCAGTATCAGCAAATTCTAAAGTCTGAAAAGTCGTAATAACAAAGGGAACTTTATACTTAATAGATAGTTTTTTTACAAACATTTCATCCTCATTTGATTCCTCTCCACGAAGCCCAAAATTGCCATGAGCAATCACAAAATCAAATTTTGCTTTACTAAAAAGGTCGCACATCACAACAGAATCCATGCCGCCACTAACCGCCAAAAGTACCTTTTGAGTAGGTTGGATAAGATTTTGTTTGTTAATAAAAGTTAAAAACTGGTCAAGCATCGTATTATTTGGGTAATTTTGTCGTAAATATGAATATGAAATATCTCACAAAAATACGTCAAATAAAATTGTTATGGCTTAGATTTGACAATCATTCCATAACAGCATCAAAAGTTGTAAAATCTATCAGCACAATAGTTATTTTTCTGTATTCTTTAAATACCTATGCCCAAACTTCTACAATTATCCCAACAAACCCAAATCAAGTAGAAATCATCAAAACTGATAGTTTGGTTGGGCAAAATACGCCCTTCATGTCGGTTAGGAGATTAATGGGAAATGTTGCACTTCGACAAGCTACTACGCTGTTATATTGTAATTTAGCTATCTTAAATGAGACAACAAATATCTTGGAAGCCTACGGGAAAGTGAAAATTATTCAAGCCGATACCGTTACCATCACAGGCGATACTGCCTATTATTTCGGGAACGAACGAAAAGCAAAAATTAATGGACGAGTAAAGTTGGATGATAAAACTATCTTATTGACCACCAATAAGTTAGATTACGATCTGAACAATAGTGTTGCCTATTATAACACAGGTGGAAAAGTCGTTGACAAGAAAAGTGTTTTAACCAGTAAGGAAGCATATTACAACACCGTTACGAAGTTAGTAAATTTCAAAACCAACGTAAAAGTATTGGATAAAGAGGGGAATTTAACCGCTGATTCCTTGCGTTACAGTACGCTTTCAAAAGAGGCATATTTTGTTGCTCCGACCTTAATTGTCAATGGGAAAGATACTACTTACGCCAATCCTGGTAGTCAGTATAATACAGTTACGAAAATTGCTAACCTTAAAGGGAGGTCAACCGTGAAAACGGACGATTATATTATGGTTGCCGACACAATGATTTATGACCCACCCACCGAAATTGGAGTTGCCAACGGAAATATCGTGTTTTTGTCTCGAAAAGATAAAGCTATTTTAACGGGTGATAGAGGGCGTTATTCAAAAAGAACGGGTGTTACGAGAGTATTTGGACACGCACTTTTGAAAAATATTATGGAAAATGATACACTTTTTTTAAATGCCGACACCTTAGTTTCCTTAGATAACAAGGAAACAAAAGTAAAGAAAATGTATGCCTATAAGCACGTTTTGATATATAAATCTGATATGGCAGGCAAATGTGATTCTTTGAGTTATAATATGTCTGATTCTACCATTTATTTTTACCAGAAACCTATTCTTTGGAACAATAAAAATCAGTCTGAGGCGGATTCCATCAACGTTTTATTAAAAAGAAACAAAATAAAAACGATGAATATGAAGGGTAAATCATTTGTAATTTCGATTGATACCTTGATTAATTATAACCAGATAAAAGGGCGAAAAATGCTCGTGAATTTTACGGATAGTTCAAGAATAGAAAAAGTAACAGTAGAAGGAAATGGGGAAAGTATCTATTACGCTATTGACGAAAAAAATACCGTTACCGGCATGAATCGGGTACAATGTGGAAAGATGAACATTAATTTTAAGAAAAATAAAGTGAGTAAGATTGCCTTTTTAGCTAAACCAGATGGGCGGTTTATTCCTCCGAAAGAAATAAAGACTGATGATAAAGAATTGGTTGGGTTTCGTTGGAGAATTGCAGAAAGACCTACAAAAGAGTCGATTATGAAGGTGGTTTCACTACCAATTTTGATTAACATTAAGTCCGTAAAAAAGGATTCAGTTCTGTTTAAGCAACTACAAAAAGAAGTACAAAAAGTGCCAACGAATAAAATTAAGAAAAAGCCAAAGTCAAAACTCTAAAAATCGAATAATTTTAATATATTTTTGTATTGCTATTTAAAACACAACTATTTGACTATCAGTAAGTAATGAATAAAATTAAATTTTATATTTAATTTTACACAATAATTAAGACTTTTTAAGAAACCTAAATGCAACCTTTTTCGTAATTTTATAGTCTAATGATTATAATTGATGCCTTCGTATACCTTCGCATGGTTTTTTTACAATAAATTACGATAGAAATCAGTACTAAAAATAATAAAATATTTGAAGAAAATTTTTACAATGCAATGAAACTTATACTAAAAAATTCGCTAATGTTTTTGATGCTAACAATCCTTTTGTCAGGCTTGAAAACGTTTGCCCAAACCGATAATCGTCATAAAAGTCGTTTGGATATAAAGCCCAAAAATAAGACCGCACCCGTATCGTCTTCTGTTTTATTCAAAAAAACATCTTTTTCGTTTTTTCAACCATCTTTTTTATCGCTCGATAGAAACATTAATTACCAACGTTCAACGGTAATTAATCAATACTTTACTAATTCATTTTTGTTGCAACCTATTAAAAATCAAGTTATTAAGCCTGAATCACTTGCTGTTCAATCAGTAGTTTCGGTTGTTGAAAGGGACAATAAATTAGAAGAGTTTATAAGTTCAGAAGATAGGTTATTTTCAAATGATAAATTAACAGTTTCTAATATTTATCCAAATCCTGCTGATGACCATGCGGATATTGATTATGTAATTTCTCCACAAATTGGAGAGGTGAAGATTACTTTTTATAGTGTTTTGGGAAGTGAAATGAAGGAAGAAACTTTAGATAAAGACCAAAGGAAAGTGAGAGTTTCCACGAGAGAATGGAATAATGGTATTTATCTTTATCAATTATCGTCAGAAGGTAAGTCGTTAGTTACTAAGAAGTTATTAGTAAGACATCAATAAAAATATTTTTTGTAAATCTAATTTTCAGAAGCTATGCTCATTTTGAGTATAGCTTTTTTTATAGTTTCAATTTTTCATATAATCCCAAAACTTGATTTAAAACAGATTTCTTGTCATCATTTTCAATAATATAATCAGCAATTTTTAATCTCTCCTCATCCGTAATTTGTTGAGCAATAATAGCTTTTATTTCTTGTTCAGAACGCTTATCTCTTGTCTGTATTCGTTTTATTCGTAGGTCGATTGGAGCACTTACTACCACTACTTTATCAAACATATTATTATCTCCTGCAGCTCTCATTAAGGCAGCTTCGTAAAGTAGAAATGGGAATTTTGAGTATTTTTTTACCCAATTGTGGGAATCTTTGTGGACACAAGGATGCACAAGTGAATTAAGTTGTTTCAATAAATCTGGATTATTGAAAATTTGTGAAGCTACCCATGAGCGATTGTACTCGTCCGTAGGCGTGTAAGCATTATCACCAAGAAGATTTTTGATTGATTTTTTTAAGGGTATATCTTGGTTAATTAAATACTTAGCTCGTGAATCTGCCTCATAAATTGGAACATTCATCGTTGAAAAAATTCTACAAATAAGACTTTTTCCAGAACCGATTCCGCCTGTTATGCCGATTATTTTTTGATTCATGAGTTACTAATTAATATTTATTGGTTATCAACGACAATTATATCAAAATTAACGTCCTTAATAACTAAAATCTATTTCAACAATTCTGCCACCTCAAAACTCACAACGACTCGGTCTTTATTAGCTTTAATTAAAGAATTTTTTGGTAAGGGTAATTGTATCTCATCATCAAAATTTTCTTGCAATCTTCGGGTTGGGACTTTTACTAAAATTGTACTTCCCATTTCGTCCAAAACGGATTCAGGACCTATCAAGATAATTGTTCTTGGATTAACATTAATCAAACTCGTAATCACGTAACTGTCTTTTAAAGATATATTTGAGCTATCCACTTTTACGATAAATTGCTTAGAAACCTTACGGTCAAATTCCAATTCAAAACGGTCAGCAACCACATAGTTTATCTTAACATCCTTAATATATTCTGATAATGAATCGGTTAGTGAGCCAGTATTTAAAAGCTTGGTTTTCAACGGTTTACTAATAGAATATTTGATAGGCGTAATGTCTAATGCAAATGCTTTTCTTAATAAGTTCCATCCATTCCCCGACACATTTACCGATATTTTTTCTGGTAATGGTTGTGTAGGAATATAAAGCGAATCGTTATAGGAAAATTGAAGGGGAAAAGATATTTTCTGAGAATAACCGTCTTTATTCAAGGCATTCATAATCCAGAAAATGATGGCAGCCAAAAGACAAATAAAAATGGCCTTGTAGTCGGTTTTGGGAGGGGCTGATTTCATAGATTTTCTGCATTAAAGGAGTTAAATAGTTTGAAAAGTTAAAGAAGTTGAAAAATTAAGCCATTAGTAACGCTTTAAATGTACAACTTTTTAACTTCTCTAACCTAAAATCTACTCACCAATTTGAGCCGAAGAATCTTTTGATATAGCTGTTTTCAAAAAAACCATTTTGATACCTTTGCTTGAATCTACCTCTAATACAACGGTTTTATCACGAACTGATGAAATTGTACCGTGCAATCCTCCGATAGTAATTACTTTATCACCCGCTTTCAACGAATCTACATAAGACTGTTGGTCTTTTGCCTTTTTTTGTTGTGGACGAATCATGAAAAAATACATGATAACGAACATTCCTCCGATTAAAAATAATGAAGAAGCTCCGCCTCCGCCAAATTGTAATAAAATACTGTTGTACATAGTTTTAATTTGATACGGGAACGCCCGTCCGATTTGAAAATGTGGTAATTTGAAAATGAGTATAATCGTTGATTTAAACTATCTTTCAAATTTGCAATTATTTTTTAGTCAACACTTCTATTTTAAAAGAAACTGTATTCTCGGCGGGTTTTGTATTAGCATACGCCGTAACTGTTTTGTTTAGTTTACCTTCCTTTCCTTTACTATTAAATTTCACGGTGATAAATCCTCTTTCACCTGGAGCAACGGGTTCTGTTGAATAGGAAGGAGTTGTGCAACCGCATGAAGCATTAACATTGCTCAATACCAAAGGCATATTACCCGTATTTTTAAAATTGTAAACGTGCATGATAGTATCGCCCTGCATGAGCGTTCCCAAATCAACAGAAGGCGTATCGATTGCCATGACTGGAAACTTATCTGCTGTAGGTTGAAGAGCTTTTTGATTATCTTCAATGGTTTGATTATCAGTACGCTGCTTGTTTTCACAGGCAATAAATACAGTAAAGGCAAAAATTAATATTACTAATTTTTTCATGAATTATTTTTATGGAAAAACGATTAGAAATAAATTCTTACTACAACTAAAAGCAAGCATTATTTCCAAAGAAAAAGTGATGAGTTATGGTATGAATAAACTTGAAATCTCACATCTCCATGCTTAAAACTATAGTAGGTTTTTACTCTGTATTTTGCTCATCATGTTTTCAACATCTTCTAAAAGGCGTTCAGCTTTTTCACGAGCATCATTTACCACTTTTTTGCCTTCCGATTTTGCCATTGTCTCAGGAATTTCTTTCCCTTCAACCAAATCATAAATCAAATTCTGTAATTGATCCCGATATTTTTGAAGTTGATAAAAAAGTTTATTACGTGTATTTTCGCCTTTATCAGGGGCATATAAAATTCCTAATGCAGAACCAACTGCTGCACCTGTCATAAATGCCCAAAATGTTTTTGATGACTTGCTCATATTCAATTATCGGTTATCAGTAAACAGTTATCAGTAAACAATTACGAATAAACAGTTTTCAGTTATTAAAATTTTTCTTAAAGGGAACTATATTATTTATAAAGGCTAATATTGTAGGTAGTCCTATAAATGTAATGCTTTCATTTGTAGGTTATAATGACAGATAAAATATTTAATTGCTCCTATATGATTGTCCAAAGATTTAGAAAAACTTAGTGCTTTTCTGACCAATCTTGAGGATCTTTGTCTTAATGTTCCGTTAAATCGCTCGATGTAAGCAGTTAATCCGCTATCTTTTCCTACTCCAAAGTGGTTTTCATTTTCAAAGGTTTTAACGTAAGATTGCCAATAATCGGAAAAGAAACCTGCATTTCCTTTGAAGATTTCAGGTATTTTCTCATAAAAAAGTTGGGCATCTACACTACTCCGCCCGCCAACATGAAAGGCTATAATTTGTCTATTGACTGGATTCAAAGCTAACCAAAGCCATTGTTTATTGTTCTTATTGCCTACAAAAGTCCACATCTCGTCGAGTTGAATACCATAATATTGGACTCTGACTCCACGTTCTTTACTATAAAGTTGATTAACTAATAAATCATTACTTTCTATATCAGATAAATACGCAAAAGAATCAAATTCATCTGTAAATACATCATTATCTGATACTTCTATGTATTGTTCAAGTGCAATTGAATTTTTTTTATAACCTCTATTCTACCTATTTCTTCATCCATTCTATCTGATAAATATGAAGCTATGTCTGGCAAAACTGCATCTGCGTTCAAATCATTAGGTAAATTACCATACAGTTCTTTGATATACCCAAGTAGCCATTGCCCACTTACATCACATACACGACAGATTCCTGATAACGAAATCCGTTCTAATAATAATTTGTCTATTAGAACTTTATCTGATGGCTTAACAAACCAGTCTTGACCTCCTTCGACAAACTGCCGATTGCAACTATGGCAATAATAGTTTTGCTTACCATAGTGAGTATGACCGTTCTTCTTCGTATTTTCGGTTTGACAATGACTACATTTCATACTATATAATGTTTGAAATATCAAAGATACGAAAGCATTACATTTATAGGACTACC
>JANXRS010000435.1 GCA_025356745.1 Arcicella sp.
CTAAAAAGGAAGGAAGAAAAAAATAATCCATTCTAACCAACTGAAAATTAATTACTTGCGAAACAATATTTGGCAAGATTTTTCGTAGTTTTGTTGTGTAATTAATACTGTATCATGAAAAAATTAACCATCATTTTAGGATTATTAGCTGTTATTTCCTTAGCTTCATGTGCAAGAAAAAACAATTGCCCTGCCTACGGCAGTACGAGCATTGAAAAACCTGCGTATAAAGGTAGAAACTAAGAAATTAGACATACAAAAGGGGTTAAAAATGAGTTTATTTCATTTTTAACCCCTTTTGTAGTTTGTGAGTATCAACGATTACTTCGTCTTCAAAAGCTCCACTTCAAAAATTAAGGTTGCTCCTCCTGGAATATCTTTGCCCGCTCCACGTTCGCCGTAAGCCAAATGATGAGGAATAAAAAACTTGTACTTGCTACCTACTGGCATCAATTGCAAACCTTCTGTCCAACCCGTAATTACTTGATTCAAGCCAAAACTGATTGGCTCATTACGCAATACACTACTATCGAAAACAACACCATCAATCGTTGTTCCGTGATAATGTGTGAGTACATTTGCTCTTGGACCGCTCGGTTTTTCACCCGTTCCTTCTACTAAAACTTCGTACTGTAAACCACTTGCCGTTTCCGTAACTTCTGGTCTTTTGGCATTTTCGGCTAAAAAAGCCATTCCTCTTTCGATTTCGTTTTTCATTATTTCTTGTAAATGTTGTTGCTGTCTTTCAAAAATATTCATGTTGTAACTTTATTTAATCTCCCAATTTCTTATAGCGAATTCGCTTCGGCGTGGCATCGTTCCCCAAACGTTTTTTGCGATTTTCTTCGTAATCCGAGAAATTTCCTTCAAACCAATAAACTTGAGAATCTCCTTCAAACGCTAAAATATGCGTGGCAATTCTATCCAAGAACCATCTATCATGGGAAATAACAACGGCACAGCCCCCAAAGTTTTCCAACGCTTCTTCTAAAGCACGTAAAGTATTAACATCCAAATCATTGGTTGGCTCATCTAATAACAAAAGGTTCGCTCCTTCTTTCAACATCATCGCTAAATGTACCCGATTTCGTTCTCCTCCCGAAAGATTACCAATTTTCTTTTCTTGATCAGCTCCGTTGAAGTTAAACTTGCTCACATACGCCCGAGCGTTCACTTGTCGCCCGCCCAAAAGCGTCATTTCCGTCCCGCCCGAAACCAACTCAAATACGGATTTTTCAGCCGCTAGTTGATTGTGTTCTTGGTCAACATACGCCATTTGTACCGTTTCACCGACTTCAAAGGTTCCTGCATCGGGCTGAACTTGTCCCGTGATAAGTTTAAAAAGTGTTGATTTACCCGCACCGTTGGGTCCGATAATTCCTACAATTCCCGCAGGAGGTAATGAGAATGTTAGATTATCGAATAATAATTTATCGCCATACGACTTCGTAACTCCTTGAACTTCAATTACTTTATTTCCTAATCTTGGACCCGCTGGAATAAATAATTCTAATTTATCTTCCTTTTGGCGATTCTCTTCCGACATCAACTTATCGTAAGCGTCTAAACGTGCTTTTGATTTTGCCTGACGAGCTTTTGGCGACATTCTTACCCACTCCAACTCACGTTGCAAAGACTTTTGGCGACGTGATTCAGTCTTTTCTTCTTTCGCCAAACGGTTTTGTTTCTGTTCTAACCACGAAGAATAATTTCCTTTCCAAGGAATACCTTCGCCTCGGTCTAATTCTAAAATCCAACCTGCTACGTTATCCAAAAAGTATCTATCGTGGGTTACGGCAATGACCGTTCCTTTGTATTGGCGTAAATGTTCTTCTAACCAAAGGACAGACTCGGCATCCAAATGGTTGGTTGGTTCATCCAATAATAAAACGTCTGGTTCTTGTAAAAGTAAGCGACAAAGAGCCACACGACGTTTTTCGCCTCCCGAAAGATTGGCAACGTTTTGGTCGGAAGGAGGACAACGCAAAGCATCCATTGCTCGCTCCAAACGAGTATCCAATTCCCAAGCATTATGATGGTCGAGTTTTTCTTGAACTGTACCTTGGCGTTCTAATAATTTATCAAAATCAGCGTCTGGGTTACCAAATGCTTCGTTGATTTCGTCAAATTCTTTCAATAAAGCCACCACTTCGGCAACGCCTTCCTCCACGATTTCTCTAACGGTTTTCGTTGGGTCGAGTTCTGGTTCTTGCTCCAACATTCCGATTGAATAGCCTTGTGAGAACACAATATCACCCGTATAGCTTTTGTCTTTACCCGCAATAATTCTTAGGAGAGAAGACTTTCCAGAGCCGTTTAGACCCAAAACGCCAATTTTTGCTCCGTAGAAAAAAGAGAGGTAAATATTTTTTAAGATTTGTTTTTGAGGTGGAACGGTTTTAGAAACTCGCTCCATCGAAAATATGATGGTTTCTTGACTCATTGTGTACGTTAGTAATTTTGTAGTTCAAAGGTACAGGAAAGGTTGTAAAACTAAAAACCTGTGTCATACCAATCTTGTATTTCTAAACAAAAATATTGTAGATTATAAGTATCAATTTAGTTTTTTGCCTATCTTTGCTAAGCAATGTACAGAAACAAAATAAATGTTAGTCCAAGAACTTAAAAGCACAAAACAAATATCGTCTTTTCTTGAAAGAATTACTTTTGGGCAATATGATTATGAAAAAGGTTTGGAGCGAAAAGGAAGAAAGAAAAATGGTGTTTTTCTTACTAACTCATTAGCTACAGTAGAAAATATATTAGATGTAATTGTTATTGATTATAACATTTTTAGTAAAAAAATACTTGAACCATCTTGCGGACAAGGTATTTTTGTGCTGAAGTTATTATGTGATATTTATTCAAAATTCCCTGACAGTTTATTGATTTCAAAATTTATCTCAAATAATATTTTCTTTGTTGATATTCAAGAAGAAATGATTGAGAAAACAAAAAATAATATTGAAAAATTATATACTTTTTTATTTGTTGAAGATTTTGAAGGTACATTTAATGGCATAACTTGGGATTTTACAGATAAAATAATTTCTGGAACTTCGTTATTTGAAGAAATAAGGACAACGCCTTTTTTTCAACTATACAATTCATTTGATTATGTTATTGGCAATCCTCCTTACGTGACATTGTATGGGCGTAGAGATAAAAAAGAGAATGAGTTACAGAGGATAAATTATCTCAACAACTATCATCAATTTCCTAGTTCTGTAAAAAATGGCAAACTTAATCTTGTCATGCTTTTCATAGAGCATTCACTTGATTTTTTGACAGAAAATGGAAAGTTGAGTTTTATAATTGATGTTTCTTTTTTTGAAACAGCTTACGAACACACGAGAAAATATCTATTAGAAAAAACAATTATTAATGAATTACAAATAAATATCCAAGATTTTGAAGTGGCGAGTGGTCAAGTAATTATAAAGCTATCAAAAGGGAAGAGTTTGAATAATAATGTTCAAATTATAGATCATAAAACTCAAAATCGCTATGTAGTTGCACAAGATATTTGGTATAATAAAAATGATGAATATAAGTTTCGTTACAATGGATGCTCTATTTCAAAGAATATATTAGATAAAGTAGAAGCAAAAAAAGATAAAACGATACTTCATTTATACCCAAATAAAAATTTAAGAACTTGTGTAATGCTTCTGGATATGGAAGAAAAATTCACTTTTGTTGAGAAGGACGAAAGAGATGAAAATTTATTTTATCCGTACTATCAAGGTTCAAGAGCACTTTCTGAAAAATATGGAAGCTTGGATTACAAAAAATATTTTTTC
This sequence comes from Arcicella sp., assembly GCA_025356745.1. Taxonomy (GTDB): domain Bacteria; phylum Bacteroidota; class Bacteroidia; order Cytophagales; family Spirosomataceae; genus Arcicella. The sequence goes on from JANXRS010000435.1 coordinate 3,804, forward strand.
TATGATAAGCCTTTGCAAGATGCCATTAATCATGAACTGAAAATAGAACTTGAAAAACAAGGAATTAAGAATAAAAAAAGGTTAGGATTAGGCGAAACGATTATTTATGATAATCCAAAAATATTTATTAGACAATCAGCAAAAGAAATAATTGCTACTGTTGATTTAGGCAAAAGTGCGGCAAATAATAGTTTGTATGTTTTTTCACTAAGGGATAATTCAGAAAAAACGATTGATTTTTTATACTTTTTGTGTGGCTTTTTGAATACAGATTTTATCACTTATTATGCTCAACAAATGAACATAATAAGGTTTTCACAGGGTAAACAACCGCAAATAAAAATAGGAGATTTAGGTTCTATTTTTATCCCAAATGATACGGGATTACAGAACGAGATTTCTGTTTTATGTAAGGAGATTTACAAAGACAAGGCTTTGAAGCAAACAATTTCAACTAAAATCAATAATTTGATTTATTGTTATTATGATTTGACGCAAAACGAAATTGAGAATATTGAGAAAAGTATTAAAGATTTTTGATTTTGGCTTCTTGTGATTTGTTGAGTTGCTTTAACTCGTCAAAAGTGATAGTTTCTTTCTTTGGTACATTTACTTTTTCAGGTTTTCTTTTATAAACTTTGGGAGGTTTAGGTTCCTTATACTTACCAAGCCTAATTTCGCTATTATTCAATTTTTCCAACATATCTTTTGAATCAAGAGAACGATATTCATACGATTTTCGGATTTTTCCAATAAAAAAATCTACAAATTCTTCTCTTGTCCTATTTACATTTCCTTCTTGGAAGTTTACCTGCATTTGATTGTTAGGAGTAATATGCATATTATCTCCGATGTCTTTCAAGAGGTACACTTTTACCATTTTTCCATCTGCATTTGCAGAGAAATCCATCCCACTGGCTGCATTACGATAATACACGTAAATGTATGTTAAGTAAAAAGCTCCATTTTGGATTAATTTTATCACTTTGTTAAAAGTTCCACTATCTGCATTACTATCATCATTATCTAAATTAACTGCTTTGAAATCTATCCAAATAAGTTCTTTATGCCCTTTTAGGGCAAATATAGTTTGAACGTCAAAAGGATTTTTAGTTTTTCCTTCGGGAGAAGCCAAAGATTCTTTGAAATATTCGTGATTATCGGTAGCCTCTACAAACTTCTTTTCAAGAAATTTACTAATTCCATCGCCTACTCGCTCTCCTTTTTTTACAGCGATTTGAAGATTAGGGTTCGTTTTTATGATACTCCCAATAAGTTCATCTAACTGAGTAATAATAAGTGTCTCGTATTCTTTAATATCCATATTTACTTAAATAAATCAGTGTTAAAAAATTCATAAATAGACATATCAAAGGCTTTTGAAATTTTTTCAATATTTGCTATTGAAACATTCCTTTTTCCTTGCTCAATACTTGCAATATAGGTTCTGTCAAGCTCACAAACGAATGAAAATTTTTCTTGACTAAGACCTTTTTCATTTCTAAGTTCTCTAAGTCTAATTCCTATTTTGATTCTTATGTCCATTTCACAAAGTTCTATTTTTGTAGTCTATGAAACAACGGATTATAAGTATAACATCTAAATTTATTGTTAGCGTGTGAAAGATAATTACGTCTAATAACTCATCAGTCAGTTTAATAAATGACAATATACCCCAAACCGAATATACCAGTATTTTTTTGAAATTTGTCTAATCTTTTTCCCTCTATGATTGAATGAATTTTTAGTAAATGGTTTTCTAAGGTAAAGGCACAAAACTGTTAATTTTTCACGTTGAATTTATTCTTATCTTTGAATAGAAAGATTCCCAATATTTATCGACTAAGTAAGGAGTAAATAATAAGTTGGTCAATCTCTACCTTTTATTAGGTAGTTCCATTTAGGTCTTTTATCATCGAAAGTAACATAATTTTTGATATTATCTTTAAATTTCTGACTGACCTCTCTTTTGTTTAAATATT
>JANXRS010000463.1 GCA_025356745.1 Arcicella sp.
CGAGCGACTCAATTATCTTATTATAATCTTCCATCTTTGCGGCTTTTTTTAATTATTTTTAGTTGTACCATGATTAATTTAGGACAAAACTAATAAATCTATGTAAAATTCCAAAATATAATTAAAAAAAGAATTAAATACCATCTTTTATAGATAAGCGTATTTTAAAAGATTATTTATTGTAATATCCTAAGAATGGCATTCTACAAACAAAGTATTTTTGAAAAATAATATTTGTAGTTTTAAAAGATTTTATGGACTAGAAAAATGGAAAAAGAAGGAATAGTAAATCAATAAAATGATTCGGTTATGAAAGGAAGTATTGATAATTTTATAAAAAAGAGGCCCAAGCTACGAACTTGAATCTCTTTTTCTTAGTGACCTCATTATTAAAAATTTAAAGTGCATTCACAGACTGCTTCAATTACTTCAAAATCTCTCTCGCAATCACCATTTTCTGAATCTCGGAAGTTCCTTCATAAATCTGCGTAATTTTGGCATCACGCATTAATCTTTCTACGTGAAATTCTTTCACGAAACCATATCCACCATGCACTTGCACCGCCTCAACGGTTGTATCCATGGCTACTTGTGAGCAAAATAATTTTGCCATTGCCGCAGATTTGACGTAATCACGGTGATTATCTTTATCCAAAGCTGCTTTGAAACACAACAAACGAGCGGCTTCGATGGAAGTTGCCATGTCTGAAAGTTTAAATTGAATTGCCTGATGTTCGCAAATAGGTTTACCAAAAGATTTTCTTTCTTTTGAATATTTTACCGCTAATTCATACGCTCCCGAAGCAATGCCCAAGGCTTGGGCTGCAATTCCAATTCTTCCGCCATTGAGGGTAGACATGGCAAATTTAAATCCAAAACCATCCGCCCCAATTCTATTTTCTTTCGGCACTTTCACATCAGTAAACATCAACGAATGAGTATCTGAGCCACGAATTCCTAATTTTCGTTCTTTTTTTCCAATTTGAAAACCAGCCATTCCCTTTTCAACAATGAGGCAATTAATGCCTTTATGTCCCAATTCAGGATGAGTTTGGGCAATCACTAAATAAATCCCCGCACGTCCACCGTTAGTAATCCAGTTTTTTGTTCCATTCAGTAAATAATAATCGCCCATATCCTTGGCGGTAGTTTGTTGAGAAGTCGCATCCGACCCAGCTTCTGGTTCTGATAAGGCAAATGCTCCAACTATTTGCCCAGTCGCCAAAGACAAAAGATATTTCTGTTTTTGCTCCTCAGAACCATAATGTTCTAAGCCATAGCAAACCAGCGAATTATTTACTGATACAATCACCGAAGCGGAGGCATCCACTTTTGAAAGTTCTTCCATCGCCAATACATACGAAACAGTATCCATGCCTCCTCCTCCGTATTCAGGCGAAACCATCATTCCCAAAAAGCCTAATTCGCCCATTTTGCGGACTAATTCTTCGGGAAAAAATTCGTTATCATCTCGTTCAATTACGCCAGGCAATAATTCTGTTTGAGCAAAATCACGAGCAGCCTGTTGAACTGCCAAATGTTCTTCAGTTAAATCAAGATTCAATCCTTCAATTGTCATCGCACTCATATTTGTTCTGTTAATGAAGTTTTAGGTGTTGGGTTAGTGTGTATAACTAAAACCTAACCACTAATAATATCGGTGAAATAAAATGTAATTCCAAATATACAAAATAGTATGCTTGCATAACAATTTTGTATAATATTTTTAAAAAATTGTTACCTTGCAAGACAAAAGTTTTTAAAATATAAGAACATGAAAATACAATTTCACGGAGCTGCTCAACAGGTTACTGGCTCTAAACATTTAATAATTACTGAAAAAGGTACAAAAATTTTATTGGATTGTGGTTTATTTCAAGGAATAAATACGCAAGACCTCAATCAAAATTTTGCCTTTAATCCCGCAGAAATTGATTATGTAGTGCTCTCACATGCTCATATTGACCACACAGGATTACTGCCACGATTGGTTGGGAAAGGATATTCTGGTAAAATTTTTTGTACCTCCGCCACCAAAGATTTATGCTCAATTCTTTTAGGAGATTCTGCCAGAATCCAAGAAAGTGATTTAGAAAGAATTAATAAAAGACGTACGAAAAGAGGTGAACCAATCTTAGAAAATTTATATTCGCAAGCAGATGTTGATAAGACATTGAGTATGATGGAAGCTGTTAATTTTCGAGAAAGATTTTGGTTAAATGATGAAGTAAGTATCTATTTTACCGATACTGGGCATATCTTAGGTTCTGCCGCTATTTCATTGATAATTAAGGAAAATGATAAGGAAATTAAACTGTTTTTTTCAGGAGATATTGGTCGCCCGAATGATAAAATATTAAAATCTCCCGAAGCCTTCGCACAAGCGGATTATATTATTTGTGAATCAACTTATGGCTCAAAATTACATGAAACGGAGCTTGATGTAAAAGCTCATTTATTGGATATTGTTCAAAAAATATGTGTAGAAAAACAAGGAAAACTTTTAATTCCTGCCTTTTCAATTGACCGAACGCAAGAATTGGTTTATGCTCTTGACCAATTGCAAGATGAAGGAAAATTGCCTAAGATAAAGGTTTTTGTAGATTCTCCCTTGTCGGTGAATGCGACTCAAATTATGAAAAATCACCCCGAATGTTTTAACCCCCAAGTATTGGAATATTTAAAACATGGAGATAATGATGCTTTTGGTTTTCCAAATTTATCCTATGTTTCGGCAACGGAGGATTCAAAGAAATTAAATGAGCTTCAAGAACCCTGCATCATCATTTCTTCCTCAGGAATGGCAGAAGCAGGGCGGATAAAACATCATATTGCCAATCATGTGGAAGACCCAAATTGTGCGGTTCTTTTGGTGGGTTACACTACGCCTAACAGTTTAGGGGGACAGCTAAAAGCGGGGAATAAAAAAGTAAATATTTTTGGCAAGGAATTTAATGTTAATGCCCAAGTATTCGTCATGGATTCTTTCTCGGCTCATGCTGATTACCAAGAAATAATTCAATTCTTATCTTGCCAAGATAAAATCAAATTGAAACAAGTTTTTTTAGTTCATGGAGATTATGAAATACAGAAAATATTTAGAGAAAAATTGCTCAACGAAGGTTATTCAAATGTGTATATTCCTGCTCATCAGGAGGAGGTCATGATTAATTAAGGTATATCCAATATTACGTTTTTACTAACCAAAACTAATTTACATCATGAAAAAACTCATCAGAGCTTTATTAATTTTAGTGTTAATTATTGCCATTGCTTTTTTTGGTTTTATGCCCAGCTACATTGATCAATCTTCTAATGCCGTTACGCTAAAAACCAATAATTTACCCAAAAATATTGCTTATGATTCCATTCCATTTATTGCGGATTTGCATTGCGATGCGCTACTTTGGAATAGAGATTTTTTTAAAAAGCATCCGTATGGTCATGTGGATTTACCTCGAATGCAGGAAGCAAATATGGCTTTTCAGGTTTTTACAATCGTTAGTAAAACACCGAGGAACATGAATATTGAAAAAAATGATGATAAAACTGATAATGTAGCTTTATTGAATTTCGGACAATTACAATCCCCTGCCAACTGGTTTAGTATTAAGAAAAGGGCTTTGTGGCAAGCGGAACAATTGCATAAATTTGCAGATAAATCAGCAGGTGCTTTTCGGGTAATTACGAGTCAAACAGAACTACATAAATTCATCAGTGACCGTAAAAAAAATTATCAATTAACGGCAGGTATGTTGGGAGTTGAAGGGGCTCATTGTTTAGAAAAAGACTTAAAAAATTTGGACGAATTCTATAAAGCGGGAATTCGCTACATTGGTATTACCCACTTTTTTGATAATGAATGGGCAGGTTCGGCTCATGGAATGAATAAAAAAGGTTTGACTCCTTATGGCAAGCAATTAATTAGTAAAATGGATAGTTTGCATATCATTATTGACTTGGCACATTCATCCGTGAATACAATTGAAGATATTTTAGCCTTAACAAATCGTCCTTTAATTGTCTCTCATACGGGTATAAAAGGTGTTTGCGATAACCAGCGAAATTTATCTGACAAGCATCTCATTGAAATAGGAAAAAGAAATGGTTTAGTGGGTATTGGTCTTTGGGAAACTGCCGTTTGCGGTACTGATGCTGCGGCAACTGCCAAATCAATTAGATACGTTGCCGATAAAATTGGGATAGATAAAGTAGGTTTAGGTTCAGATTTTGATGGAGCAGTAAAAACGCATTTTGCCGTTACGGGTTTACCTTTAATCATGGATGCCTTAAAAAAAGAAGGATTTAATAATACTGACATTCAGAAAATTATGGGGGGTAATATTAGAGACTTTTTATTGAAAAATTTACCCGTAAAATGATTTATAGTACTCTTATTAAGTCACAAAAATAGCTTTCCTGCTATAAATTCAAACCTTAGCCTTTTGCCTATATACCAAATATAAGCGAAAGGCTGAGGTTTTTTTGCGTACCTTTGTACTTAAATTAAGCGAATAAAAATTATGACTTTCGAGGATTTTGATCTCAATCGACAACTACTAAGTGCCATCGAAGAAGCTGGTTATCAAGCACCTACGCCTATTCAAGAGCAAGCAATTCCGCTAGTGATGAATGGACATGACGTACTGGGGATTGCCCAAACAGGAACAGGAAAAACGGCGGCTTATCTACTCCCAATTTTGATGAAAGTTAAGTATGCACAGGGAACAGATATGCGAGTGTTAATACTCGCTCCCACCCGTGAACTGGTCATGCAGATTGATAAAGCCGTTACGGATTTAGCCAAATATACTGATATTCGACACGTGGCTCTTTACGGTGGTTTAGGTCCAAAAACACAAATTGAAACACTCCAAAAAGGCATTGACATCATCGTTGCAACGCCAGGAAGATTCATGGATATTTATTTGAAAGGTGAAATTCCAGTTAAAGAATTAAAAACCTTGGTTTTGGATGAGGCTGATAAAATGATGGACATGGGTTTTATGCCGCAAATTCGTAAGATTTTGGAAGTAATTCCTTCTAAAAAACGCCAGAATTTATTGTTCTCTGCTACCTTCCCAGAACGGGTTGAAAAATTGTCTTTTGAGTTCCTTGAATTTCCGCATAAAGTAGAAGTTTCGCCTCAAGCCACTACGGCAAGTATGGTGAAACAAAGTCTATATGAAGTACCTAATTTCATGACAAAAATTAACCTTTTGGGAATGCTCATGCGTGACCATGAGCGATTTAATCGAACCATTATTTTTTGTAGAAGTAAGGAATTTGCGGATAATATTTTCAAGTATTTAGGACGAAAAGTAGTAGGGGAAAACAAGATTCGGGTTATCCATGCCAACAAGGGGCAGAACACCCGCATCAACTCAATGGAGGATTTTAAAGAAGGTAATATTCAAGTATTAGTGGCAACTGATGTGGCAGCCAGAGGTATTGATATTCAAGCAGTTAGTCACGTGATAAACTTCGATGTACCTTTAATTTACGAAGATTACGTTCACAGAATCGGGCGAACTGGAAGAGCTAATCTATCGGGAGAAGCCATCACCTTTATGACCGAGGCGGAAGAATATCATATCGGGAAAATTGAGAAAATTATTAAGCAAACTATCCCCCGTGAGGCATTACCTTCTAACTTAGAAATCTTACAAACACCCTTCGTTGAACAGCAAATTATGCTCCGTGAAATTGATGAACAACGAAAAAAGGAAGACCCAGATTTTAAGGGCGCATTTCACGAAAAAAAGGACTTTAAAGTAAAGGCAAAACAGAAAGAAGCCTCTCAGAAAAAACAGATAATTGCGGGTGGAAAAGAGGCTAGAAAGGGGAGTTTTGGTAAAACTTCAAGTAGTGGTGGAGAAAGGAAAAATAGGAACGTTAAGAAAGGAGGAAATAGTCGTACAGGGAGAAAATAATTTAACTAATTTTAGTTCGTTTTCATGTAAAAATACAAACTTATCCAACTATTTATGTTTGAATACAACGAGCACACAGGCTCATAGACAAATAAGTTCATGATTATTAAAAACTTAACCCTATTTTTTATCTTATTTCCAATATTGCTTTTCGCTCAAGACCAAAAGCAAAAAGAAAGTTTACAGCAACTTGTAGAAACCGAAAAAACATTTGCCCAAGCCTCAATTGATAAAGGAACTAAAACAGCACTCCTTGATTTTTTGTCGAAAGAATCTATTGTTTTCGATAAATCAATGCCTGTAAACGGTTTGGAATATTGGCAAAAAAATAATTTCAAAGGAGTTATTACTTGGCAACCAATCATTGCTGAAATTGCTGGTTCCTCAGATTTGGGTTATACTGTTGGAACTTATCAATTTCATATTACCAAAGCCGAGGAAAAATCAAGTGCGTTTGGAAGCTTTGTTACGCTGTGGAAAAAACAAGCCGATAATTCTTGGAAAGTAGCAGTTGATATGGAAGTTTCGCATGATGAAGTCATTGCCAATGGTACGAATATTAAAGAAAACTATCCAGTATTTAAGCCTTATGAGTTTAAAAATCAAATGGTTTTAGCCGAGCGAATGGTTTTTATGAATGACCATTTTTATTGGAAAAATGCAAAAAAATCTTTGAATCCATTTGAACCCCATCTTGCTAAAAATTGTATCATATATCGTAAAAATATGAAGCCTATCGTTGGAAACGAAAATGCAAAAGTATTTCTAAAAAAAACCTATGATAAAAACTTAGTTTACACAGGTTTAAAAGCAATTTCTTCCAATGCAGGTGATTTGGTTTGTGTTTATGGAGTAATTTCGGGTGCGGGTAAATCAGGGACTTACCTTCGTATTTATAAGCAAGAAGCAAAAGATGCTTGGAAAATTGTAGTGGAAATGGTGGATTTGTAAATAGCTTTGAGCTGTAAGCTATGAGAAATGAATTGTATTGTGTAGTTTTATCTCATTACTCAAAGTTCATTATTTAAAGCTACGAAATGTACGCACTAAAAAACGGTAAAATATTCACCTCCGAAGAAATTATTGAAGACCAAGTTTTATTAATTAAAGGAGATAAAATTAGTAAAATAGATTATCAAGAAACACTTGATTCTGATATGTATGTCATTGATTTAAAGGGGTTTAATATTGCTTCCTCTTTCATAGATATTCAAATTTATGGTGGAGGAGGAAACCTCTATAATTCAAAAACTACGGAAGAAACTATCCGCAAAACCTACC
>JANXRS010000474.1 GCA_025356745.1 Arcicella sp.
ACTATGGTTCGTTTCATTATAAGTATAAATATTATTTGCTTGTCCGAGTGCATAATCAATATTTTGAGTTGGAAAAGTGACTTTATCCATTCTCTTCTTGACAATAGAATCTAGTACCGCATTATTCTTTTGTGATAATAACTTTTTCCCAACTACAGAACTCTTTGGAATAAATTTCATTTCATACGTATAATAAGTTGAAGCATTGGTTAAAAAACTTTGATTTAAAGATTTGTATGCTTTTTTCAAGGAGTCTGAATCATTAGATAAATCCGAAATTCCCCGCATCATTTGATGATGCTTAAATTGGTCTTCTTCGGTTTTATGCATATCAAAGGCTGATAAACTCATGATTACTTTACTCTTTTTAAAAGCATTCGCCGACATATCCGTTTGGTCGGAATTACCCGTTTTATCAGCATCTTCCGTGTAATCATTGCCGTTAAACAATTCAAAGATTAAGTATTGTTTATTCATAATGGTGTACATCTGAGCGGAATCCGCAATGGTTACGTGGCGGTCGCCGTCGTTTTTTGTATGATCGAAAATGACAATATTTTTGAGCGATTTATTATCAGGATATTTTTTGGCAACTTTAATACTGTATCCAGGCAAATCGGTATAAAAAATCCCTTCCTTAATATTGAGCGTTGTTTTAGTCGTTTTTATATCATACAAAAGGCTATATCCTTTGAGATTCGCCCAAGGCAGGGCAACATTATTAAACCAGAAAGCAAAAATACTTATCAAAACTGCCACCACAAACATAGGCAACATTGCTCTGGTTATGGAAATACCCGCACTTTTAAGGGCCGTTAATTCAAAGTATTCGCCTAAATTTCCGTAAGTCATCAAAGTTGAAAGCAACATGGCTAAAGGTAAGGCAATTGGAATGGTAATTAAACTAAAATAAAAGAAGAGTTTAAGGTATAATTCTAAGCCCAAATCTTTACCGAAAAGATCAGCAAAATAAGCAATAATAAGGCGCATCAAGAATATAAAAATCACCACTGTCAAGGTCATAAAAAATGGTTGCCAGAAGGATTTGAGGATTAATTTATCTATTTTTTTTATCATTGATTGAAATATAAAAATGCTCGTGATTCGGGATGAAACACGAGCATCGTGCGTTCCACTAAGAACGCAAAAATACATAAAATTGATTTCTTAACATCGTTAAAATTTCTTAACTGCCTACGATTTCCTTCAATTTATAGATTAAATCTCCCCATAACTCATTGAGTTCTTCTTCGTCTGTATTCATGGAATAATCAACAATTTTTAAATACGTTGAACCTGTTAAATCACTAACATCCATTTTGAATTCAAGATAATTATGGTCTTTTTCATCACTATTTGGAGGAACAAAATCGAATTTTGCAGATTTATTTAATCTTAATTGTGAAAGCTTAGCAATATGACTTTCACCATCCCAAAGGAAATCAAAAGTTGTACTGTCTTTCAGAATAACTTTCTCAGCAAACCATTGTTGCATACCCGAAGCTGAACTAATATATGGAAATAGCACTTTTGGAGAGGCTCTTAACTCAAATTCTGCGATAAATTTATGTTTAGTCATATTTTTAAAGGATTTAGCGTATTCTCGAAAAAAAAATTAATTTAAAAATACATCGGCATTAAAAATGCCTTAATTCTGTAATGGCAAAGGTATCATTGTTAATGATATTAGCAAACTTTTTTTTTAGTTTTACCAAAAAATTGGACGATTATAGCTACTTAGTGATTGATTATCAATAACTTAAACCTTAAAATAGTTTAATTTATGCCAAATACGCTTTTAAAAAATTTAATAAATTAATTACTTGATAATCAGGACGTAAGGAAATAGTTTAAAAAAAATGCTAAAATGATTTGTCTTAAAATATTTAAATTCTTACTTTTGCACCAGATTAATACTGCGGGATAGCTCAGATGGTTAGAGCGTAGGATTCATAACCCTAAGGTCGGCAGTTCGATCCTGCTTCCCGCAACTACTATTGCCCTTACTGATTTTTTCAGTAAGGGCTTTTTACTTTTTAAAATGAATCATTAATTAAGAACCCGTAGTAGATAAGGGTCTTAATTAGTGATTCATTTTTATCTTACCTCAAATCTAATCGAACTACATTTTCCACATGATGTGTTTGAGGGAACATATCTACGGGTTGAACAGCAGTGACAGCGTATTTTTCATCTAATATGGCTATATCTCTGGCCTGTGTTGCAGGATTACAGCTCACGTAGACAATTCTCTTGGGAGCGGCTTCTAATAAAACTCTTACGACAGGTTCATCCATTCCTGCCCGTGGGGGGTCGGTGATAACGGTATCTGGCCGTCCATGTTGGCTAACGAAGTCATAACTCAACAATTTTCGCATATCGCCCGCATAAAACGCTGTATTGGTGATATTGTTAATTTGAGAATTGACTTTTGCATCTTCAACCGCCATTTCTACGTATTCTAAACCAATTACTTTTTTAGCTTGTCGGGCTACAAAATTGGCGATGGTTCCTGTGCCTGTATAAAGGTCATACACTAACTCATCTCCCAGTAAGTCAGCGTATTCCCGAGTAATTTTGTATAATTCAAAGGCTTGTTTTGAATTAGTTTGGAAGAAAGATTTTGGTCCAACTCTAAAAAGGAGTCCCTCCATTTCCTCTACTATGTAAGGAAATCCTTTTACGTTTACTACTTCCAAATCAAAGAAAGTGTCGTTTCCTTTGGTATTGATGATATAATTCAAAGAAGTAATTGCTGGAAATTTCAACGCCAAATGGTTCATTACCAAGTCAATATCTTCGGGTTGGCAATAAGCAAATTGTACAATTACCATCAAATCGCCCGTATTAGCGGTTCTGATAATGAGGTTACGCAAGGCTCCTTTTTCCTGTTTTATTTGTTCGTAATAATCTAAATTATGTTTTTGAGTAAAATCTCTCAATGCTAGACGAATAGCATTTGAAGGGTCTGGTTGGAGGTAACATTTTTCGATATCCAATATTTTATCAAAACGTCTCGGAATGTGAAAACCAAGGGCATTTCTTGAAAATTCTTCACCCGAATCCATTTGTTCTTTCGTTAACCAACGGTTTTGAGAGAAGGTATATTCCAATTTATTGCGATAATAAAACATATCGGCAGAAGGAAAAATGGGCTTTATTTCGGGTAATTTTACTTTTGCAATTCTTTGCAAAGCATCCGTAACTTGTCTGGTTTTGAAGTCCAATTGTACCTGATAATCAATATGTTGCCACTTACAGCCTCCGCAAGTTCCAAAATGTTGACAGGTAATTTCGGTTCGATATTTTGATTCTGGGCGAATATTAAAAGCCACGGCTTCCATGAAACTTTTCTTGGATTTCATTACTCTTAGATCCACTATATCACCTGGGGCAACGGGACCTTCGATGAAGATTACTTTATCATCAATTCGACTGATACATTTTGCATCGGAAGCAAAATCTTCTACTAAAACATTCTCAAAAATGGTATTTTCTTTTTTCTTTTTCATTATAAATTGTAAAACGGACAGCATTGTCCGGTGAATTCTATGCTTACGGACTGTTTATCCGTTTTACGCATACACCACAAAAGTACGGAGTCTAAAAATTTATATTGATAAAAAGATGTGAGTTTTAAGAAAATGAGGGAATTTTGTAAAAATATAAATCACATACATGAAAGATAAAGTAGTCATCATCACGGGAGCGTCATCGGGAATTGGAAAGGCTTTGGCATTTTCTTTTGGGCGAGAAGGAGCTAAAATTGTCATTACGGGGCGAAAAGAAGCACCTTTGATGGAAGTCAGTCAAGCGTTAACAAAAACTGGCATTGAAAACTTCGCCTTGGTTTCTGATGTTAGTATCGAAGCTGATAACGTTGAAATGATTAAAAAAACAATTAAGCAATACGGCAAAATTGACATTCTCATAAATAACGCAGGAATTTCGATGCGTTCAATGTTTGCGGATTGTGATTTGAATGTTATCAAAGCGGTGATGGATATTAATTTCTACGGAACGGTTTATGCTACTAAATATGCCCTACCCTACATTAAAGAAACCAAAGGTTCTATCGTGGGCGTTTCATCTATTGCGGGATATAGAGGTTTACCCGTTCGCTCAGGATATTCTGCTTCAAAATTTGCGGTTAATGGTTTCTTAGAGGCTTTACGGACAGAATTGATGCACACAGGAGTTCATGTTCTAACGGCTTGTCCAGGCTTCACCGCTTCTAATATTCGGGTGGCATCCTTGGGGTCAGATGGTAATTCAAAGGGTGAATCTATGCGGGATGAAGGCAATATGATGTCATCAGAGGAAGTGGCGGATAGAATTTTGAGAGCTGTCAAAAACCGTGATAGAGATATGGTTTTGACTTTACAAGGAAAGGCGATTATTTTAATAAATAAACTGTTTCCAAAATTGGCGGATAAATTAACATTTAATGCTTTAGCGAAGGAAAAGAATTCACCTTTAGCGAAAATTTAAATATTGAAGATGACTTCCTTTGAAAGGAAGTCATCTTCAATATTTAAAAAATCTCCCCCATGTCCGCATACATTTCCCGAAATCGCAAAATAACTTTTTGAATAAACAGATCATTAATCATTTCACGGATTGAAGCTTCGGAAGCATCCATTTCAGAAATTTTGTAAACCTGTTCTAAATCCGGCGTTTCAAATTTAATGAAAAATTTGGCATTCCATTTATACAAGGATATTTTCATGTCAGGACTTGAACCTGATAGTTCTCCAATAAAGTACATATTTTCAGGATTTAGGGGTTAGGTTTAGGGGTTAGTCGTTATAGAATCTAATCCCAAAAACCTACAACCTGTTTACGCTTCTGCTTCAATAACCGTAATTTTTTGAATTTGGTCGCCTTCACGTATTTTATCAATTACGTCTAACCCTTCAACCACTTTTCCGAAACAAGTATGTTTACGGTCTAAATGGGCCGTATTGTCACGACTATGACACACAAAAAATTGTGAACCGCCCGTGTTTGGTCCACGGTGAGCCATTGACAAAACGCCACGATCGTGATATTGATTTCCACCCGTTAATTCATCTGGAATTGAATAACCTGGACCTCCACCACCCGTTCCATCTGGATCACCACCTTGAATCACGAAATTTGGAATTACTCTATGAAAAGTTAATCCATCGTAAAAACCCTTTTTAGCTAAATCAGTAAAATTTTTTACGTGAATTGGAGCATCTTGCTCATAAAATTCAATCACCATTAGACCTCTATCGGTCAGCATTTCAGCTTTAATCATTGTATTCTGTTATTTAATTATTTATACAAAATTAGGAACAAATGGGATTGATTCATAGTTCAAATTTTAACTTTTCCCCTCAGAATGTCGAAATACATGATAAAATCACTAGCGAGACTATAAAATGGATACTTGAAAGTAGCGGGTTTATTTTTTTCAAAAAAGAAGTGTCCCACCCATGCAAAAGCGTATCCAACTACGGGCATAAACCACAACAGGTTATATTGAGCCGTATAAATTACGTAAATCAGGATAACGAAAAACAACGTTGTTCCGATAAAATGCAGTAATTTTGAAGTAGAATTGGCGTGTTCGGTTAAATAATAAGGATAAAATTCCTTTAAAGATTGAAAATCGCTGGTTTTAGTAGTTTCCATTTTATAAATATTTTAAGATTAAATTTAATTATACGTGAAAATAATAAAATATCTCCTTATTTTTAGTGTCGCCCCTCTCCTATTTTCTTGTGGGACTGATAAAACCGAAGAATCAATTAAATTTTTCAAAAGGGGCAATCAAAAGCTTAAAGAAAAAGAATATTTAGATGCCATTCATTGGTTTGATGAATCGGTAAAACAGAACCCAAAATTTGCAGATTCTTATAATAATCGGGGTTTAGCCTATCAAAAAATTGAAAAAATAGACAATGCTTTGAAAGATTTTGATAAGGCAATTGAAATTGATAAAAAATATTGGGAAGCCTACTACAATCGTGCAGAGGCACTTTTTTTAAAAGGTGATTTTCAAAATGCAATGTTAGATTATGATAAATTGGCGATTCCTTTTAAAGATTCATCTTTTTATTATGTAAGTCGGGCGGATGTGAAAGTTCAATTGCAAAATACGGCTGGAGCAACGGCAGATTATGAAAAAGCTATCTTACTGAATCCTAAAAATGCTGAGGCTTACACTAATCAAGGGTATTTGTATTTTGAAAACAAAGACTTTACTTTGGCAAAAAAGAGTTTTGAAAAAGCTATTTCTTTTGACCCAAGACAAGATTTTGCCCTTAACAATTTAGCTTTTATTTTAAATCAAGAAAAGAAATTTGACGAAGCCTTGAAAAAGGTTAATCTTGCTTTGGCACAAGAACCCGCTCAACCTTTTTATTTGAACAATAAAGGTTTGATTTTGATAAATTTAGGAAAATTGGAAGAAGCAAAAGAATTAATTGAAAGATCTATCCGACTGAATGATAAAAATGGTTTGGCGTATCAAAACTTAGGGCTATATTATCAGAAAAAAGGGGATAATTTGAAGGCTAAAGAGAATTTCGAGATTGGGAAGGGGTTGGAGTGAGATTGTATTCCAAAGTGAAGTTACTGACAAGCCAAAAGTTTATCAAGTTGCCTTTCAGATGTAATATTTCGACTATCTTTGAGCAAGTAAATTTAACATTTTATTAAATGAATTATATAGAGTACATAAATCAAACTTTAACACCTAAAATAACTGAAAACGAAGTTGTTTTGGACTTATTTGCTGGTTGTGGTGGCTTGTCTTTGGGTTTTGAAGCAGTTGGCTATGAAACTATTGGCTATGAAATGGATAATTCAGCAACAAATACATACAATAAAAATTTAAAAGGCAGATGCATAGTAGCAAAACTTGACCTTGAATTTCAATATCCTCAAGCTGACATTATTATTGGAGGTCCACCTTGCCAACCTTTTAGTGTTGGTGGTCACCAAAAAGGAATGGAAGATTCGAGAGATGGTTTTCCTATTTTTATAGATGCCGTCAGAAAATTACAACCAAAAGTATTTATGTTTGAGAATGTAAGAGGACTTTTATATTCAAATAAATGGTATTTTGATTTAGTAATTGAAGAATTGCAAAAATTGGGTTATTTTATTGATTATAAACTTTTAAATGCTGTAAACTTTGGTATTCCTCAAAATAGAGAAAGACTTTTTGTAATTGGGCATAGAGCAAAATTTAATTTCCCAAAGCAAATAAGTAAAAAAGTTACAGTTGGAGAAGCCATTGGCGATACAATGTTGACCACACCCGAAGAAAGCAAATTTTTGAATGAGGCACAAGATAGATATGTAGCTAATTATGAAAAGGCATCGGCTTGCATAAATCCAAGAGATTTATATTCTGACAGACCTGCCAGAACTTTGACTTGCAGAAATTTAGCAGGTGCTACTGGCGATATGCAACGAGTTAAGCTTTCGGACGGCAGAAGAAGAAGAATTCTACATAATGAAGCGGCAAGACTTCAAAGCTTTCCTGACTGGTTTGAATTTGTTGGAAATGAAACACAACGGTTTAATCAAATTGGTAATGCTGTGCCACCGCTTTTAGCATATCAAATAGCATTATCAATTAAAGAATGTTACAATTCAGAAATTGTTTGTACAGCAGATGAAGTTTTAGAAAGCAATTATCAACCGAATAATGTGCTAACCCTATTTTAAAACATGAAGAATTATATCCCGAAAAGCACAAAATCAAAGGCTGTTCAAACAATTATTAATGAGGCACTTGACATTTTGGAAAGTGTGGGAATTCCTGTGAATAAAACAGAAAGGACTTTGGAAAGAATGGCAGTCTGCTTTTTGGCAGTAGCAGGAGTTATTAAAAATTGGAAAGAAGCAAAAGAGAAAACGAATTTAAAATCAAGGGCAATTATAACTTTTGTAAATGTACATTTTGAAGAGAAAATTTCATCAGGTTCTTATGACGACATTCGTAGAAAAGATTTAAAATTATTAGTAATTGCCGATATTATAGAGAATAGTGGCGTTAATAAAGGTTCAGCAACTAACGACCCGACACGAGGTTATACCTTGCAAACGGACTTCAAAAATCTAATTGTAACCTATAAAACAGTACATTGGGATAAGGCTTTAAAAACCTTCAACAAAAACAAGCCTTCACTTTCTGAAATATTAGAACGAAAAAGAAACATTGAAAAAATACCAATAAAACTTCCAAGCGGGAAGGTACTTGAACTTTCTCTTGGCGAACACAATGTTTTACAGAAAGAAATTATAGAACAGTTTTTACCCCGTTTTGGTAACGATTGCATTGTGTTGTATATTGGAGACACTTCACACAAGTCTTTGCATATTGAAATCGAAGAATTAAAAAAACTTAATTTTTTTGAACTTTCACACGATGAATTGCCCGACATAATTGCTTACAGCAAGAAAAATAATTGGCTTTATTTAATTGAAGCTGTTCACAGTTCTGGACCAATGAGCGAAATAAGAGTGTTGACACTCAAAAAAATATTGAAGGAGTGCAAAGCAGAACTCATTTTTGTAACCAGTTTTTTGACAAGATTAGAATTTAGAAAATGGATGTTGGACGTTGCTTGGGAAACAGAAGTATGGATAGCTGACAACCCAGACCATTTGGTGCATTTCAACGGACATAAATTTTTAGGAGCATACAAACCAGAGTAAAAAAAGCCAAGTATTTGAGTGTAATTGAATAGTTGTGCTAACAAACCTCACAAACATTAAAATCTCAAAATAACCAACGCCATGAATCCTAAAGTTGATTTTTATTTTAATAAAGCCAGCAAATGGCAGACAGAATTGGAGCAATTGAGAATAATTGTTCTTGATTGTGGACTGACCGAAGAACTGAAATGGGGTGTTCCTTGCTACACTTTTCAGAATAGTAACGTCGTTTTAATACACGATTTTAAAGAATATTGTGCGGTTTTGTTTGTTAAAGGTGCTTTGTTGAATGATTCCCATGGTATTTTAATTTAACAAACGGAGAATACACAGGCGGCAACGAGCTTACTTATTGCATTTCTATGCACCCAAACAAGCCAAAACTCGGAAGGCAACGGTTTCAACCTGTATTCAGCAAATTATGACTGGAAAAGGATTGAATGATTTGTAAAGTTGATGATAGAATAGAATCAATTAAGCTTGAAGATAGTACTGTACTAATAAACAAAAAAGGTCGTTGAAAGTAAATCAACGACCTTTTTTTTATGAAGAGAATTAACTCATATTTCCCGAACCTTAATCTTCCGCCACTTAACTTTTATGCCTCCGCCACTGTGAATCTGTAAAGCAATAATTCCCTCAACCGAGCCAATTTTATCGTCAGTAAACGTTATCATTTCTTGGCCATTTAAATACGTCTTTACGTTATTGCCGATAACTTTTACCTTCATTTTATTCCATTCTCCCATTTTCAAAGCTTTATCTTTATCGTCCGTAGGTTTTATAAGCCAGCCACGTCCATAAGATTCATAAATTCCGCCCGTCCAATGTCCAGGAGGAGCTACTTCCGCTTGCCATCCCGTAATTTTTATTCCCTCAATCGAAGAATGGAAGAATACTCCACTATTTCCGTTAGCTTCTTGTTTGAACTGTAAACTCAATTCAAAATCTTTAAATTTTTGATCAGTTCCTAGATAGCCATATTCTTTGTCTGAACCACTTTCACAGATTAATTCACCATTTTCTACATACCATTTTTCGGTACCATAAATCTTCCACCCTGAAAGATTTTTTTTGTTAAATAAAGCAATCCATTTGCCCTTTTTGGGAGTCTGAGCAAAGGAATTTGTAAAAATAAAAGTAAATAAAAAAAAGAAAAGGATGCTGTTTTTTTTCATTTGTATAAAGTTTAAAATTGATAAAATTATTGAAAATTGATCTTTTAATTCCTCTCGATAAAATCTTTAAAGGCTTTTCGATAAGTATCACTGATGGGTAAAAATACCTTCCCAATTTGCACTTTTTCCCGTTGAATCGCCTCAATCCATTCCAAAGCAACGATATAAGAGTTATGAATTCGGATAAATTGTTTTTCAGGTAAAGTCGATTCCAGCGATTTTATGGTTTGTAGCGAAACAATTTTTTGTTGTAAAGTATAGATGGTAACGTAGTCTTTCAAACCTTCAATATACATAATTTCGTTAAGGCGAATTTTTACTAATTTCGTGCCATCCTTCATAAAAATAAAAGGTTGAATCGATTCTGTAGGAACAATTAAAGGAAAATTTTCTGAAACATTTTTTTCGGGTGTCTTAGGCAATAAATTTCCATTTAATCGTAAAGTAGCCTTTTCAACTGATTTCAAGAATCGCTCGAAGGTTATTGGTTTCAAGAGATAATCTAAAACATCTAATTCATATCCTTCGATGGCATATTCAGAATAGGCGGTTGTTAAAATAATCAACGGTTTTTTTTGTAAAATTTTCAGTAAGGTAATCCCCGTAATTTCAGGCATTTGAATATCCGAAAAAAGAATATCTACGGTATTTTCACGAAGATATTCTAAGGCTTTCAACGGATTGGAAAACGACTGTACCAAATGCAGATACGGTACTTTTTGGATGTAATTTTCCATCAAAGTACGTGCCAAGGGTTCATCTTCAACAATGATACAAGTGTGTGCCATTTTGTCTAATTTATATTTTAAGAAATGTCCAATGTTAAACTAATATTATACTCATTTTCTGTTTCAATTACCTCCAAATGGCTTTTTTCAGGGTAACTCAAATCTAATCTCCGCTTCACATTCTGCAAGCCAATACCCGATTTTTCATGATTATTTGTCTCCAATTTACTATTTTTAACGGTATAAATCAATCCTTTATTTTGTACAGATAAATTTGCTGAAATAAAAGCATTAATTGAGTTATTACTGACTCCATGTTTAAACGCATTTTCTAAAAAAGTTATCAAAATTAACGGGACAATCTTTACTTGATTTACGTTTCCTTCAACCACAAAATTAATAGGAATTTGATTATTGAGTCTTAATTTTTCTAAGCTGATATAACTCTCAATATACTCAATTTCCTTACTTAAAAATACTTTTTCATGATTGGAATCATAAATCATGTATCGCATCATTTGGGATAATTTGGCAATTACCTCAGTGGTGTTTGGAGAATTGGTAAAGGCTAAATAATAAAGATTATTAAGCGTATTAAACAGAAAATGAGGATTAATTTGGGCTTTTAAAAAAGTCAATTCAGCCGTTAATTTTTCATTTTCAAGTTCCTTCCTTTTTCCTTCTAAGGCTAACCAATCTTCAGCAAATTTCAACATTCCTACGAAAATGGCGATAAAAAGTGTAATGGATGCGTCCTGTAAAACAAATTTAGTCGAATGTAAAAACTTTCTTGATCCACTTAAATCAGCATAAATATATCGTTTTAGGTAAATATGAAGGGTAACAATTATTACGAAAGGAATTATAAACTCAAACAAATACTTTAAGAGATTTTTATGGATAAGAAATCGGGGAAGTAAGAAAAAGTAATTCAAATAACTCAAAGTTGCCATCATCAGAATATGCGTTGAAGCATCAAAAAATGCCCTTGAATAATTAACTTCTTCCCCATGACGAGTAAAAGAAATTTGATAATAAAAGAAAGAAAAATACAAACACCAAAATGAAAGATGAATTAAAAATATTCTATTTTTTTGAATGAAAGATTGCATATCTTGAAATATTTAGGAAATGAGATTTGTCCTTTTATGAGGAAATTTCAGTGATTTTATATTTTAAAGAGAATTCTAACATCAAATTTCAACAAAAAAATTAAGAACTAATTTTTTTGTTGAAATTTGAAAAAAATAAAACATCTTTTTTCTACACATGCCTCATTTTATTAGATAAGTTGACTTTAATAGCCGACAATTCCATTTTATTGAAGTTTCCGCTGACTTGTCGAGTGGTTTTCACTACTTGTCTATTTCAATTTTTCTCCTCATTTTAAAGTAGTTGATTTGTCACAGAAATTAATTCTCTGAACAGTTTGACAGATTAAGCATCCAACAAAAATTTAGAATCATGAAAAAGACATTTCAATTCATTCTTCTCCTACTCTTCATGAGTAACGTTGCATTCTCGCAATTTCCTGGCGGTCCTCCAATGGGTGGTAGCGGAGAGAGCAACGGTAGAGGTAGAAATAATTCTCAGCAAGGAAACACGCCAACTTTTGAAGGTAATGCACCGAAAGGAAATTCAAAAATTTTGGGTTATATCATTGATTCAGCAGGAACAGTTGCGGTTGAATATGCCAATATTGCTCTCATTAATAAAGACACTAAAAAACCCGTTGATGGTACTATTGCTGATGATAAAGGCAAGTTTTCTTTAGCAAAAGTTGCGACAGGAAATTACAGATTGAGCATTTCTTTTATCGGTTATAAATCGAAAGTTATTGATAATATTACCATTGAAAAAGGAAAAGACGTCGATTTAGGTGTTATTAAATTGACTCCCCAAACCAAAATGTTAGCGGGTGTCACAGTTACGGCTGAAAAGGCATTAATTGAAGAAAAAGTGGATAGATTGGTCTATAATGCTGAAAAGGATATGCTTGCCAAAGGTGGTGATGCCTCGGACGTATTGAAAAAAGTACCCATGCTTACGGTGGATTTGGACGGAAATGTGTCTTTACGAGGAACAACAAATATTAAAGTACTCATTAATAATAAACCTTCCACGATTGTGGCGAGCAGCATTGCAGATGCTCTCAAAATGATTCCAGCGGATTTGATCAAAACCGTGGAAGTTATTACTTCTCCGTCAGCAAAGTATGACGCTGAGGGTTCGGCAGGAATTATTAATATTATTACCAAAAAGTCTTCAATTGAAGGATTGACCTTGAATTTAGATTCGGGTGTTGGGCTTCGTGCTTCAAATTTAGGATTGAATGGAAGTTATCGTAGCGGTAAATTTGGAATGACTTTGGGTGGATTTGGAAGACTTCTCTACAATAAATCGGCAGCAACTTTAAACCAAACTACCGTAAAAAATGGGGTTTCATTACTCACCCAGCAAAGTTCGGATGCACAAGTTAATGGATTATTTGGAAGATATAATTTAGGTTTTGATTACCAACTCGACAAAAATCAATCGTTGAGTGCTTCGGTTGCCTTTGGAACCAGAAATTTTGACCGTAATCAAAATTATATTACAAAGTCGTTCGTAAATAGTTCTCTCAATAATACTGGATTCAGAAATGTTGATAGTAAGGATTTATCAAATAATATTGATGTGAATTTTGATTATATTCGTACTTTTAAACCACAACAAGAATGGTCAATTTCAACTCAGTATAGTAAAAGTAATTTAACTAATAACTTTGACGCAGATATTTTGAATCAAGAAAAGGTATTATTGAGTCGTCAGAAAAATTTGAATGGGAATACTAATCAAGAAATTACTATTCAGACTGATTATCAAACACCGATTAAGCAAAATCAGATGTTTGAAGTAGGTCTTAAAACTATAAACCGACAAGTAAATAGTGATTACAAATATCTTTTTGCGGGTAGTACAGGTTTATTTAGTTCTGATGCCAAAAATCCTGCTGGATTATTAAACTACAAACAAAATATTTCATCGGCTTATCTTTCTTATACGTATTCGACAAAAAATAAATATACATTTAAAGTTGGAACTCGATATGAATATACCACGATTACCGCCAATGATTTAAAAAGTGATATTGCAATTCCCGACTACGGCAATTTAGTTCCAAGCATTAATATTTCTAAAAGGTTAGGAAAATCAACTTTGAAATTAGCATATAATAATAGAATTCAACGTCCTGGTTTACAACAACTTAATCCAAATGCAAATTCTGCAAATGCTCAAAATATTTCGATTGGAAATCCAAATTTAAAACCCGAAGTGTCCAATAATATTGAGTTAAGTTATAGTACGAATATTAATAGAACTTACTTAAATTTGTCATTATTTGGTCGTCAAGTTAATAACTCAATTATTCGATTAAGTTCCCCTTCCGACACTTTAGCGGGTACCATTGTTAGCACTTTTCAGAATATTGGGAAACAACAAACATTTGGAGCAAACATTTTCGGTAATACTTTTATAATGCCTAAATGGTCTTTGAATGGAGGTATTGATGTATTTTATAGTTATTTAGATGGTCAAACTCAAAATGCAAATGGAACCTTTTCAACGATTAATAATTCTGGAGTTACTGTAAACGGTCGAATTTCATCTCAATTATCTTTGAATCATGGATGGGGAATTCAAGCATTTGGTGGAATGAGAGGCAATCAAGTACAATTACAAGGGTCATCAATTGGTACAGCAGAGTATTCAATAGGTGTGAAAAAAGACTTTACTAACAAAAAAGGAAGTATCGGTTTAGCCACAGAGAATTTCTTTGGCGGAATGAAGATGACTTCTACGTTGGAATCTCCCGTGTTTAGTCAAGTAAGTGTAAATAACATTTATAATCAAAATCTAAAGTTGACGTTTAGCTATAAAATAGGCAATATGAAATTTGTAGAAAAGAAATCTAAATCAGTTAAAAACGATGATGTAAAAGGTGGCGAGTCGAACAATTAATTCAAATTCCGTATAATTAATTTAATCATAATCAATAAAACAATGAAAAAAATCGCAATTTTAATCAGTATTTTAAGTATTTCTTTATCAACGTTTGCTCAAAAATGGAACGCTGATAAGGCTCATTCAAGGGTAGGATTCACCGTAACGCATTTAATGTTATCGGAAGTGGATGGTAATTTCAAGAAATTTGATGCTTCAATTATGTCTGAAAAAGAAGACTTTTCGGATGCAACTTTTGAATTTACTGCCGATGTAAACAGCGTTGAAACTGGAAATGATATGCGTAATGGTCATTTACAAAAAGCTGATATGTTTGATGCTGAGAAGTTTCCAACCATTAGTTTCAAAAGTACTTCTATCTCTAAAGTGGATGCTAAGAAATACAAATTAGCAGGAAATCTTACTATGAAAGGTGTTACTAAACCTGCGACCTTTGATTTAACATTGAATGGTATGGGTAAAAATCAAAGAACTCAAAAACCAATTGCAGGGTTTAAATTAACTGGAACTGTAAAACGTACTGATTTTGGAATTGGTGGAATGCCATTTGCGGTTGTTAGTGAAGATATCGAAATTAGAGCGGTGGGTGAATTTGGAAAAGAGTAATTACTAAATATCGGAATAAACATAAAACGGGTAAAATCAAAAATTAATTTTACCCGTTTTATGTTTGAAAATTTCGCCCAATTAACTATTAAACCCCAATTTAAACATCTTAAAAACTTCTGCATTTGTTTTACTATTGGTCTCAATTTCAATCAATTTTGATTTTCCCATGGGTGAAAAGAATGAATCAATATTTGACTTTAAGTCCCCTTCAGTTTTGACATGACAATATTCAATATTTGCATCTAAAGCTGTATTCTTAGCGTTTAAATCTTGTACAGTTTCAAAATAATCCTCTAATTCTTGCTGTTTATTCGGGCCATCAATTATTCTAAAAATACCTCCTCCGTGATTATTTAGCAACATAATTCTTAAATTGTCAGGCAAATAGCGATTCCAAAGACCGTTTCTATCGTAGAAAAAAGCAACGTCACCTATCAAAAGAAATACTAATTTATCCGTTGATAACGCCTGTCCAACGGCAGTGCTAACACAGCCATCAATCCCACTCGTTCCTCGATTGGCAAAAACTTCGATATTTTTCTTAAAATCTACGCCAATGTAATTTGCATAACGAACTGACATTGAGTTTGCCAAATGTAGCTGACAATTTTCGGGCAATGAATCCATTAGTTTTTTAATAACATAAAATTCATTGAAATGGTCTTTATGAATAGTTTCTTGAAAGAACCGTTCTAAATAAATAGTTGCTTTTCTTTCATAACTTAACCATTCATTTTTATAATTTTCGTCTCTATCCTCCTCTCCTGCTCTAAATTTTTCAAAATCTAAATCTTCATAAATTTTTGTAAAGAAATAAAGAGGTTGAACAGGAATAATTTTTGTAAGCGATTGAAACGTATCAATCAAATGTTCTCCAATTTGAAGATGCCAATGTTCAATGGCTTTATTTTTTCTTAAAAATGTTTTTAACCCTTTAGAAATAAATGACTTACCAAAAGTTATTAATAATTCTGGTCGTAAGTTTTCATTTTCTGGTTTCAAATAAATATCATGCTTCGAGATGGCATCAAATCCTACATTAGAAATTGTATCTCCAATACAAACAACGTAAAATTCATCTTGAAGTTTTTGTAAAATATTGGTTAGTTCAGCATTGTTTTCCTGTTGTCCACCCGCAATTAATATACTATCGTAGGCTTGAAATTTATTCAAAATATCATGCCATTGCGTTTTACTTAACTCTCTTTCACAATTTAACACTTCAATAATTCTATTATCGCTACCAAAACTAATTCCCTCATTTTCAGCTGGATAGAATGGTTCTCGTAAGGGAATGTTGATGTGTACCGGTCCTTGCGGATAAGATTTTGCCAAATTTACGGCATGATTTATCGTTCTTTCAATATGCCAAATCGAATCTGGATGTGAATAATCAGTCCCTATTTCAAAACTTTGTTTAACGTGCTTTCCAAAAATATCGTTTTGATAAATCGTTTGTCCATCATGTTGATGAATCCATTCTTTTGGACGATCTGCTGTCAGAATAATTAACGGTATCTCTTGAAAAAATGCCTCCGCAACGGCTGGGGCATAATTGTATGCCGCTGAACCCGAAGTACAACAAATTGCCACGGGTTGTTTTAAATTTTGAGCCATTCCCAAGGCAATAAAAGCCGCAGAACGTTCATCTGAGATAGATTTTGTGATAATATCTGGATGACGAACTAAAGCAATTGTCAGGGGGGCATTTCTAGAACCTGGAGAAATAAGGGCATTTTTGACTCCTTTTTTTGAAAGAATATCAACAAGATTAATAATTGGTTGGAGAAGCATAAATTTAGATGTTTTCGGCGAAATGTTTTTGATTTAAGGAGAGATTTGCTTTATTCCAATCAATTACTGTTGTTTGTGGAGACTGTCGTATGGGACAATTTTCTACTTTGCAATAATGGCAACACTCAGGCATACATGGGTCTGTATGGATGAAAATCTCAACGTGAGAGGGAAATTCTTTACCCAAAATTTCTTCAAACTCATGAACTGTTTCATGCACTTTTTCAAGAACCCAGTAATTTGGCAAAGTCAAATGACAGTCAATATGAATATCGGAACCGTACTCTTGAATTCTCATATTATGAATATCAATCCATTCACTTTTTTGGTTATTTTTCAGAATATTTACCACTTTTTCTAAAACTTCATTGTTCGTTTCATCCATCAATCCACCAATTGATTTACGAATAATTTTGATACCATTCCACGCCATAAAAAGTGCAAAAAGAATGGATGCAAAACCATCAATCCAATAAATATGAGTGATATAGACAATTAAAACCGCTGAAACCAAAATTAATCCACTAATGGCATCCAATTTCAAATGCTGTCCATCGGCAATTAAAGTGGGCGACATTTTTTCAATTCCTTGTTTTTCAAGTACATATCCTAAACCATAGTTAATAATTACACCAATTGAAATGATTGATAAACCTATTTTTAAATCTAAGACAGGTTGAGGATTAATGAGTTCTTGAGAGGCGTGAAACACAATAAAAATACTCGCTAAAACAATCAAGACTCCTTCTAAACCAGCCGAAAAAAACTCTATTTTCCCATGTCCATAAGGATGATTCATATCTCTGGGTTGCGATGCTAAATAAATAGCATAAAAAGCAAAAGCACTCGCAACCACATTGATGATTGATTCTAAAGCGTCCGTCAGAATTGCACTCGAATAAGTAAGATAATAGGCTATAAATTTAGCAATCATCAAGAGTAAACCAACGACAAAAGAAGTAAGGATTAAATTATATTTTTTAGAAAACATGATTAAGTCTTTAGTTATTAAATTGTAAAGCTGTTAAGTTTTAGTTGAGAAAGATTTCTTTCTATTCAAAATATACTGGAATACTTTTTTGAATCTTATCAACCTAGAAACTTAATAACTTTCACTACGACCTCAAAGTTACGAATTTCCAATTTTAAAATTCATACCTTCTGTTATACCTTTGTGAAATGAATGATTTTGAGAATCCTTGGAAAATAATTGAATCCCGTGAAGTTTATGATAACCCTTGGGTAAATATTAGGCATGAAAACGTAATTAAACCAAATGGCGAGGATGGAATTTATGGTATTGCACATTTTAAATTAAAAGCCATTGCTGTAATTCCTTTGGATGAAGAAGATAACACTTGGCTTGTTGGTCAATATCGCTATCCTTTGAAAGAATATTCTTGGGAAATTCCAATGGGTGGAGGCTCTTTTAAGGAAGATAATTTAGAAGCTGCGAAACGGGAATTAAAGGAAGAAACTGGAATAATTGCCTCAAATTGGACAGAATTAGGTAAATTGCATACTTCAAATTCGGTGACTGATGAGGTAGGATTTATGTTTTTAGCGGAAAATTTACAATTTGGTGAGGCGGAACCAGACGATACAGAAATTTTAATGCTTAAAAAAGTTAGCCTTAAAGAAGCCGTTCGAATGGTTATGAATTCTGAAATAACCGATTCTTTAAGTATTGCTACCATTTTGAAAGTTGCTCGATTAAAAGGAATTTAACCCTAAACTAATGTTTCAAGCTATATTTTTTGGTTTTCTATACGGATTTCTACTATGTTTTACATTTGGACCAGCTTTTTTTAGATTAATTCAAACCAGTATTGACAATGGGGTTAAACGAGGAGTTTTAATCGCTTTGGGAGTTACAGCTGCGGATGCAATCCTGATGTTTTTCGCTGTATTTGGAACAAGTTATCTGCCAAATTTTCAGCATTTTGACGATATTATTTCAGTTATTGGAGCAAGTTTATTGTTTCTCTTAGGATTTATTAGTCTTTTTAAACAAAAAACTCAAATCGTTTATCCCACTTCAAAATTGACCTCGTTTATTTATTATTTTACCTCTGGATTATTCTTAAATCTCCTGAATCCTTCTAATTATTTAGCCGTCTTTACAACCACTGCCTACCTTGTTGCAAAAGGAATGACCTTAAATGAGCGGATTGTTTTCTTTTTATTTAGTCTGACAGCAACCATGATAGCAGAATCATTGATTGCTTTTTATGCCAATAAAATGAAAAGAATTTTAACGGCAAAAGTCATGAAACGAATTAATCAAGTGGCTGGATTAATTTTCATTGGGTCTGGAATCGTTATACTTTGGAAACAATTTTCATAAAATAAACAGTCGAAAGTCATAAGAAATTACAAGATTTTTTTGCCTTTTCTTACGACTTTCGACTGAAAGATATTAGCCTTTAATTTTCAAAAAATCTTCCCACTCATTAATTAAATCTATATTTTTTAATACCCTCGGAAACTTATTTTGTCCCCCTGTTTTACCCTTTGATTCCATGAATTGATAGAAAGTTTTTGTCGGTAACACATTTATTTTTAACTTTTTAAGGGCATGTTTTCTTTCTACTGGATAATCATCGTTAATTTCACAAAGTATCTCATCAATATATCTCATCAATACTTCTGAATCAATTTTATCATCCGTACCAACGTACCAATGATGCCCAAAAGATTCATTCACTTTCTTTCCCACAACCGTAAATTCCCTAATATCAATATCAAATTTCTTACAAGCCAATTCAATAGCTTTGTTCATATTATCAACCGAAAGATGTTCTCCGCAGAGGCTTAAAAAATGTTTTGTTCTTCCTGTAATAATAATCTGGGCTTTCTTTTTATTAGTAAATTTAATGGTATCACCAATTAAATATCGCCAAGCACCTGAAACCGTAGAAATCAAAAGAGCATATTCAATACCTTCTTCAATTTCATCAATCATTAAAGTCTGTGGTTTTTCATTCATTATGCCATCATCATCAAAGTTATCATCCGTAAAAGGAATAAATTCAAAGAAAATACCATTGTTCAACACCAAAGCCATATCTGTATCGGGAGCAGCTTGGAAAGCCATAAATCCTTCCGAAGCTAAATAGGTTTCAATGTAAGTTATCGGACGACCCAGTAATTTTTCAAAGCCTTGTCTATACGGTTCAAAACTAACACCTCCGTGACAAAATATTTCAAGATTAGGCCAGATTTCATGGATATTTTTAACCTTATATTCTTTAATAATTTTCTCCATCAAAATCTGAATCCAAGCGGGAACGCCCACAATAAATCCAATATCCCAATCTTTCGCTTTTTTAGTAATTTTATCTAATTTCTCACTCCAATCCTGTGTTTCAGCAATATTTTTGCCTGGTTTATAAAATCTTTGAAACCAAAAAGGAATCTTTCCAGCCGTTATTCCACTTAAATCACCTTCAAAGTAAGCGCCCATATCCTGCAATTTGGTACTTCCTCCCAACATTAAATAACCTTTTTCAAACAACGTTGAGGGCAAGTTTTTATATTCTGAGAGTGCCAAAATTTGTCGAATAGAGGTTCTATGAATAGCTTTTACCATATCTTTTGTTACGGGAATATGCTTGGAAGCTGACTCTGATGTACCCGAACTTAATGCAAAATATTTAATTGAGCCAACCCAAGAGACATTTTTTTCACCCTCTAAAGTTTTATGCCACCAATCCTTATACATTTTGTTATAATCAAATACAGGTACTTGCTTTTTATATTTAGTGTAGAATTCCTTATCATTCGAAAAAAGAGCCGCATTCATAATATCTTCAAAACCGAATTTCTCTCCAAATTGTGTGAAACGGCCTTTATTCAGCAATTTTATCAACGTTTTACGCTGCAATTTTGCTAAATTAGTTTTGGGCAACTTCATAAAACTTGAAATTCCGATACCTCTTTTTAATATATTGCCTACTATTGTCATTATTTTTTTGTGTTAATAGCCTTAAAAAGACCAACTTTTTAAAGTCTCAACTGACTGATAATCAGTCAAATCAAATTTTGCGGGAACAATTGAAATGTAATTTTCTTTCAAGGCATCTTCATCAGTTCCTCCGCCCGAATCCTCGTTTTGCAAAAAACCATCCATCCAATAGTACGGTCGTCCATAAGGGTCTTTTCTTTCCTCAAACGATTCTCTGAAAACAGCATCCGTTTGACGGCAAATTTTGATTCCTTTTATGGGTTCTTCAGATATTTTTGGAAAATTTACATTTAAGGCAACACCTTTGGGAAGACCCTTTTCCAATGCTTTTAAGACAATTTTTTTGATATATTCTTTGGTATGAGAGAAGTCTGCATCGGTTGAAAAATCACTCAATGAGAAGCCAATGGCAGGAATCCCTTCAATAGCAGCTTCAATGGCGGCCGACATCGTTCCGCTGTAAAGAATTGATATTGAAGAGTTTGAACCATGATTTACACCCGAAACGACTAAATCAATTTTACGTCCTTTCAATAAAAAGTGTTTGCCGAATTTAACGCAATCAGCGGGAGTACCACTGCATTTGTAGGCTTCAACATTAGGAAGGTAGTTTTTAACTTTGTTCACTCGCAAGGGGCGGTCAAGTGTAATGGCGTGTCCCATGCCCGATTGATGGGTATCAGGGGCAATAACCACAACTTCACCAATTTCTGACATTACTTCTGCCAATATTCTGATGCCTTTTGCGGCAATAGAATCATCGTTGGCAACTAAAATTAAAGGTTTTTGCATTGTATAATTTATAAATTATGGGTTTCTCTTGAAACCGAAATCAAATATAGGTAGATTTACTTTTGAGACCAATTCACCAAAGCATTTATGTTAAAAATCATCGGAAAATTAATCCTTCAACTTGCGGGTTACAAAATTATTGATACCACTCCCAAAGGGATTCAAAATTATCAGAAAGCAGTTATGATTGCCGCCCCACACACCTCAAACTGGGACTATGTTTACACGATGGCAGCCCTTTATGCCCTTGATGTACCCATAAAATACCTTGGAAAATCCTCATTATTCAAATTTCCTTTAGGAATTTTAATCAAAAAATTAGGGGGCATTCCCGTTAGAAGGGAACAAAAAAATAATATGGTCAACGATATGGCAAAAATGATTAATGAATCAATTGAACAAATGATATTAATTATTCCTGCGGAAGGTACACGCTCTTATTCAAAAGAATGGAAATCGGGGTTCTATCATATTGCCCAAACCGCTGGCGTACCTATTATTTTAGGATTTCTTGATTTTGCCAAAAAAGAAGTAGGCTTTCTGGACGAATTTAATCCAACAGGAAATTATGAGAAAGATTTAAAAATTATTCAGAAAAAATATGTTGGAATTACGCCAAAATTTCCTGAATTAAACTCATTAAAAGATGTAAAATTTGATTAATATTCTTTAATAAAACCACTATGCAAAAACGTAATCAAGTATTATCATTTTTAGTCTCTCTATCCGTTATTACCTATATAGACCGCACGTGTATCTCACTCGTAGCCTCGGATATGAAGGCTGATTTAAAAATTGAAAATGATGCTTGGGGTTGGATTTTAAGTGCCTTTGCCCTCTCTTATGCCATTTTTGAACTTCCAACGGGTGCATTAGGCGATAGAATCGGCCCTCGAAAAGTTCTGACCAGAGTGGTGCTTTGGTGGTCTGGATTTACGGCTTTAACGGGTACGGCTACGAGTTGGTTGTACTTATTAATTGTCCGTTTTTTATTTGGTGCGGGCGAGGCAGGAGCTTATCCGAATGCATCAATTGTGGTTTCTCGGTGGTTTCCAAAATATGAAATTGGTAAAGCTCAAGCCTTCATTTGGGCGGCTGGTAGATTGGGTGGGTCAATTGCACCTTGGGTAATTATTCCAATTTCTGCCAGTTTAGGTTGGCGATTTTCATTTATTGCGATGGCTATTTTGGGCATCATTTGGTCAATTATTTGGTATGGTTGGTTTCGAGATTTTCCGCATGAATCTCAGAATATTTCAAAAGAAGAACTGACGTTAATTGAAGAAAATCGCCGTTTCAAAAGTAGTAATCATCATATTCCTTGGAAGAAACTTCTACAGAATCGTAATATGTGGGCATTGATGATGATGTTCCACTTTTTTATGTATGGTGCTTATTTTTTTACGGGTTGGTTGCCTACGTATTTGAAGGAAGGAAGACATTTTGATAAAAACCAAATGCAATTATTTGCGACCTTGCCTTTTATTCTGGGAGCAATTGGCTGTTTTAGTGGTGGATATTTAAGTGACTGGTTATCAAAACATTATGGACTAAAATTTGGAAGAAGAAGTGTGGGCATTGTGGGAATGGGCGTTTCAAGTGTCATTATTACGTTGGCAGCATCAACGAAAGATAATCAAACTGCGGCTTATTTATTAGCAATTGGAATGGGTTTTAAAGACTTAACCTTACCCATTGCTTTTGCCGTTTGTATTGATATTGGAAAAAGTAAATCTGGTTTAGTTTCAGGTGCAATGAATACGGTTGGGCAAATGGGGGCAGTATTTTTGGGAGTATTATTTGGCTATATCGTTCATTCTACCCATAATTTCAACTATCCTCTTTATATGATTGCCTTTCTACTTTTCTGTGGATGTTTATTATGGTTTGTTATCGACCCAGAAAAAGAAATTGATTTTTAAAGAATATTCTATTCAAGGAATCCTTTGCTTAACGCAAAAGATTCCTTGAAATCAGTAATTACACAATTTCTACAAAGCAAATTTAATCAAACTCCCTATCTACTTTTCAGCTTGTTCCGAAAATTCATTAATCATTCTACTCGCTACAATAACACTAATCGAAAGAACTTCGTGTCCTAAAACTTTCCCCATTAAATAATATCCTGCCGTCTCCATTTTTAAATAGGAATATTATTTTGTAAACTTTCAGAAGTACCTAAACGAATAACATTCAATGACTTATAAACAGGTTTTACTTCAAACATATTGAAGTAAATATTTACTAAAGCATACAATTCGTAGTATCAGAAAGGTTTTCTGGAAGTAAATTTAAGTGTCAAATCGTTCCGCCAGAATTAATAATTAAGTCAGTTAGAGATATTTTTACGATTTATTTTATCTTTTTATTTTTCAAAATAATGGCTGAAGGTGGATTTTTTCCTTTAAATCTCAATTCTTCTAAATCTACATAACCTTTTCTTAAAAATGAGCCTAAAATGATATCAGAATCTCCATCATTATCTACGTCCTCAACATCCATAACCATCCATTTTCCAAAATTTGCTTCCTTGAACGTATTAACTTTAAATTGATTATTCCCTTGATTATTAAACATGAGAAAACCTTCGTGCGGCATTTGTTTTGGGTTAGTAAAGAAAGAAATAGCAGCAATATCCAAATCTCCGTCCATATCAAAATCAGCTGCAACTGCCTTAGCAGCCCCGTGCATAGGATAAAAATAACTTTGCTTGAAGTAATTTTTTGTGTCATTCAAGAAAATTCTAATACCGTGATAGGCTTTCAAACTGATAGATAAATCAGCATTATCACCGTTTGAATAAATAATATCCGTAAATCCGTCTTTATTGAAATCAATTAAGTCTATATAACTTGAACCATAGACCGAAGGAAATTTCAATACTTGTTTCTCTTCAAAATTACCCTTCCCTTTATTGTAAAAGATAAAAACACCTTCTCGTGCTTGAGTCATTAACACAACGATGTCAGGTATATTATCTCCGTTCATATCCTTAATGTAGCTTTGTCTTGCCCCAGGTAAAGATTTAAGCACATGAGGTTTCATATTTCCTCCTTCATACCAAGTCAGATTACCCATTTCATTGCCAAAATTACAAATCAAAATATCTTCCATAGTATCCTGATTCAAATCACCGTAAGACATTTGAACTGGTCTTCTTAATTTATCAAGTACAATTTGAGAATCTTTTTTGGAATTAATTTTAACCAAAGAACCCTTCGACAAATCGTTGGGATCCATAATTCCTAAGGTTAGAGCATTGAACGATTGGTTTTTAAAGAAAATATCAGAAACAGGGCTTGAAACTGGAATTGAATCAATGACAGAAAACTTTGAATCATATTTTTTGATAAAACTATTATTTCCTCGCCAAGCTATATAAGTTTCTTGTGTAGATGGATTAAATTTCACACAGGTAACAGCCGGCACTTTTTGAATATTTCCATAAATTTTACTTATTTCAAAACCAGATAATCCAAGCGTTACTTTTTCTTTTTGAGTTTGGGGAATTGGCTTTTCTGGAGCATTGTCCATGTAATATTTAATAATTTTTTGCCAATCTTCATTGTCTATGAGTGGTTTTTCGGGGTAAATATTTTCTCCAAGAATTATTGGTAACTCTTCTTCACTATATTTTGAATATAATTTAAAATTGTCAGCCTCCAGTCCGAGCCTCGTAGCCATATTTGGTAAAACTCCATTCTTCCAGATATGTTTAGGTAATAAAGTCGGCTCAGGAAATTGATGACAACTGGAACAATAAATTTTAGCTAATTCAGCACCACTTTTACCACTTGGTTTAGGAGGAACATAACTTTCCTCAGTCTTTTTCTTTACGCAACTTAAAAAAAATAACATAAAAAATAAAAGCAAATAATTTTTCAACATGGAATAGCTATTAAAATAATAGCACCTTAAAATTAAGATTATAAAGTGCTTAAATGAAAGATTAGGAAGATTCAATTTACACAAAGAATTCAATAAAATTATAGGTAAAACTTTCAGTCATTACATAAATTAGAATAACTGAGCTATTTTGGTTCGCTGACGACTTTTAAATCCAAATTTAGGAGAATAATTATCCGATTGCTTAGAATAATATCCTTCAGCATTGTAAGGTCGTTTACGTGGATGAGTTTTACATTCGTCTGAACAAGCACCATCCATTACTTTTAAACAACTTGGACATATCGCTAAATGAGCATTACACTCAGGATTAGCACAATTCACCATAAAATCCGATTGAGTTTCGCAGATATGACATTTAGAAATCACCGCAGGATTCACGGCATTTACGTTGGTCGTAACTCTATTATCAAATACATAACATTTTCCTTCAAAATCTTCTCCACCTTCTTCTAAACCGTATTTTATAATACCTCCATGCAATTGATAAACATTCTCAAATCCCCGTTCCAGCAAGTAAGCAGAAGCTTTTTCGCATTTGATTCCACCTGTGCAATACGTAATAATCTTCTTATTTTTCAAATGTTCAATCTCTTGAATATGATCGGGTAATTCTCGTAGATTTTCCATATCGAAAGTAATTGCTCCTTTAAATTTTCCAACATTATGCTCATAATTTGAACGCATATCCACTAAAACAACTTCTGGATCGTTGTGGTACATTTCCTTGAAATTAGCTGGCGTTAGGTGCTTTCCTGTGCGTATACGAGGATTTACCCCTAAATCAGAGTTGACAATTTCTTCTTTTACACGTACATGAAGTTTCACAAAAGCGTGTGCCTCGTGTTCTTCAATCTTGAAATCAAAATTTGTACCTGCAAAAAGAGGGTCATTTTTAAGCCAAGTCATGTACTTTTGACAATCTTCGGTCAGTCCTGAGACCGTTCCATTCAACCCTTCCGGGGCAATAATTATTCTGCCGAGAAGATTATTTTCGATACAAAACAAATGATGTTTTTCTCGATATGCCTCCACATCAGGGATAGACGTATAATTGTAATAAAGAATTATGCTGTATGGCTTCATCTTCAACATGAGTTACAGAGTTGTGGGTTAGTTATTTTAAATAATTACAAAGTTACAAAAGATTGGAATAACAAAGATTCATTAACGTTTTTGATATTTAAAATAACAAATCATATTTCAATCACTTGATAATCAGCTATTTCTAAATTAAATTAAAGCTACACTTATTTCTTCCACATTTTTTACAGAAATTTGTACTCATTATATTAATAATTCAACAATCCACTATTAACAATTACGAGCGAATGCACATAGCTATTACTGGAAATATCGGAGCGGGAAAAACGACTTTAGCCACAAAATTATCTGAACATTTTGGTTGGGAAGTTTTATATGAAGCCATAGAAGGCAATCCCTACCTCCCGCCGTTTTATGAAGATATGCCTCGATGGGCTTTTCATTTGCAAATGTATTTCTTGAAAAGTCGTTACGAACAGGTTTTACAAATTCAGAAATCTAACCGTAAAATTATTCAGGACCGTACAATTTATGAAGATGCACATATTTTTGCGATGAATTTATACAAATCGGGCATCATGTCAGCTCACGATTATACGACTTATCGGGGAATTTTCGATTTAATGATGCGTTCCGTAAAAGCTCCTGATTTGACTATATATTTGAAGGCAGATTTACCTAAATTAATCTCGCAAATCAAAAAAAGAGGGCGTGATTTTGAAGCCAATATATCAGAAAAATATTTGGCTGATTTAAACGAACATTATGAAGAATTTACAAGGAATTACAAGGAAGGGAAACTATTAGTTTTAGATGTAAATAACCTTGATTTTGTGAATAATCCTAAAGATTTAGCCACTATTATTACCAAAGTAGACAAAGCATTATTATACGATAAACCGCTTGAATTAGCGTTTGAAAATCAATAATTTTTATGGCAAATTTGTCTAACTTTCAAGAACTTAGCGTTAGTACTAATTGTTATAAATACACAAAAAAGTCCCTCCAAAATTAATTGAAAGGACTTTCGTGACGATGAGGAGATTCGAACTCCTACAGGATTACTCCCACTACCACCTCAAAGTAGCATGTCTACCAGTTTCACCACATCGCCATTTTGATGTTGCAAAAATAGGCAAAAAATAGTTATTTGCAAAGGAAAATAAAGTCGATATATAGGATTTAGGGTTTGATGTTCGTTAAAATGTTCGTTATCAATGATTTAAATTTTCGTTTTAGTTTTATAAAAAAACATTTACAATAAATAAAAACACAATGGCATTAGAATTTGAAGGAAATTTAGTTAAAGTATTGTCTGAAGTGACAGGACAAGGAAAAAATGGTGCTTGGGTAAAGCAAGATTTTGTATTGGAAACTGAAGACCAATACCCTAAAAAAGCCTGTTTTACGGCATGGGGCGACAAGGCCGCAGAGTTGAAAACCTTTTCATTGGGCGAGAAATTAAGAGTAACATTTAGTATAGAATCTCGTGAATATAACGAACGTTGGTACACTGATTTGAGAGCCTTTAGAATTGACCAAGTTGGAGCATCATCGTCTGTGTCTTCTTCAGCACCCGCTCAAAATCAAGGTTCATCGGCACCAAGACAAGCACCACCCGTGGCTGATTTGCCATCTTTTAGTGCAGATGATCAAGACTTACCGTTTTAACAAAAAAGAAAAGGCTCGCTGAATCAAATTCAACGAGCTTTTTAGTATTCAAAACATTCTACACCCCAACCGCACAGAGCCACTCTGGACGAGTTGTTACTACCTTAGCCCGCAACTCGTTTAAAATCGAATATAATCCAAAATAGGTACGGTTAATGTATAATCCATGTTGTGAACCTCTGGCTACTTTTGAGGTTTTTAACTCTTCTAAGCTTTGCAGTTTTTCAGCGTATTTATAAACACTTTCAAAGTAATTATCATCGGCAAAATCAAACTCATCTGAGGCAAAAGGCTTACCCAACAAATAAATCATTTCTCTGAATAAATCTGTAAAGAAAATGGCTTCCTTATCATTGTCATATTGGGTAATAAACTCTAATTTTCTAAAAATATCAACCGTTTTGTCATTGTCAAGCAAAGTGTCAAAATTGAGCAAAGCAAAATAATTATCGTAGAAAAAATCAGGAATAACTTTTATACAACCAAAATCAATTACACCTAAAGTACCATCTTGTCGCATCAAAAAATTGCCAGGATGAGGGTCTGCATGAACTTGTTTGAGGGTATGAATTTGATAATCGTAGAAATCCCAAAGCAACTGTCCAACGCTATTCTTAGCTTCTTGAGAAGGATTTGTAGCTAAAAACTCATTCAAATGTTGCCCCTGTAACCAATCCATCGTCAAGATTTTATCACAAGAATATTCAGCATAATATTTAGGAAAAAACAAACCTTTAATATGTGAACAAGCCTCCGAAATCTCAACTGAACGCTTTAATTCGAGAACATAATCGGTTTCTTCCAATAACTTTTCACGTACTTCTCCCATATATCTGTCCACATCTTTTTCGTTCAAGCCAAACATGGCAATTGCGATAGGTCGAATCATGTTCAAATCACTCCCAATACTCTCAGAAACACCAGGATATTGCACCTTAACCGCTAATTCTTTTCCATCTTTTGTAGCTTTATGAACTTGTCCAATTGATGCGGCATTGGCTGCATTCATTTCAAATGTATCAAAAATTTCTTGGGGTGCTTTACCAAAATATTTGTTGAAAG
This sequence comes from Arcicella sp., assembly GCA_025356745.1. Taxonomy (GTDB): domain Bacteria; phylum Bacteroidota; class Bacteroidia; order Cytophagales; family Spirosomataceae; genus Arcicella. The sequence continues at coordinate 29,457 of JANXRS010000474.1, forward strand.
TTTTCACTACCAAAGGACCAGAAAGCGGAGGAGCCGAATATTGAGACATGGCAAATTTCTCACGATACGCCCTTGGAAGCATTCCTTTATCCATACTCAACATCTGAGTAACTTTGAGAGCAGACCCTTTCATTTCACTCAATGATGAATAAATATCGGCGGCATTATCTTGGTGCAATTCTTCCTTTGTAGTATCAGAATTAATTATTTTTTTAACATTATACTTCAAATAATTTCCCCCAATTTTCACCCCAGTCTTAACAAATTGCATTGACCGAGCGACTTTTGATGTAGGAATTGAATTTTGTTCTTTCATAAAAATAAAATTTAACGGTTTTGATACATAAATTTTGCGAAATCAAGCACCGTATCGAGTGCAGATGAAGCGATTAAATCAAAAGAAGTATTCACAGATTTTTCAATCATAGCATCGGTTTGCTCAAAGCCTTTCGATTTATCTTTTACCCAAAAGTCTAGCACCATCAAAAATTGAAGCCAAAAAGCGTCTGGATAACGTTGATCCAAAAATTTACGAGGTTGAACTTCACGACTTTCTTTCCCTTCCATTACTAAATCGCTAGCATATTCTTTAAAAGCTATCTTCAAATCCGTCATGAAAATGGGTGTTTTCATGCGTCTTTTATCAATCAAACGCCAAGTTTGAGAGGCATAACTACGATTATTCTTTAAGAACTCAACCCATGTGTAGTAAAAAGCCAATAATTTTTCTCTGACACTATAAGTTGAATAAACAGAATCAGATTCAATCTTAGCAATCGTTTCTTTAAAAAAACCTAACCAAATATCACTTTCCAAAAGTTCGAAAGAATTAAAATGGTCATAGAATTCAATTTCCTTCATTTTTAGTTTTTTCATAAATGAAAAAACAGAGGCTGGAGACGTTCCATTTTCAAGAAAGAACTCAATGTATGCTTGCTTTATTTTTTCTACTTTTTCCATGATTTTTTAATAAACTTACCTTAAGTAAGGATAACACGCAGGTTAAAAACATTGTTTCTTTTTTGAGGATTAATTCAAATTTATTACAAAAAAAACTGCTTCTCAATGACAGAAAAGCAGTTTTAGCATTTTATAATATTATTTATTTGTCTATCACCATCTTTTGTGATGAAGTTTCACTGCCTGCAACCACCCGAATAATGTATATTCCTGTTCGTAAATTCTCAGTTTTTATACTATACAGACTACTTTTTTGTGCATCATAAACATCTTCGTACACAGAAATTCCTCTTAAATCAAAAACGCTAATATTAACGCTTTTTTCTCCTTTGAATAAGACTCGTAAATTAGCAATTGATTTTGCAGGATTTGGTTCGATACTAATTGTTAATTTTTCCGTTTCTGTTAAAATTTCAAGACTTAATAATAATTTTTTTCTTTTTAAACTTAACGCTAAGGCTAACCTTGTACGACTTTTTTGGTCATTCGTAAATGTATTCATACAGCGGTCGGGTGAATAATCCATATAATTCTCAATCATATTCATTCGGATTACACCACCACAATTTGAAGTTAATTTATTGCAAGTAGTACCATCATTGAGTTTTTCAATCTGAGGAGTATCATTACAAAAATCATCTCCACAATTTGAATCACCATTAGGGTGAAGCAAACCTAACCAATGTCCTACTTCGTGTGTGACAGTTCTTCCTAAATTATACGTTGGATTCAAATTGCCACAGCAAGTACCAAAATTAGTATAATTGATAATTACACCATCAAAAATATTTTGTTCTGCAATCAATGAACCATCTGCTTCGAGGCCGATTAAATCACTATCATAAGGAAATTCTGAATAACCAATTGTCCCATTTTTACTTTTTACTACCCAAATATTAAGGTATTTTTCAAAATCCCAATGAATAATATTGGCAAGAATTTTGTTATCATATTGCAAATCAAAATTTTGCTGTGCAACATAGGTTCTGGTTATTCCAGTAGTTGCATTTCCTTTGGGATCTTTCTGAGCTAATTCAAACTCTATTTCCATATCAGCACCCACTGGATTTATATTAGATCCATTTGTACCGACTTTCTTGCGATAATCGTCATTCAAAACTTTAATCTGCGACTTTATTTGTTCATCCGAAATATTGGTATTATTTGTCCCACCAATAAAATTTGAAGTATTATTATGAACTATATGAACCACCACTGGAATTTTATAAATTTTTGCGGTAACCCTTAGCATCTGCCCTGCATTCGTATTTTCCAATGCTCTCAGTTGATGTTCAAATTCAACTTGCTGTTTTATCCAATTTGGGTTATTTACTTGCTTAATTTTATTTCCAATTGAAAACCCACAACGTTCTTGAGCAAAACCAAAAGTTGAAAAAAATACCAATAAAATTCCTAAATAATTTTTCATATAAAAACAAACGAATCTCCAGATTCGTGTAAGTTTCATAAAAATCGAATCTGGAGATTCGATTTACCCCACTTTTTCTACTTCTAATTTTTCATAAGCTAAAATAATATCACGTACCAAACGATGTCTCACCACATCGGTAGCATCTAATTCTACAAATTCAATACCTTTAATACCTCCTAAAATTCGTCTCGCTTCTGCCAAACCAGATTTCACTTTTGTTGGTAAATCAATTTGGGTTTTATCACCCGTAATTATCACCTTCGACTGGATGCCCATACGAGTCAAGAACATTTTCATCTGCATTGGCGTAGTATTTTGGGCTTCATCCAATAAAATAAAAGCATTATTCAAGGTTCGTCCACGCATATATGCCAAAGGAGCAATTTCAATAACCCGATTTTCAATAAAATATTTCAATTTTTCGGGTTGAATCATATCATCTAAAGCATCGTAAATCGGGCGAAGATATGGGTCAATTTTTTCTTTTAAATCTCCTGGCAAAAAACCTAAATTCTCTCCCGCTTCAACGGCTGGACGAGTGATAATTATTTTCTTTACTTCTTTATTTTTCAAGGCTCTAACTGCAATAGCTACTGCGGTATAAGTCTTACCTGTTCCCGCTGGTCCAACTGCAAAAACAATATCATTTTTTGCAGCCGCATCTACCATTTTTTGCTGATTGGGAGTTTTAACCTTAATAACCACTCCCTTTGTACCATACAATAAAATACCTTCCTCATCTTTTAAATACAGTTTTTGGTCGGCTTCTGGATTCTTATTGAGGGTTAAATAAGAATGTATATTTTCCTTGGTAATTTTTCCTTGCTTCTGATAATGTAGAAGCAAAGAATCAAGGATTTCACTGATTTTGACAATTTCAGACAAAGACCCTCTTATGGTTATTTCGTTGCCTCGAGAAATTATTTTACTTTGTGGAAATGCTGCAGCAACTACTTTTATATTGCTGTTTTCTACGCCGAGAAAGCCAACTAACTCAACGTCTTCTAAGGTGATTACTTTTTCAGTCAAATTTTTATTTTTTTATGGATGAAACGTTTTTATAAATCTACTAAAAAAAGTATGTCATTGTTTTGCAAATGCAAGATAAAAATAAATGTTATGGCTTTTACTTTGATTTACAGTTGATTAACTAATACAACGAATTACTTCAATCGGAAATTTGAAATTTATTTTGTAAAATTGTATAAAAAACGGCTTCTGATTTTAATACAACCAAATGGAACAAAATAACCCAAATAATGGCACGACAAAGAAAAACGGTTCTTTTGCTGGTGGACGAATTAACGGACAAAATCGTTGGCTCGACACTGGTTTAGGAAAAATCCCCCCTCAAGCCACTGATTTAGAAGAGGCTGTGTTAGGAGCTTTGATGTTGGAACGTGATGCTTTAACAGACGTTATTGATATTCTGAAAGTTGAATCATTTTATAAAGAAGCTCACCAAAGAATATACGGAGCGATTACTCAATTATTCGCAAATTCTGAACCCATAGATTTATTAACTGTTAAAAATCAGTTAGTTACGACTGGTGAATTAGAGGTGGCGGGTGGAATTCAATACCTTGCCGAATTGACCCAAAGGGTAAATTCAGCCGCCAATATTGAGTTTCACGCTCGTATAGTGGTTGAACATTCTTTGAAAAGACAGTTAATTACGGTATCATCAGAAATTCAGAAAATGGCTTACGAAGACACGACCGATGTCTTCATGTTGTTAGATAAAATAGAACAAGAACTTTTTAGAATTTCGGAAGCCAATATTCGTAAAAATTATGCCGATATGGGGCAAATTATGCGGATGGCTTTATTGGAATTAGAAATGAAAAAAGACCAAAAGGAGGGTCTTACGGGCGTTCCAACAGGTTTTACCGCTCTGGATAGAGTAACTTCTGGTTTTCAGAAAACGGAATTAATTATTATTGCGGCGAGGCCAGGGATGGGAAAAACTGCCCTAATTCTATCAGCTTGCAGAAATGCCGCTGTTGATCATGGACAAGCAGTAGCTTTTTTCTCTTTGGAAATGTCCTCAATTCAATTAGTGAATCGTTTAATTTCGGCAGAAGCTGAATTAGAATCAGATAAGCTCAGAAAAGGAAATCTTCTTCCACACGAATGGCAACAACTGCATTCTAAAATTGGAAAATTAACTAATGCTCCCATTTTTATTGATGATACTCCTGCCTTATCCATTTTGGAATTAAGAGCAAAAGCACGCCGTTTAAAAGCACAACACGATGTTCAAATGATTGTTATTGATTATTTGCAATTAATGTCGGGTGATTCAGGTGGAAAAGGAATTGGTAATCGTGAGCAGGAAATTGCCAATATTTCGAGGTCGTTAAAACAACTTGCCAAGGAATTAAACGTTCCTGTAGTTGCCCTTTCACAATTGAGCCGTGCCGTTGAAACTCGTGGCGGTGACAAAAAACCCCAGCTTTCAGATTTACGTGAATCTGGTTCCATTGAACAAGATGCAGACATGGTAATGTTCATCTACCGTCCTGATTATTACGGTATCACACAAGATGAAGCAGGGAATTCAGTGGCAGGAATTGGGGAATTAATTATTGCTAAAAACCGTGCGGGTTCTTTGGATACAGTTCAGTTAAGATTCATTGGAAAATATACAAAATATTGCGATTTGGATGCGGGAGATTATGGAGGTTACGGAGGAGATTCGTTACAATCATTTACACAAGTCGAAAATCCAATGGCTGATTTTGAAAACGGTGGAGCTAAAACGATGGGCAGTAAAATTAATAATTTACCACCTCCGCAACAAAATCCATTTGGAAGCACCCAACCCAATCAGGATGTACCTTTTTGAGTTAATATTTTTCAGTAGATAGCAAAAGAGGTTTCAAATCACACAACTGATTTGAAACCTCTTTTACTAAAAATCAACTTCTCGATACCTATCTGGGGCTTAATCTAAAACTAACCGTTCCAGTAGATATGTCTGGTTTACCTCCGTCCGACGTGGGTTTAAATTTAGTTCTTTGAACGGCTCTTTTGTATTGTTGAGCTAAAGCAGGACTTACTGTACTTTCAGTTTGAATAACATCAACGACATCACCCTCTGCATCAACTTTGATTCTAAATTTTATAATTCCTATTTCATCAGAATTATCGTTCACATTAGGTTTACTCATCCAAGTCCACCCAGTTAAACTTAAGGAAGGTTTATTACCTCCTCCACCATCTCCACCAGGTCCTCCACCTTTACCAGCACCTCCTCCAGTTCCATCCCCAGGCAGTTTTTTCTCATAAGTACCCCCTACAACATTTCCATCGGGCTGTCCTTGATTACCTTTTCCTCCGCCTGTACCATCAGAGGCACCTCCAGCATTAGGATTTGTTCCCGTTGTACCATTTGAATTCGTTTTTCCTTTTTTAGCAGGGAATAAACCGTCCGAATTTACTTTTGGCTGTTCAACTACCTTAGGAGGCATTGGCTTTGGTGGTGTTTCAACAGGTTTCGGACTTGGTTTTGGTGTAACTTTTGCAGGGGGAGTTTCCTTGACAACCACTGGACTTTTAACTTTGCTCGTAATGATAGGCGTTTCTTCGACAGGTTTAGGTTTAACCTTTTTTACTTTCACAACTTCTGGCACAACAACAGGGTTTTTAGTAACTTTCTTAATTTCAACAACCTCGGCAGGTTTTGAATCAACTTCATTTTTTAAAGGACTTGCGTGATTTTTAGTAAATACATTTCCACTCCCTTTTTTATCAGTTCCAAAGTTTACGACAAAACCACCACCACCTGCTTTTTCCTCTTTCTTGTTTTCGGCAGCTGTCCAAATGGTAACGTACCAAAACAAAAAAAACATAATTGCATTAAAAACAAATGTGGTAATAAAAGCAATTTGCCGATTTTTTGATTCTTCTTGTTCTAATTGATTAGATGTCATAGTGTTAGGGAAATAAGAATTATTACAAAAAACGTTGGTAAGTTCAAAATCCAAAAGGAAGTCCTTACCAACGTTTTAATTTTATTTGTTATATATCCAAGTCGTTTGATTTAAAGCATCTGCAACTTTTCGGGCTTGTTCATCGGCTTCTGATTCATTTGCGAATCCCCCAGCCGAAACTTTTATTAACTTTTCATTTCTTTTTGGATAAATAATTTCTGCTTCATCAAATCCTTTATTTTTCAAAGTATTTAACAATTTTTTAGCATTATTTTTACTCCCAAAACTTCCTGTGATAATAAAAAAACGTTTATTAGGTTCAATTATTGCATTTTTAGTTTCAACAAATTCAGGCTTACTTTCTACCAATGGCTTTGCCTTAAATTCATTTTCAATGGTAGTAGGAGCAATTACAGTTAATTCTTTTGCAGCAAGTTCAACGACTGGTTGAGCAATTGATGGTAATTGAAAAGGATTCAAGGAACTTAAATTTGATTTTTCATTATCATACAAGTAAATCACTAAAATAAATAAAACCGAAGCAAAAATTCCATAAACGTAAGATAAAACACGGTTGAAATATCTTCTTTGATATAAATATGTCCCTTCATCTTCCAAAACTTCCGCCATCGGCTCACGGTCATCAGTGGCAAATACTTGCTGAATGGTAGTATTTGAAATGAAATTGTGTTTCAAAACCACTTGTAATTCATTTTGTAAGGATTCGGATTTTCTCAAAAATACATTTTCCATTCCAAAACTTTCGCCGTAAAAATTATTCGTTGGTTTGGGTTGAAACTGAATTTTGTCTTCATCATTTTGACTAAATATACCTAATCCATCAATCGTATAAGTAGTATCGAAACGCAAATATCTTCTGGTATTTTCAACGAAAGTTTTTACTTTCAAATTCGCTTGAGAAATTGAAATATTTTCCTCCTTGGCAATGTAATTAGATAATAATCCATCATCGTTTTTCAACAAAGCATTAAATGCCAACCACTTTTGAGGTGGGGCAATAAAACGATTAGATGAATTAATTTTTGCACAATGAAAGTTGGTTACAAATCCCCCAAAATCGGGAATTACTACACAGTCTTGCTCAAAAAGCAATTCCTTGATATGATTTTGTACAGTTGTCATAATCTTTAATTTTTAATAAATACCCCTTTCTTATACGAATTTAAAAAGAATATGACAAACCACCAAGAAAATTTACGCCCTGTGTTGGGTAATAGAGATAACGTTGATAGTTTTTGTTTAAAACATTGTTGGCAGAAACGAAAACATCAAAATGTTCGGAAATTAAATAGGTGAATTTAAAATTAAGATCAACAATGGGGTTTAGCTTAATTTCTTTGTCTGTAATGAAATTTTTTCCTTTAATTCCCGCTAAAAAATACAAATCAGAACTAACCAATAATTTTTGTTTTATCGTAAAAGTATTATTCCAAGTAGCGGAGAAAGTTGGACGATGCCAAGCAGTCTTTAAGTTTCCTAATCCACTAAAAACGTTTACATCCAATTTCAAATTTGAACGAAACATTTCTGGAATTTGATAACTTGCTTGAGCCATGAAATTAGTAACTTTCACCGTTGTTGAATCATTAGAATATAAGGCTTCAAACCGTGTACTATCCGTTCTTGAATTATTGAAAACATAAAAATCTTTGTAATTAGCATAGCTAATTTTTGCTTCCAAATTCAATCCATTCTGAAGAGAAGCCTTTCCTCCCGCATAGAAATCAGCCGTTTTTTTTGTATTTCTTAATTCTATAAAGCGATTAAGCCATTGATTTTCAAGCAAATAAGAAGTTAAATTATTGGCGTACACATCTCCTTCATATCCTATGAAAACCTTTATACCTTCCATAACTTGGGCATCAAGTTTTACAATTGGATACAAATAGCTATTATTAAACGTATTTTTTTCTCTATCGTTAATAACATTTAACCCTGCCGTAATTGTGAATCTATCTGTTTTATACTGAAAAGTTGGTTTTAGCTTATAAAGATTTCTGTATAATGTCAAGGAATCTTGACGTTGTGCCAAAACCAAGGTACCATCCAATACGGCTGAAAGCTCATCGGTTATGGAGAAAACGGCATTTACAGTCCCTTTGAAAACTAATTCATTAGCTTTTAAATGAGTATATAAATAGGACAAATTCGATTTAAATTGATAATCAACTTTTGATTCTTTATTGTTATTACTGACTGCCCCAATAAAATTAAACTTATTCCAAGAATTAAATATTTGCGCTTCTGGAAAGTCATAATTTTTAGGCGTAAATCCGTAAAAATCAAAACCTCTTCGCTCCCACGCTAATGCTCCTTCCAATTTAACGGCATCAAATGAAGTTCTACTATGAATTTTTGCTAAATTTTGGGAGGTACCCGAATAATTTGCTCCAACGGGACCCAATCTAAAATTGTTATGTTTAATATAGATTCCGTGATAATTATCTTGTCCCATGGGAATCCCTAAATGAGCTTCCAAAAATGAATGTCCATAATTGCCAATTCCAGCTCTAATGATATTACTATGTTTTGCCGCTTTTGAATCAGTTTTATCATTTCCATCTTGTGGCATTGACACAGTTGGACTAAATTCGGGTGTTCGAACAGGAAGTTTTCTTTCCACAAATTCATATCGAATTAGCTTACGAGAATCATCGCCTACGTTCGGAATTTTTTCAAAAATACGGTTTGCTTGAGTTAAAGACACTTTAGTATCTTTATAAATCTCAATGTCATCGGTTTTAACTTCACCTTGAGATTTTTGGGCATTCATTTTCAATGATGGTAAACACACCACTATCAAGGTATTTAGGAATATTTTATAAATACGATTTTGCATAATTTAGATTTTGTAAGGATGGTTTTCTAAATAATCTTTTCTACGACAGATTGAAAGTTGTCACAAGGATATTGTTCTAAGTGCTTAGATAAATTAAGTTAGCATAATACTCATGGCATGACTGATTACAATTTGTTCAGTATCAATGATTTATGAGTTAAGTCATGAGTAAATATGTCCCAGCACTTAATACCAATAAACTACTTTTTTTCGATGGCTTTCAATTTTGTTTTTGCTTCTGCCACAATATCTTTATCCGCAATATTTTCAATTAATGAATTTAAGGTAGCTCTTGCTTGGAAAAAATTATCAAGTCCCACAAAATTATCTGAAAGTAAGATATAGGCTTTCCCAACAATTTTATCAGCAGCATCTGAAAACTCATTTCTAAATTTAGCCATAATCATTTCAGATGATTCTTTATATTTTTTCTGATTATAAAGCATTTGTGAAATCAAATATTGAGCCTCCGCACCAAAATCATCCTTTACTAAAGCAATTGTTTGATTAAATGATTCAATTGCTTTCGGATAATCATTTTTAGCCATGTAAATCTTGCCCATATAGAGCGTTGCCTTACTTTTTGCTCCTAAAACTACATCACTCGAATTAGAAACTTCTCTGGCAAAATACAAGGTTGAATCTGTTTTTGTGGTTTGATAATAAGATTCCATCAAGGCAATTAAAGCAGTTTGTTGGTCTTTTTTATCGGATGCACTTACTAATAAATTTCTATAATTGGTAATAGCTCCCTTGAAATTTCCAGCGGCATATTCTATTTCTGCTGCCCTTGATATAGCTTTCGTTAAGGCTTTGTACTTTCTATCTTTAATTACAATATAGTACCAATTAAGAGCTTCTTGCTTATTTCCTAACTTAAAGTAGGCTTCTGCAATTAAATATTTTGCTTCGTAAGATTCAATACTGATTGGATTTTTACGAACATATTCTGTTAAAGCAATGGTTGCTTTATCGTATTTTTCACTATAAAATAATGCTCTTGCCGATTCATACTCCATACCAACAACTGAATTGTCTAAAGGATTTGCTCGTTGATAATCATTTAAAATTTGAGTGAATTCTTCTGGGCGACCCACTTCGTTTAATTCATCTTGAATACCCGCCAAAGCATCTTTACTTTGTGGTTCAGTCGAATAATTTTTCAAGATATTTTTATAGTCACTAATTGCTCCTTCATGATTTGTGGTATTCTGAAAAGCCACCGCTCTTTTCAATAATGAAGCTGGCACTAATGAACTTTGCGGTTTGTCGTTTATTAGTTTTGTAAAACCTGTTATAGCAGGGATATATCGACCAGCCGTGAAATCCAAATTAGCATCTTGGTAAATGGCATTATCTACGTAAAGAGATTGAGGAAAATCGCTTTGAACTTTCTGAAATGCAGCTCTTGCCCCTGCATCGTTTCCTTTCAAAATCATGACTAAACCCTTTTGATAATTAGCATAATCACGGTCGGCACCCTTTCCTGCAATGGCTTGGTCGTAATATTTCAAAGCTGCATCATAACTTTTTGCCGCAAAATAAGTATCTCCCAAACGAA
>JANXRS010000492.1 GCA_025356745.1 Arcicella sp.
GGTTCCCGTTACTGGTTTTGGCAATTTTTCCCAAGCGGTAACTTCTCCAAAATAAGAACTACGTAAATTCAAACTTAATTTTCCAATCTGATAACCTACTGAAATTAATACTTTTGAATGTGGCTGACTGGTTTCAATTAACGCTCTACTGACAGTATCAATCAACAAAATAGGAGCTTTTGTATCTAATTGAAGCGCCGCAGGAGTTGCCTTAACACTTATAATTTCGGTCTTATTAACTGTTAAAGCAACGCTTGCCGTTAATTTACTTTTTGCACCCAATGCTTGTTTATACGAAGCTACTATATCAATTCCTTTTGTTCCTGTGTTGATAGCATTTGTAAAAAAAGTAATCTCTTGAAAACCCGTGAAAATATTCTTCAAAGCAGTGATATTATTCACATTAAGATTTTCAGTAACGATGATTCTATCGGTAATATCAATTTGATAAGCATCAACAGTAAATAAAAAATTAGCACCTAATTTTGCAGTAACACCCAAATTATAATTCCATGAAGTCTCAGGTTTTGGGTCTTCAATACCAATTTTTGCCAAACGAATATCGTCAGAAGGTAATTGTTTTGTACTTCTAATAATACCATTTTGAACCGTTGAAGTGGTTGCAGCATTAGCAATTTGTTGTAATAATGGAGCTCTAAATCCTTTGTTAATCGAACCTCTGATAGCAAAATCTTCTGTGATTTTTAAGCGAGTTGCCAATTTTCCTGAAATATTACTGCCAAAATCGCTGTAATTTTCGTATCGCAAAGCACCTGCCAATAAGAAACGGTTGGTGATGTCACTTTCAATATCCACGTATAAACCAATATTTGAACGGTTTTTGTCCGTTACATCTGCCTTGTCAATCCCCACACGTCCTTGAGAACCTGGTGTTTTATTTTTAGAAGCAGCCAATGGCCCAACTTGATACGAAGCTTCATCTCCCGCTGTTAAAGTGAAATTATCTACTCGATACTGACCTCCAAAAGCAAGACTTAACGATTTTGTTCCCATTACGTTGAGCAAAGTTTTGGAAGTATTAATTTCTGTTAAACTTTGTCCAAATCCAATTCTACCAATATAAAAATCTTTTGGAGAAGAAGCTCCTAATGAGGCATTTGAACTATTTTTAGCAGATTGGTCAAGATAATTTTTTCCGTATCCTGAACTAAAATCCCAATTCCATCCGCTTGAAGATTTGCGTTTTAAGCCTACTAAATAAGATACATCCACCGATGTTCCAGGCAATTGAGGCACGTATCCATCGGGATATAAATCAGGATTGGTTGTTCCACCCGTAGGCAAAGCTGTACGTAAGAAAGCCTGTGCAAAAACATCTTTATTAGAAAACCCGCCGAATGAATATATCGACCAATCTTGGCTCAAAGGTACATCAAGGTTATAAAAAACTTGACCAGATTTCATGGCATTACTTCCATAAGTGGTTGGACGAAACGAACCATAAGTGCCATCTCCCCAATATCCTCTCGATTTCAATAAGGCTTGATCGGTTGCCGCTACGTTGGTATATATTCCCGTATAAGTACCGCCTACTCCCGCTGGTTGTGGGTTATATGGATCAGAACGATCAGTTCCTTTTACATCCTGATAACTTCCCGTGATATTTAAAGAGGCTTTTTTACCCAATGAAAAACCGTAATTTAGTCCAACCGTATAACCTCCGCCATCACCTTTTGAGGTTATGCCATATTGAATCAGTGCCGTTCCGTTATTAACTGATTTTTTCAAAACCATGTTGGCAATACCCGCAATTGCATCCGAACCGTATTGTGCCGCTGCTCCATCACGCAAAATTTCCATTCGTTCTAAAGCCAATGAAGGAATTGAATTCATATCTGTTACAACAGTTCCTTTTCCAACGGTTACATTACTATTTAAAGCGGCAAACTGATGATGACGTTTTCCGTCAATTAAAATTAACATTTGATCGGGCGAAAGTCCTTTTAATGAAGCGGGGTCAGCATAATTGGCAACACCATTAATGCCGTTTTTAGCAGAATTAAAAGAAGGCGACATAAATTGAACTTGTTGTCCTAATTCTGTTTGACCCGTTGTTTGCAATTCTTTTGCACTGATAACATCCACAGGCACAGGTCGTTCCACATTTGTTCGAGCAACTGTTGAACGTGAACCTACCACCACAACTTCTCCCAATTGTGAAATATCTTCTTTCATTATAATCGCAATTGCCTGATTTACCGATGTAATTTTCACCTCTTGCTTTTCAAAACCTACGAACGATAAAATCAGAATATCACCCTCTTTGGCAACAATACTAAACCCACCATCATTGTTAGTAACTGTTCCTCTTGAAGTTCCTTTCACCAACACACTAACGCCAGGAAGTGCTTCGCCTTTTTCGGCAGTAACGTTTCCTGAAACTTTCTCCTCGATGATAATCTCACTTTTATCTTCAGTCGTAATTGCTGATTCTTCCTTGATTTTCTTCAAAACAATTTGTTCTTCAACAACTTCATATCGGAGTTGATTTGGCGATAATAATCTTGGTAAAACCGTTGTTAAAGGTTCATTCGTTGTTTGTAAGCTAACATTTTTGTTTATTTGAACAGCATTATTGCTATAAACAAAATGTACGTTTGTTTGCTTTTCAATTTCTTGCAAAACCGTTTTCAAACTCACATTTGATAATTTTACCGAAATTTCACGGTTCAAAATTTGTTGAGCCTTTAATGGACGTGCTATTGCCATTACCGAGCAAAAGCAAATCAGAAAACATTGAGTAAAGGTAATTTTCATGAACGTAAGCAATAATTGAGTTGAGAATAAAGATGTTTTCATTGGATTGTTCTGTTTAATTTAATCATTGATTTTGGCTATAAAACCAAAGAAATAAAGTATGAAATTTTAGAAAAGATTTTTTTGTTTGTTAATTCAACTTTAAGTGGTGCCACGAATAATTTTATCACCTGAAATTGTCGACTATTAAGTTTTTATGCCAATTTTTATAGTAGGAACGAATAGCATTCGTCCACGGTGTCATTTGAGGGAGTGGACGAATGCTATTCATCCCTACAAAATGTTCCTTAAAAACTGTTAGAGAACCCTTAATAATTATTAATTGTCAATTACTATCACATCCTTCTCCCTTCAAATAAATCTCTTGTCCATCCATAACATACTCAGCATCAATGGATTTACAAATAATTTCAAGAATTGTCGAAAGGTGTTCTTGATCAAAAGTTCCACTTAAACGGCAATTATTTAAAGCGGGTTTTAAATTGATTTTTACGTTGAAATTATGTTCGATATTATTTACAACATCTTGCATTGAAGTATTATCAAAAGTCAAAGTAGCTAACTCCCAATAGAATGTTTTGTTTTTCGGTAACTCATTGATAGTCAAAATGTCAGATTTATTTTCTAAAGTAACTTGCTGTTTTGGCGTTACGAAAACTTCTTTTTCAGCTTCATTCATTACGGATACTTTACCCGTTACAACTGACACTTCAAATTTTTCCATTTCTGGATACGCTTTTACATTGAAACTTGTTCCCAGAACTTTCGTTGTCATTTTTCCAGCATAAATTAAAAATGGGCGACCTTCATCACGCTTCACATCGAAGAATGCTTCACCCTTTAAATTTACCTGACGAAAAACTCGATCCGACTGATTATAAGAAAATTGCGTTTTAGGTTGAAGCCATACACTACTTCCATCAGGTAGAGCAATTTTTAAGATTTTTGCCGAAGAATTTTCGTATTTTGCCCAATCCGACAAAGGAACATCAGACTTTATTCTGGAAAGATTATTACCAGATTTTGGATTAAAGTAAAAAGATAAGCTAATGAAAATCAACAAGATAGCTGCCATTCCCGAAGCATACCAAATCCAACGAGGAGGCGTATAGAGTTGAATAGGTTTGATTTTTCTATCAATATTCTGACGAATTCGTTGAATCAATTCCTCTCGATTATCCTCAGACATATCACTAATACCATCTGCGTTATTTTCAAAGGATTTATACCATGCTTCTACCAAAACCTGTTCGCTTTCCGAACATTGATGATTTAAGTATTTTTCAATTATTTCTTGATTTAGTCTCATTTCTTTGGGCTTTCAAAGACTAAGTGAATCAAGTAGTAGTTTTCCCCTATGCCAATTGGAAAAATAAATTAAAATATTTTAGCTATTAATAAAAAATTAGTCCTTAAGTATTTTAAAATCAAATACTTAAGGACTAATTTTTTATTCTTACATATAAATTCGGAATTATCTATTATTAGACAATTCCGAATAATTTTACTGAATTACCTTACTGCACAATATTTCCTTTTGATTTTTCCTGTTCTTTTTCTTTTTCTTTTTCTTGTTCTTTGGCTCTCTTTTTGAAAAAACCTTTTAATAAAAAGTTGTGCTGAACCGCCTCCAAATCATCATTTAATTTTGAACTACTCGCCTGTAAATTATTAATCATTCCTTTCAATGAATTAGCAGTTGCGGAATCATTTAACATCAAACCAAGGGGACTATCTTTCCTATTTAATCGGTCACTAACTGTCTTCAAATTAGCCGTAAATTTATTTAAAGAACTAGCGGCATTTTGCAATTGCGTAACCGTTCCTACAATTTTGTTATACGCAACGCTATCATTGGCAATTCGATTAATGGAATTAGTAGGGTTTTTAAAATTACCCGAAAGACGTTCAAAATCGCCCATAACAACCTTTCCAGATAAAGAAGCCGTTTTGAAATTATCTACCGTTGCTTGGAGATTATCAATCGTACTCGTCAATTTTACGCCTAACGCTGGGTCATTTACAAGTTTTCCTAAAATACCGTTTCCCGCATCTATTTTCTTACTGATACTTTTAAAACTAGAAGTTATATCGACTAAATTTTTATTATTTTGTTGTAAAGTTACTAGCATATCATCGGTACTCATGCCATTTTCAACCTTCAATAAATCGTTTTTAACCACTTGTGGCTGAGTTTTATCTCCCCCATATATTACCACGATTTTATTGCCAATTAAGCCATCTGAGCCTATTTTCGCCAACGCATTCTTATGTATGTGTGACTCCGCATCGTTCTCAATACTCATAATCACTCTCACCTGAGAATCACCATAAAATTCAATTTTTTTCACTGTTCCAATTTTCACACCCGAAAACAAAACATTGGCTCCAATTGCCAAACCACTAACATCATTAAAAATGGCACGTAAGGCAAAGGATTTTACAAATGCTTTTTTCTGGCCACCCAAAGTAAAGATGGTTGTTATAAGAATTACTAAGCCAAAAAGTATAAAAATTCCAACAATTACTGAGCGGTTATCTTTCATAGATTTTGTTATTTTCGGTAAAATTATAATCGTAAAAAGTCTTAATATAGGTATCATGTGAACTAAAAACTTCCTCAAAACCACCAATTTTTAGAAATTTTCCTTCATTAAGAATAGCTACTTTATTACCAGTAATTTTTGCACAAGTAAGGTCGTGCGTAATAATGATAGAACTTGTCCTATATTCTTTCTGAACTTTCAAAATCAAGTTATTTAACTCAATACAGGTTATTGGGTCAAGTCCAGAAGTAGGTTCGTCATAAAGCATAATTTCTGGTTTCAAAATTAATGTACGAGCAATACCAATTCGCTTTTTCTGTCCTCCTGACAATTCAGAAGGCATTTGATTAATAGTTTGAGGCAAACCAACATCGTTCAATACTGACTCAATAGCTTCATTTACTTCCTTATCATTCAAATCTCGTTTATTTCTAACCAAAGGAAATTTAAGATTTTCTCGTACACTCATGCTGTCATACAAAGCACTATTTTGAAAGGAAAAACCGATTTTAAGTCGCAACTCTTGCAACTCTTTTTCGCTAATTTTATCAACTTCTTGCCCAAATACTTTTACTAAGCCACTATCGGGTTTCAAAAGTCCCGAAATAATTTTTATAAGTACCGATTTTCCCGTTCCAGAGCGACCCAAAACGGCAACATTTTCTCCTTTCTTTATTTCCAAATTGACCCCATTAAGTACATTGAGCGGTCCAAAAGATTTCTTCAAATCCTTAATCGAAATTACCGTTTCTTGAGTATCAATTTGTGTGTCTTTTTTATCCATCAAATACTTCCTTTCCTATCTAAAACTATTAAGAACTTGAACAATTAATAACTCCTCCACAAAAATCAAAAACATAGAAAATACCACTGCAAGATTCGCTGCCCTTCCAACGCCTTGTGTGCCATTTTGGGCGTAATAGCCTTGATAACAGCCCGCTACGCCAATCGTAAAACCATAACAAAGTGCCTTAAAAAGTGATGAAAAAATATCCTTAAATTCTATAGATTTGAATGCACTTATAAAAAAACTCGTAAAACTTGTCAACTCATTTGAATGTACGTTCAAATACGCTCCCATCATTCCTACCAGACCAGTGTATAAAACCAATACGGGCATCATAAAAGTGATAGCTAAAATTCGACTTACGACTAAAAACTTGAAGGGATTTGTTGCAGAAACTTCCATCGCATCAATCTGTTCGGTTACTTTCATAGAGCCTAATTCTGCCCCCATATTTGAACCTACTTTTCCAGCCGCAATTAAAGCAGTAATGAGGGGTGCCATTGTTTTGATAATGGCAATTGAGACTAAAGATGGCAACCAAGACGCTGCTCCAAATGCTGATAAAGATGGGCGAGATTGTTTAGTGAAAACAGTTCCCGTGATAAAGCCTGTTACTGAAACCAATAACAGTGTTTTATATCCTACTTGATAACACTGATTTACGATTTCTTTCCATTCAACAGGGGCAGAGAATGCTTCTTTAAAAAAACGAAGAATAAATTGATAAAGGTCATAAATATCCTCAAAAAACCCATCAATACCTTTCGAGATTAAATACTTTTTCTTAGCAGTAATGTCTGAATTTTTGGAGGTTGATTCCATTCTAATTTAATTATTGATTTTGTCTTATAAATCCGAGGTATCGGCTTTAATACACCACATTAATTCTTTGATAAAAACTTTAGCTAGTTTCTCGGTTGCTTCTTTATCCTTTGGAACGCCTTTTTCATCATAAGTATCTTGCACATTTGGTACAGAGAAAATCTCTGTAATCGTCCAAACCTTCATTTTCCAAAGCGTAAATTGTAAAGAAACTAAGCACTGAGACCCTGCAAATGGACCACCTGATACAGTTACGATACCCGTAGGTTTATGTCTCCATTCATCGTATAATAAATCAATGGCATTTTTCAGACTGGCAGGAATTCCACCATTGTATTCAGGGGTAACAATAATTATACCATGTGCTGCGTCAATTTTCTTAGCAAATTCAAGCGTTTTTACGTCTGGATTCTTCTGTTTTTTCAGTATTTCATCAAAGATTGGAAAATTATATTCTCTTAAATCAAGAATTTCGGTGGTTGCTAACTCGTTGTCAGCAAAATATTGTTCAAAATACAAAGCAACCCGATGGCTCTTTCGGTCGGGTCTAATACTGGATGAAATAATGACAATATGTGGCATGAATCAATTAGGTTTAGGATAATTCTCAAAAACGGATTTCGCAGCGTAAAGTTTGTCTGTTTTCCGTTATTAAGTACTACACGATAAACTAAAATAATTATATCATTCACACTTTTTAAGAGTAGAATATTGTAAATAAATTAATTAAATCTGACTACCAAAAGCCAAAACCATCAATACCGTATAATCACTCAAAGCCTCACGCAAAAATTTTAAGGCTTTTGTCATTTGATTTTCGACCGTTTTTTCAGAAATATCCATTTTTTCAGAAATTTCACGTTGAGAAAGTCCACTTCTTTTTAATAAGAAAACTTCTCTACAACGTTCTGGAAGCAACTTTAAAGCATTTTGATAAGCCCCATTCAATTCATCGAAGGAAACTGCCTGCTCCGTAAAATTATCATTATGCACTTCTTGATTTAGGCTATTAGAATATTTTTCAAATAGATTATTTTTCTTGTATTGAGCAATGACAAGATATTTTATTGAAGAAAAAAGGTAGGATTCAATCGTAGTAGAAATGGCTAAAACAGCACGACGTTCCCATAAAGAAATAAATAATTCTTGAACAACCTCTTCCGTTAATTCTCTGTTTTGAAGGCGTTTATAAACTACACTGTAGAGTTTTGAAAAGTATTGTTGATACAAAAAGTCAAAAGCTCGCACATCATCTTGGGCAAGATGTTGGAGAATTTGCTGGTCGGTATCAAAAGCTGGGTTAAGCATTTAATTACAAAATAAATACAAAATTTTAAGATTATTTTCATGTTTTTATTTAGTACTCAGGTTCAACGCATTTAAAAGTACAATAAAACTGCTTGGAAAAATACAAATTGAGCTTATTTTGGATAATGAAAAAAGATTCAATTTAAGATAAAACCTAAAAATGAAGTATTTATGTTAACATAAACCTAAAACCAGA
>JANXRS010000494.1 GCA_025356745.1 Arcicella sp.
AATTCACCCGATTTTGGGAATTTCTGCACGCCTTCTTTCAAAACAAAAATAGCATTAAAAAATTTGTCGCCATCTGAAAGTGAACGACTAAGTCCCTCATAATCAAAAGGTGATGGATTTTTGGCGGTTGCTTTTCGGAAATAAACACCAGCCGTTTCATTGTCGCCTTGCGTGAGTGAAAGTGAGGCTAAGGCATAATTGGTTTTATGGTTTCGAGGTTCGTAAGATAGCGCAATTTTGTATTCGATTTCGGCAAACTTGTAGTCTTTTTCTGTTGTATAATAATCGCCTAAAGCATTATAACTGGCAGCAGAGAATTGTTTTGTAGGAAAAAAATCTATGAACAGTAATAGACCTCCAATCATAATTAAAGCCATAATCCTAAACATCCAAATTGGGTAGCGAAAAGGCTTAAAAACGACTTTATAAACTTCTAATCCATCCCGAAAAAGGCTTGAAAAATTAAGCATTATATACACTAAAAACATAACGCCCATTGCCGAATGAGAATAGGTTACGGCATCCTCAAAAACTTCAACCATCGGATCATTTCCCGTTGCAAAAGCAAGTCCACCAGTAGCGAGCGTAATTATGCCTAAACCTACATATATAAATGCCCCAGATTCCTCAAAATCCATGATTTCAACACTCAAATTTCTTCGTTGTCTAAAACCCCAAATTCCTAAAATTAAGGAGGTAATCAATAATAAAAACGGACTCAAATAAATCATATTCCAGTCAATTATTTTGTTATTATACAAGAAAATTAGGAGAACGTTTATTAAGTATATTATGGTGATAATCAGGAAATTAAGTAATTGTTTTGAACCTTTCGAGGAGGTTGAGATTATTAAGAATCCATTGATTATTTCATAAGAAATTAAGAAAATAAAACCGATTGAGAGTAACATGGCTCCTGATGTTCTATAACTTGATAGTAAAAGAAAAGGCGTAGTTACTTTGGCGAAATAATGGATTGATATTCCTAATAAAATAGTAATAAAAAAGAAGACAAGAAAACGTTTAAGTACGTCAATGTTTGGACGAAAAGCATGGAAAAAATAACTTGTTCCAATGTATAAAACGATTGCTCCGATATTAATATAGTTATCGGCAAGATTAAAAACTAAGCCTACATTGAAAGTGACAATCAATAGAATTACCGACCCCATAAATATCAAATACCAAAAACGTTTGAGAGCGGATAAAGCGGATAAAATTAAGATAAACCCAATCATAAAAAGCCCTAAAAATAGATAATTCCCAAGCATATTTATGGCCATCGGAGAAGCCACAAATTGCTCCGTTACTATGAAAGTTTTGGCGGGAATACTGAGCGTTTCATTGCCCACTTTAAATTGGTCGAGAATAATGGGAACTTCGCCTAACTCACTAAGAACGTCCCAATGAATTACGTTTTCTAATCCTTTGAAATAGGCTAATCCGAAAATTATCAGCGAGATAGTAAGAATTATTAAGGAAAATAAATAAAGATTACGGGTAGGTTTTTGGAAGTTGTTCCAGAATTGTAATGAATTCATAATTGGTTGTTTTTCTTAGAACAAAGTTAGGGCAGAAATATTGTTTATGAAATGAAGTTTTATCGTTTGAGGGCGAATGCTTATTTTGATTTACATTTGAACAAGCTGCTTTACAAAAAAAGCGTTGAGAGATTTCTCAACGCTTTTAACTTTTAAAACAAAAGTTTAATCTTTCAACTAATTGAAAATTAATCCATTGGAATTTCCATTAATAATAATTCAACGCCATTTTTTGTCTTGAAATTTACTTCCGAAATATCTTCCAAGCCTAAACCATCTCTGAATTCTAAATTTTCTCCGCTTGTTTCTACTTGTCCATTCACCACAAAAATATAAAGTCCATTACTCTCACGGTGCAACTTATAGGTAAAATCTTTATTTGCTTCAAAATTTCCCATACTGAAAAAAGCATCTTGGTGAATTCCCAAAGTATTCGGAATATTAGCTTCAAGTGGACTTACTAACAATTGAAAATTATTGTGTTGAGCTGCCAAATCGAATTTCATTTGACCATATCGTGGTTCAACATTTCCTTTATTTGGGAACAACCAAATCTGAAATAATTTCAAAAGTTCTTCCTTGGAATGATTAAATTCAGAGTGAGCAACACCCGTTCCCGCCGACATTATTTGTACTTCGCCTTTAGTAATTATTCCGTGATTTCCTTGGTTGTCACGGTGTTCAACCACGCCTTCCATTGGAATTGTAATGATTTCCATGTTGTCGTGTGGATGCATTCCAAAGCCTTTTCCACCCGCAATTTGGTCGTCATTCAATACTCTCAAAACCCCAAAATGAACTCTACTTGGGTCATGATAACCCGCAAATGAGAATGTTAAGCGAGTCTTTAACCAACCGTGGTCAGCCTGTCCACGGGTATTTGCTTTATGCAAAGTTTTCTTAACGGCTGTTTGTATGGTAGTTTCCATTGTGTTTAAGATGAGATAATTATAGTTGTTTCACTAACTGAATATTAGCAATTAATTTTACTTCTTCACTCACTAATGCACCACCAGCTTCGGTGATTGTGTTCCAAGATAAACCATAATCTTTACGATTTAGTTTTCCTGTTAATTCAAAACCAGCTTTCACATTTCCCCAAGGGTCAGTGGCGGTTCCGTTATATTCTACTGCCAAATTGATGGGTAATGTTACACCTTTTAAAGTTAAATTGCCCACTAAATAATAGGTTTCATCATCCTTTTTTGTGAAGGTTGTTGATTGAAACGATAAGGTTGGAAATTGTTCCGCATCGAAGAAATCAGCACTTTTTAGGTGTTCGTCACGTTGTTCACTATTAGTATTTATTGAACTAACGGATGCTTCAAAATTAATATTTGCTCCATCAAAATCATCATTGGCTTTTACTGAACCCTTGAATTCTTTGAAGTTTCCAGTTACAGTTGTAATGACTAAATGTTTTACTTTAAACTGAATTTCTGAATGTGACGGGTCGATTGCCCAAGTTGAGTTTTCCATGATAAACTATGTTTAAATTTTATTAATGTATATACATTTAATGTTATAACATTAAATATTAAGATAAGTTCAATTGATTCATTTTAACTTAAACGCCGTTTAGTAGTACTTTCAAATTGTTTGATATTACTTGTAAGCTAAATTCAAATAAAAAGAATAGATAGCTACAATAGGTTCACCACGACAAGTGGCTGGTTTTCAGTTCCCATCTGTTTTTTTAAGAATGTCAACAACTTGTTTTTTAGTAGAAGCCACTTAAAATATTCAAAATCTGTTGTAGTATTACTCTTAAAGATTTTTTCCTCTCCTAATAAACCATAGTGATAATATTTCTTAGCAATACCATAAATTTTGCCATTTCTATATTGCTCAATTTCAAAGATTTTACCATTTTGATAAAAACGATATAAATCACCTTCAATTTTGCCATTCTTAATTTACGGAAACATATTTGTCGGCATTGCCTAAAAGTATCCGAATAAATACCTCCACCTACCCGTGGCTAATAGTATGAACCATTTGTAAATTACTATGAACGAATTGTATACATTGACTCATTCCGCCCGATGGTTGAGCTGGAGAATTTGCCTAAAAGGCTTCATAATTGTAATACGGTTTAGGAGTAATTGCAGAGGAAAGAATACGAATAGACAATAGGATGGTGGTCAATACCGTCAATCGAAAAATAGTTTTCATTTTAAATTAATTTAATACCTTGTGTGGTCAAAATTACAAATATAATCACCCTGTTTAGTCGTCACTTTTAAGATTTAAGATTTTATTAACATTGAAATATTTTATCGTTTTTTTGCAAAAAATCCTAAAGATTTAACAATTAGTTAACAATTCAATGAAATTGTCATAACACTGCACGGTTAATTTTACACCGTGAAATCCAATATACCAATATCATTAATTATAGTCTTCTTAATATTTTTCAATCAGATTCCTAACCAGAAAATTTATAGCTCTGAGTTTAACGGTATTTATGTATTGAAAAATGGTTCTATTATAGCTTCTCATTATTCAATTCATCCAAAATGTTTTTCATCTGATATAAATTTAGTTTTCGATAAGAACGATTCCAATAAAGATTTTTTTCTTATTCTAAACCGTTTAAATTGGTTTGGAATTATTCATATTTCTCATTTTCAATCCCTTTCTGAAGCTAAAAATTTGTTTCTTTTTTATCTTAAAATTATCCTTTAAAATTTTACTATTCTATTACTCAGTACAATTGATACATTATTTATTTTATCCAAAAATCATGAAATTAAATTTCACTTTTCAGAAATCTTTGAGACAATTAATGACTTTGTGTTTACTTATTTCAGTAACACAATTATCAGCTCAAATTACAACATCGACCGTTTCTGGTCGAATTAAAGACAAAAGCGGTATGGATATACCTGGTGCTACCGTTGTTGCAACACACCTTCCAACTGGTGCAAGATATGGAGTATCTTCAAGTTTTGATGGACATTACACGCTTGCAAACATGAATCCAGGAGGACCCTATATTATTGTGGTTACATCAGTTGGATTTAAAGCACAAGAAAGAACAGATATTATGTTGAATTTAGGTTCAACCTCGAATGTAGATTTCACAGTGAGTGAAGATGCGGTCAGCTTATCAGAAGTTGTGGTTACAGCCAATAAAGGAGGCACTAAATTAGGGGCTGGAACAAATATTGGAGAAAATACAATAAAAGTTCTCCCAACACTCAGCCGGAGTTTGACAGATATGACTCGTATGACTCCACAAGGAAGTTCAACTAACTCATTTGCAGGAACAAATTTCCGTTATAACAACGTAACAATTGACGGTAGTATTAATAATGATGCCATCGGTTTTAGTCCATCTTTAGGTGGTGTCAGTGGAACATCAGGAATGCCTGGAAGTAGCACACGTACAAACCCTGTTAGTTTAGATGCTATCCAAGATGTACAAGTTTATATTGCTCCTTATGATGTTAAAATCGGAAACTTTACGGGTGGTTCAATCAATGCGGTTACTCGTACAGGTACAAACGAAGTTACTGGTTCAGTTTATGGATTTGGTCGTAATTCCACAATTACTGGTCCAAACAATGCAGGTGATGGTGCGAAAATTCCGAGTGATTATTCAGATTTTCAGACAGGTTTCAGAATTGGTTTACCTTTAATTAAAAATAAATTATTCTTCTTTACTAACGAAGAAATTACTCGTAGAAATGAGCCTATTTTCTACGGAGCAGGAGATGTTGGTTCATTTGTTGATGCAGCAACTGCCAGTAAAATTTCAAATTATTTAGTTACCAATTATGGTTTTAATCCTGGGGAAACGAATAATTATAGTATTTACTCTCGTAGCAATAAATTTTTTAACCGTTTAGATTGGAATATTTCTGATAAACATCAATTGTCGATTCGTAATAACTATGTTACTTCAGAAGCATCAAATTTAGAGCGTGATGCAGCCAATTTCCGTTTCGGAAGTATGGACTTCAAACAAGTAAATAATCAAAATTCGACAGTAGCTGAATTAAAAAGCCGTTTTGGCGATGGTACTGTTTCAAATAGTTTGGTATTAGGTTATTCTGATATTCAAGATTATCGTGAGCCTACGAGTAGTAGTATTGCTGGGAATAATACCAATAGTGTTTCGTTTCCACAAACTGAGATTTCTTACAATGGTGGAACAATTTTCTTAGGAAATGACCGTGAAGCAACTGTCTTTAATATGAAACAAAAAACGTTTGAAATTACCGATAACGTAACATTCTTTAAAGGGAAACATACATTTTTGATAGGTACTCATAACGAAATTTATAATATCAATTACGGTTTCGTAAACTCATGGAATGGTCGTATTGCTTATCGGAATGTAGATGAGTTTTTAGCAGGAAAAGTAAATCGTGTGCGTGGTGCTTATTCATTTGGAGATAATACACGAGATAATCTTTATAACAACCCTTACGCAAAATTTACTGTTGGACTATACAGTGTTTATGCACAAGATGAGATACAAGTTTCTGATAAATTCAAACTTTCTCCAGGTATTCGTTTTGATGTAGCAAGTGCTGACTCTCCTATTCTTAGCTCAAAAACCTCTGCTACTCCCATAGACCTTAATGCAGGCACGACTTACACATCAGGAACTCCTTTAAATCAGGTGAATAATAAATTATTTGGACAAGTGTTAGTTTCTCCAAGATTGGGATTTAATTATGATGTAAAAGGAGATAAATCGTTAATCATTCGTGGTGGAACGGGAATATTTACGGGTAGAATTCCTTTTGCTTGGTTGGGATATGCTTTTTACAACGATGGAGTTGGTTACGGAGCATTTGATGTTAATAACCGTGCTGCGGTCGCTAATAAAGGAGATGTATTGAAAGATGGAGCAAAAGCTTTTGCTTTCAACAATGGACAAGCGAATCTTACTCAAGTAGATGCTATGTCTAATAATTTTAAAATGCCGCAGGTATTTAGAAACAGTTTAGCAGTAGACTTTACCACAAAAAATGGGTATAAATTTACGGTAGAAACAATTTATACAAAAACAATTAACGACTTAAAATTCCAACAAGTTAATTTAAAAGATTCGGTTAAATATTTCAGTTATGATACTCAAAAGCAAATGCCAATTTATTTATTAGGCGGAGCAACTGGACAAAAATTGAACACGGGACTTTCAAATGCTTACGAATTATCAAATACTTCACAAGGATATCGTTACAGTGTTACTTTACAGGCAAGTAAAACGTACCCTTTTGGCTTAAACTTTAACATGGCTTATACTTATGGAGAGTCTTATGATTTAACCAATGGTATCCGTAATTCAATGGAATCAAACTGGCAGTTGAATCAGTCTTTAACACCAAATGACCCTAAATTATCGTATTCTAACTTTGACATTCGTAATCGTATCATAGGTTCAATCGGACAGTTAGTGAAGTGGAGTAAAAACCAGACGACAACTATAACAGGTGTTATCTCTGCTCAATCAGGAGCACCTTTCTCATGGGGATTTGTGAATTCAACCATTGCTAACACGCCACAAGCAGCAGGTTTAGCTTACGTTTTCAAGGATGAAGCCGAAGCTTCTAAGTATTTTGTAGATAAGAAAAACTCAGCAGGAGTAGTAACAGAAACGGCTGCTCAACAAGCAACGAACTTTGTCAACTTTGTGAATGCAGATGATTATTTAAGTACACGCAAAGGAAATTTTACAGAGCGTAATGGCGGAAGAACTCCTTGGAATACAACGATGGATGTAAGGATTCTACACAACGTCAAAGTTGGAGTAAAGAACGCTGTCCAGATTTCATTAGATATTTTTAATTTCACAAACTTGTTGAATTCAGATTGGGGTAGAATTTACTTTGCTCCAAATACATTCAATTCAACAGTTGGTTTGGGATTAGCTCGCTCTAATTCTGGAACTGCTGCTGACCCAACTTATACATTTACAAAACCAACTTCAACTTATTCAATTGACCAATTATCTTCAAGATGGCAAATGCAGTTAGGTTTAAGATATAGTTTTTAAGAAAATCAAAACAACTTTTTCCCTGTTTCGGCAGGGAGAAAGTCCAAACGGATTTTCATATTGGTGTAATGAAGCAAAAGCCGAGATTTATAGTCTCGGCCTTTCTGATTTTAATCTTCTTCATCCAAAATCTGAGCATTCCTAAATCGTTCTTGATAAATCTCCAACAATTTTTCCAACTGCCAAGCACTAATGAATAATTTAGAAATCGCAATCTCTTGAATCCGACCATTATTCGTAAAAACAAAAGTTTCAGAATAGTTATTTCCTTTAATATCAGGACGGATTTGTAAACCATGAACCATTGCCCAAGAGACAAAAGGTTGTCCAATAATCTGAATACCTTCCTGACTCAGAATCAATTTAGCTTGTGGTTTTGAAGTTTGTATGTATCTGTAAATTAGAAAGATAGACAGTCCAATAAATAAAAAACCCAATAAGTATTCAGTTTGAACCAAGAAAAAAATCATGTATAAAGCCGTTCCCAAACCACCTAATAAAAGTAAAAGATGGTCGGTTGGGCGAGTGTAAATGATAGTATATTCAGTGGGTTCTTCCATTTTTTATTGTAGATTATTCTTTTATCTCAAAAAAACGATTCGGGTAATCACTAATCAATCCATCAACGCCCAAGGCTTTTATTTCCTTCATTGTCACGATTTCATTAACTGTCCATGGCACAACTTTTATCCCTTTATCATGACACATATCCACTCTTCTTTTTATTAAATGTTTATAATAAGGACTAAAAATATCGGGATTAAAACCCAACTTTTCTAAACTCGAATCAACCATTTCATCCTCCACTAAAGCCGATAATCTCACCTTCTTATAGGTACCTTCTTTGAACTGCAAGTGCCAATACTTAAGTATATTAAAGTCAAAACTTTGCAAAATTATTCGCTCAGCAGAAATTTGTCTGATGATTTCCTGATACACTAAATCTGAAAATTCCTTCACCGTTGCGGGTTGCGAAATTCCATAGGCTTGCTCCTCTGATTTTATTTCAATATTATACTGCACTTTGGGTAACTTCTTGAGTTTGATATAATCCTCGCAAGCCTTTAACATATCCCGTAAAAGAGGCTTGAAAGTAGCCAATTTTTGTTGTTCTGGAAAAAGAATATTACCCCGAATTCCTGAATCATATTTTTTAATTTCAGAATAGAGCATTTTATATAAATTTAACGATTTTTCATCTGCCTTCGTCACCGCAGAACCGTCGGGTTTTGAACAAAAAATGGCGTTCATATACGGTTCATGCGAGACAACCACTTGTCCATCTTTTGAAATACAAACGTCTAATTCTAAAGTTGTTACTCCCAAATCAAGTGCTTTTTTAAAAGCGGGAATAGTATTTTCGGGCATCAAACCTCGACAGCCTCGATGTCCTTCAATATCAAATTTCTGAGCTAATGCTGATGTTGTCATAAATAATAGAAAATAAAAAAGGATAGTCTTCATAGTTCAAAATAAAAAAGGCATAAAGCTGATTGTCTTATGCCGTGTAAATATACTAAATGTAATAAATTTTATTGCAAAACAGCATCAATTTCAGTTCTTTTACTTTCCAAAATGCCTTCTTCTTGCTCAAATAATTTGGCTTTCATTACCTCTTTCAAAGTGACTTTAAAAAACTTTTTCTGAATATCAAAAGGTTCCATGCCACATTCAGTAGGTGATGCACATTGTTTATACGAACCATCTTCTTGCATTTCATAAGCATTGACATTATCCTTTAAATTCCAATATAAAATATGAATGGTTTGTTGTTTTACATTTTTAGCATGAATTTCAAAAAGTGACTCAATGCGACGGTCGAAACTACGAACCATAATATCTGCCGAACCACCATAAACTTTTGGGTCGTTGTTATTATGAAAGTAATAAACACGGGTATGTTCCAAGAAATCTCCCACAATTGACCGCACCATAATATTGTCTGAAAGTCCTTTTCGTTGTGGTCGTAAACAACAAATTCCTCTCACAATCAACTTTACTGGAACGCCTGCTTGTGAAGCTTTATAGAGTTCGTCAATTGTAATTTTATCTTGTAAGGAATTGATTTTCAAACATATACCACTTGGTAATCCTGCCTGTGCATTGTTCGCTTCATTACGAATCATTTCGACTAAGCGTTTCCGCATATCCCTTGGGGCAGTGATTAAGCGCTCGTAGGAATGTGGTTGCGAGTGTCCAGTAATAACGTTGAAAAACTCAGAAATATCTCTGGTTAAAACTTCATCGGTCGTCAAAAGTCCGATATCAGTATAAAGTTTTGCAGTATCTTCATTATAATTTCCAGAGGATAAATGGGCGTAACTCTTTGCTCTATCTCCTTCATTTCTAATTACTTGCAATAATTTTGTATGGGTTTTTAAACCTGGAATTCCGTAGATTACAAAACAACCAGCTTTTGATAAACGTTGAGCTTCACGAATGTTATTTTCTTCATCAAAACGAGCTTTTACTTCAAATAAAACCGAGACGTGTTTTCCATTTTCAGCCGCATGAAGAAGGGCATCTGCGATGCGTGAATTCTTAGAAATTCGATAAAGCGTAATTTTGATTGCCAATACTTGTGGGTCATCGGCGGCCTGTTCCAGTAATTGTAAAACAGGCTCGAAGTTATTGTAGGGATGGTGTAATAGAATATCCCCTGCTTTCATTGTCTCAAAAATATCATCGGGTGTTTGACTGCTTAACCCCAAAGCTCGCACCGATGAACGTTGAATTGCTTGTTTTGCCTTGAATTCTGGATGCTTAATGATTTGCCAAAAAGCCGTAAAATCCAATAAACAATCACTATGAAAAATACCATTTTTGTCAATTTTCCAACGTTTAAACATCATCTCTAACATCCATTCTGAACATCCCGCTTCAATTTCAACCCGTGTAACTCTGCCCAAACGTCTATCTTTGATTTTCTTTCTGATTTCATCAATAAAATCCGTTTCAGAATCTTCGTGTTCCACAATATCAAAATCACCATTTCGGGTAATTCTGAATAGGGAAACGGCTTCAATTTCTACATTTTTATAGAGTTTCCAAATTTCATGACGGATAATTTCTTCGATAGGAACAAATAACGTTTCATCTTCTCTTTCAAAAATATGAAAGCGTTTTAAGTTCTGCGGAATTTGTACAAAACTAATTTTACGATTTTCATTCTTACCATTATCACTGCGTTCATTTTCACTTTTTGTAACCACGCCAAAAATTAAAGTTTTGGCTAATAAACTTGGAAAAGAGTGCGTATGGTCAAAAACCATTGGCGTGAGCATTGGGTAAATTGTTCGACTAAAGTAATCAACAATTTGTTCAATTTCTTCATTATTGAGTTCAGAGATATCAACAATTCTGAATCCATTATCCGCAAATTTAGGTAGTATTTCTTCTCGATAAAGCCTTAAAGATTCTTCCACAAATGTTTGCGTAGCAGCCATTAAGTTCTTTTTAAAGGGTATTTCTCGTAATCCAGAATAATCGGTTCGTTCTTTTCCAAAGTCAATATAATTATACAATGAGCCAACTCTAATTGAAAAAAATTCATCCAAATTAGAGGCTGTGATGGCTAAAAATTTCAGTCTATCAAAAATATTTCGGCGAGTATCACGAGCTTGGTCGAGAACACGCTCATCAAATTTTAACCAACTCAAATCACGACTAATATAATCTGATTTTTCGATTACATCATAGGATTTGTTTATCACTTTTTCAAGACGACGTTTTTCTTCGGGTGTGTGTTTAGTATTCATAAAATTGTTTAGAAAAGAGAAAAGATTCCGTGCAAGAGAATCTTTTGCTCTACTCCGTTTAATATATTTTGGAATCATTCCGCTCATTGCCTACAAAATTAATGGATAACCAATGTTTTACATCAAGTTTAAAATTAAGATATTGTTTAATTTTTATACCCTTAAAGTTATTAAATATAAAAGAATAATACTAAAACTCACCACTACTTTTTTATTTCTACCTCATCTTTTACTAAATCGCTAATGAGCATTTCTAATTGTTTTAAACTCTCTGGTGATTTATAATAATCCATTATTTTTTTGGTAACTCCTCTATCAGTAAACGAAATATAAGTCGTTGGAAAATCTGACATATTTGAAGTATATTGATTTTGAAATTTAAAGAAATTTGCTTGCCTAAATTTTTTAATTAATTGATTCACCGTTCCTCTGGGTAATTGCCTAGATATTTTTCCCTCTTTCGCCACGTGCCTCATGCCCTCATACGTAAGACTGTCATTCTCGAAAACTACTACTTTATACGAGGGACAAGTTCCATAACAAGGTGTCATTTCTAAAGAAAAAATTGGTTGCAAAATACTTGCAATGGTATTTTCTGTAATTTTTTCAGCCATTTTTTTATGACTTTTACACGCACATAATATATATACGCACAAGAATAGAACTGAATATTTCATAAAATAAATTTAGTTATCTAACGATTAATTCAAATCGAAAATTATCTAAAACCTATGATAATAAAGACAATTATCAATTTCATTACTCGTAAAGATAGGGCTAAACAAAATATTTTTGTCATTTTGCCGCTTATATTAGCTTGTACATAGAAATTATGAAGGTAAGAAAATTTACAGATGAACAATTTTTTTGTGCAATACTTTAACTCTTATAGGTTTTGTAATGGCCTCTACATGCTTGCAAAATAAAATCCCCACCATCGGCAGGGATTTTATGAATTAACCTTTTCTAAACATTCACACAGGTTGTGTAAATGTTTTTTTCATCAAAAAATCTGTTTGAGCATCATCGCCTAATTGGAAAATATGTTTTCCAAATACTTCAAAACCCCATTTTTGATAAAATTCAATTGCCTTTGGGTTATGTTCCCATACGCCCAACCAAAGGCTTGTATAATTATTTTCAAGAGCTATGTCAATACATTTTTGCATTAAATATGCTCCATATTTTTGTCCGTGGTGAGTTTTAGAAATATAAATTCTTTCTATTTCTAAGGCATTTTCATCAACATTTTCTGTTAAATTGACTCTCATTTTTGAATAACCAATTACTTTATTCTCTAATTCCACTAACAAAAATATCGTTTGTGGAGTCTGTATTTCATTCAAAATTTGCGTTCTATTGAATTTTTCTTCGAGATATTTCTTTAAGTTTTCGGGCGTATTTTGATGCCCATAAGTTTCAATAAACGTTTTTGACCCAATTTCATAAAGTAGGTCAATATCGGCTTCAGTAGCTATTCTTATTCTCATATTTAATTTTTACTTGCTAATACTACAGAAATCTTTTTTACTTTTAGTTATCATATTCGTTATTTTATTTTCGTGTGAATAATTTCAAGTATTCGATTAAAAAATCATTCTCATTTAGAAATTTTATTTATTATCTCACAAAAAAGTAATTTACATTTATAATAAAAAATACTTAATTTGAAGTGATTAATATCTAAAACGCATTAAATGGAATTTCGATAATTATAATATTTCTTAGGCGTTGTTTTTGAATTACACTTTTTAAGAGCCTCTGATAAATTATTTATTGCCCAATTCGCATTAAATTGGTAAAAGTAAAATTGCCCCAATGAATTGATAAACAACCCATTAGGGCGATTGTAGCTTGCAAAAGGTGCATCTTTGCATTGGAAAAATTACTACGATGCAAAAAAAGTCAAAATTGTCTAATAAAAAAAGCA
>JANXRS010000503.1 GCA_025356745.1 Arcicella sp.
TGGTTTTAGGTTTATGTTAACATAAATACTTCATTTTTAGGTTTTATCTTAAATTGAATCTTTTTTCATTATCCAAAATAAGCTCAATTTGTATTTTTCCAAGCAGTTTTATTGTACTTTTAAATGCGTTGAACCTGTCTATCATTTAAAAGAACCAATAAAATGAAAAAAATAATTACCAGAAATATAAAAATAACATTGTCAGCCTTTTTATTGAGTGCTGGAATGATTGCCTGTGATAAAACGCTCGAAAAAGATGGAACTGAGTTGGCTCCTCTTAACCCAATTAAAATAGATGACAATGCAGGAACTTGGAAAACTTACACCACTACCTCTATTGCTGATTACGAAACTGTAATAACTACGCCCGATGCAGTCAATTCTGCAAAATATCTCTCAGAAATTGAGGAGGTAAAATTTGAAGTTGGTAAAATTAATGATGCTCGTCGTGATGCTATTCGTTACTGGAACGGAGGAGGAGTTTTACGCTGGAATCAAATTATGCGTGAAATGGTGGCTAAAAATAATTTACCACCCGTTGAAAATGATAAAGGTTTGTATCCAATTCCAAGTTCAGCAAATCCAGACAATTTAGATAATTTAGTTGGAACGGGTTTCCCTTTCTCGAATCCTCCTTATGCAGCTCGTGCGTATTCTTATGTATCAGTGGCTCAATATGATGCACTTGTAGTGGCTATGGCTTTAAAAGCAAAATATCCTCGTAAATCACCTAATACTATTGATGCGAGCATTATTCCTGTAATTATGTCTACTCCAAAATTGAATTCATTTCCTTCAGAAGACGCAGTAATATCGGCGGTGAGTTATGAATTTATGAAAAGATTATTCCCAAAATCAGCCGATACACTTTATTTATACAAGAAAAAAGAAGAGCAAAAATGGTTTAAATTATGGGCAGGTATTTCAACTCGCTCAGATATTGAAGCAGGTGAAAAATTAGGAAAAGCAGTCTTTGCGAAAGTTTTTGCTCGTTTTAGAACGGATGGAATGGTAAATGCTGTGGGAACACAAACAAAATGGGATAGTTTGACAAAACGCTGTGAAGAGAGGGGCGAAATAGCTTGGAAATCAATGGAAGAATCACCACGCCCACCTATGTTACCAATGTATGGAAATGTAATGGCTTGGAATATGGATAGAGCAACTTTGACTTCTATTAGTATGTCTTTACCACCACTTTTAACCAAATCAGTGGAGTTTCAGGCACAAGTAGCGGAGGTAAAAAGTTATACCGATAATCCAACTCGTGAGAATATTGCAATCGTTCATTTTTGGGCAGATGGTACGGGTACCCACACACCTCCTGGACACTGGAATCAGATTGCAGAAAAATATATTGTTGCAGCGAAACAGTCGGAAGTTAGAACTGCTCGTAATTATGCTTTATTAAATACTGCTATGATGGACGCTTCCATAAGTTGCTGGTACACAAAGAGTTGTTATTATTTTCCACGTCCTTCACAGATAGACCCTAGCATTAAAACTTTGACAGGTTTACCAAATTTTCCCTCTTATACCTCAGGACATTCAACGTTTTCTTCGGCGGCAGCAACAGTTTTGAGTTACCTTTTCCCCGGTGGGTCAAGTTCATTCCAAGCTCAAGCTAATGAAGCCTCGATGTCACGTTTATACGGTGGAATTCACTACAAAATGGACTGTGAGGGTGGTTTGAAAATTGGAAAGGCAGTGGGTGATAAAGCAGTTTTACGTGGACAAAGCGATGGTGTTCAATAATACCTTAAAAATTATTAGTGATTAATAGTGTAGACTTCTGCCGATAGATTTTGGCAGAAGTTTTTTTATATTAATAGCTTATTTACTTTTCATTTAATAATTTATTTTCTCATAAATCTAAACATGACAGAATTTTTTCTACTATTTTCTCGTCATTCAAAATATCTTCATAACCACCATAATAAATAGCTTTGCCATCAATTCGTTCGTAAACAAAATTTGACAAAGCTATTTTATTCTTAGCTATAATTACTACTAATTTTTCAGCAATAGAGCTACTCTATTTTTATTTCAAATCCTACATATCAACTTCTTCCGCTTGCCAAACAATATTTTTCTTTTTACCCACCTGCAAAACAACACGGGTTGGACTTGGCAATAGGATTAATTTAGCCGTTGCGGCAGGGTCGGCT
>JANXRS010000509.1 GCA_025356745.1 Arcicella sp.
TATTCACAGGGTTTAAGCATAAGAAATGAAGCAAAACTTGTGGCAAGTGATACGGTTTTTATTGAAACAAAACGAGCGAAATGGGATGCATCAGCCAGTAGTAATTTTGGAAAAATAATGTCAGAACTTCAACGTTTGAGAAAAACAACGCCAGATTTAGAACCTTTATATATAGTTGATAATCAAGAAATTGACTCCGAAAAACTTAAACAATATAAACCCAAAGAACTCGAATTTGTGGAATCTTTAGAAGGCTGTGATGCGATTTCTAAATATGGAAAACGGGCAGAATATGGTGTGGCTATTTATCGAAAAAAGAAAATAGAATAAAACGTCAATAGGCAATAAATCAGTTTTATTGCCTATTTTTTTTAACTTTGGTAAAACAACAAACATCAACCAAATAATCAAGTGAAAAAATCAATCAAATTATTTTTCCTAATCATCCTCATTGCTCAAAGCTCAACGCTGATAGCTCAAAAGAAAAATATTACCCTCGAAGATATATGGTCGAAAGGGACATTCCGTTCGCAAAGCGTTCAGCAAATAAACTGGATGAAAGATGGAGCATTTTATTCGGCTTTGGAAGGCGAGAAAATTGTCAAACATCAAGTAACAGATGGAGCCGCCGTTGCAACGCTTTTCGATGCTGCTACGAGCGTTGACAACTTAGGTAAAAAGGTCGCTATGGAAGATTATTCACTTTCGGCAGATGAGCAAAAAATCTTAATTTCTTCAGAAAGCGAACCCATTTATCGCCGTTCTTCACGAGAAGAAAATTTTGTTTTTGACACTAAAACCAAGAAGTTAACACAATTGTCGAAAGCTGGAAAGCAAATGTTTGCGACCTTCTCGCCCGATGGTTCAAAGGTGGCTTTTGTGCGTTTGAATAATTTGTACATGGTTGATTTAGCTACCATGACTGAAAAGCAAATTACCAAGGATGGCAAATGGAATCACATCATTAATGGAGGTTGCGATTGGGTTTATGAAGAAGAATTTTCTTTTGCAAAAGCCTTTCAGTGGTCGCCTGATAGCAAAAAAATTGCCTTCATTTCCTTCGATGAAACTAAAGTGCCAGAGTATAATATGCAGACTTGGGGTAAATTATATCCGACTGATTACAAATATAAATATCCAAAAGCGGGTGAGCCGAATTCAATTGTAAAGATATCTATTTTCAACTTGACCGATAGCAAAATTGTGAAAGTAGATATTGGTAAAGAGACCGACCAATACATTCCAAGAATACGTTGGACAAATGACGCTAATATTCTGTCTCTAAATAGGTTAAATCGTTTGCAAAACAAAATGGAAATCCTTCATGCGGAGGCAAGTACGGGCAAAACAAACGTGATTTTGACGGAAGAAAGCAAAACATACGTGGACGTTGAGAATTTTGCGGACGATGTTTATTATTTAACCGATAATAAATCATTCATAATGTCATCTGAAAAGGACGGTTTTAAACATTTATATCAATACGATATGAATGGGAAATTGATTCGCCAAATCACAAATGGCAATTGGGAAGTGGCTGATTTCTACGGAATTGATGAAAAATCGAAGACTTTATATTTTACTTCAATGGAAATATCGAATACTGAAAGACAACTTTTTAGCATTGCATTAGATGGTAAATTAAAAAAACAATTGACTTCTGAAAAAGGCATGAATTCCGCCAATTTTAGTAAGGATTTTAAATACTACATCCTTCAGAACTCCGCTTCAGACAGTCCTTTAAAAGTAAGCTTACACAAAGCTCAAACGGGCGAGTTAGTGAAAGTTTTGGAAGATAATGCCGCTCTACGCAAGAAATTGGAAGATTATAACATCGCTCCAAAGGAATTTATGACCATCAAAACGTCAGAAAATATCGAATTGAACGCATGGATGATTAAACCAACGGATTTTGACCCAGCAAAAAAATATCCAGTATTTATGTTTCTTTATGGAGGTCCTGGAAGTCAGCAAGTATTAAATCAATTTGATGGTTCCAATTTTATGTGGTTTCAGCATTTGGCTCAAAAAGGCTACATCGTTGCCTGCGTAGATAATCGTGGAACGGGTGGAAAAGGAGCAGATTTCAAGAAATCTACCTATTTGAATTTGGGTAAATTAGAGGTAAAAGACCAAATAGAAGCGGCAAAATATTGGGGTTCATTGCCTTACGTGGATAAAACGAGAATCGGGATTTTTGGCTGGTCGTATGGTGGATATATGTCGTC
>JANXRS010000149.1 GCA_025356745.1 Arcicella sp.
TGGAATTAAACTCGGTAAGGTTGAAATAATTACCATCTTCCAAGAACGAAAAAGTAACGCCATAATTAAGCAAATCAACACGATAGCTTGGAAAGTACTTTCCACTAAATTGCTCTGCAAATAGTCATTTTGCCAAGCATAAATTACACTATTCCCCGTTATTTCTGCATCATATCCACGTCTGTCACCTTTCTTGTAAAACTCATTTGTTTCTGCATTGTAATTAAAAATTGAATCAACTTTTGGCTGTAACTCATTGATAATTTGATTAGTACGAACCGTTCCGCAATCAGCAATTTGAAAGCTAACTCGTGTATATCGCTTCGTTGAATCAATGAATCCTTTAAATGAATCTTCCTTCCCTTTAGTACTCGAATTATATTCTCGAAGTTTAGAAAGTTCGTCAATTCCTGGTAAAACAAAATATTTTGGGTCGCCTCCTCGATGAGCTTGGTACAAGAATTTTGCCGCCGTAACGATAGAAACAGGTTTGGTAAATTCTGGATATTTAGCAAATTCTTTTTCCATACGTTTTATCTTAGTGAAGAGTTCAGGCGAACCCATCACCCGCCCCGCTTCATAAGTATCAATCGCTACTTCAAAAGGCATAATTCCTTTGAAATTTTGCTCGATAAATTTCAAATCAGTTAAAATTGGATTGTCTTTGGCAAGGTCATCTACGATATAACCAATAGATTTTATTTGGGTTATTCCCCAAATTGACAAAGTCACAATCATTAGAATAACGAAGTAAATTACAGAACGTTTATAGTTGACGATAT
This sequence comes from Arcicella sp., assembly GCA_025356745.1. Classification (GTDB taxonomy): domain Bacteria; phylum Bacteroidota; class Bacteroidia; order Cytophagales; family Spirosomataceae; genus Arcicella. The sequence goes on from JANXRS010000149.1 coordinate 783, forward strand.
GCTCAATTTTTACCAAAATTTTTGCAATTCTTCCCGACTCCAAACGAGTGGTTTCTTTGGCTGCAGGAGGAGCTAAATAACTAAAAACCAATGGAATAAATATTAGCGAAACCACATAAGTTAGCATAACATTAATTGCAGCAACTACACCAAATTCTGCTAAAAATGAACTTCCCGTAAAAGCAAAAACGCCAAAACCTATAGAAGTTGTCAGGTTTGCCAAGAAAAGAGTTTGCCCGATTTTTTCAATTGTAATTTGCAAAGCCAGCATTTTATCGCCGTGTAAAGCATATTCTTCGTGATACTTGTTTAAAATAAATATCGTATTTGGAACGCCAATTACCACAATTAACGATGGAATCATTCCCGAAATAATGGTAATTTTATAGTCAAATAATACTATAATTCCCAAAGAGGAAACAATGCCAATAAGTACCACAATTAAAGCAAAAAACATGATTTTGAAACTGCGGAAAAATACGTACAAAATTATCATCGTAACCAACAGAGCGAGCGAAACGAAAATGCCTAATTCATTGGTAATTTGAGCAGTCATTTCAGTACGAATAAAGGGCATTCCCGACAAATGAACGTTGATATTCTGGTATTTTTCAAACGTATCAGCAAGCTCTTTTATCTGTTTGACTGCTAATACCCGTGATTTGTCATTAATAGAATTTTGGTCGAAAGTTATCATCATTAAATGCACATTCCCTACCTCATTGACAATAAATCCTTTATAAAATGGTAATCTATCGAATCGACTTTTTACTGAATCTACTTCCACTTGCGAAATGGCTCTTTGATTAATAAGTGGTTTAGTATCAAAGCGTTTAGCCGAATCATTTTTGACGATTCGTGGTACATTTCCTGCATAAACCACTTGCTTAATTCCTTTAATGGCTTTAATTTTCTGAGATAAATCTTGCCATTGTTGAAAGAAATTGAGCTGAAACATTTTGTCGGTTTCAATCCCCAAAACCATCACTGAACCATCTTCTCCAAAACGTTTTTTGAATGATTCGTACAGTTGAAAACGAGCATCAGTTTTAGGAAGGATTTTGGGTAATTCGCTTGCTACTTGAAATTTAGTTGCCATGACACTCATAAAAAGTGCTAAAATTGCAACTACTGCCAAAAAGGCTTGACGATTTTTGAGGATAAATACGGATAGGCTATGCCAGATATTATTCATTATTTAGTGTTATAGAAGACTTCCAAAAGCTCTAATGCAGCGTGTATAGGCAATTTTTTCCCTTCGCTGACGGCTTGTTGAACGTCTTTAGTTTTTATTGAAACGTTATGATTAGTATAAAAATTTTGTTCTAGAGATTGTTTGATAAAATCGTGCATCCATGCTAAATTTTGGTTTTTTCGATTTTCTACAAATTTACCATTCTTACTTAACATTTCCCGATGCTTTTCGACCAATTCCCAAATTTCAGCGATACCTTTTTTTTCTGTAGCTGAACAAGTTACTACCTGCGGAAACCATCCCGAACCATCAGGTGGAAAAGTATGTAAGGCACTTTCGTACTCAATTTTTGCCAAATTTGCATAAAATTCATTTCCTGAATCTGTTTTGGTAATAGCAATTACATCTGCCATTTCCATAATACCTTTTTTAATGCCTTGTAATTCATCACCTGCTCCTGCCAACATCAATAATAGGAAGAAATCTACCATGCCATGTACATAAGTTTCTGACTGCCCCACTCCTACCGTTTCAATGATAACTACTTCAAAACCAGCGGCTTCACACAACAGCATTGTCTCACGAGTTTTGTGTGTAACACCTCCTAATGATGTTCCTGTAGGCGATGGTCGGATGTATGCCAAAGGCTCATGAGCGAGTTCCTCCATGCGGGTTTTATCTCCCAAAATACTTCCCTTTGTGAGTTGAGAACTTGGGTCGATAGCCAAAACGGCAATGCTTTTGCCCTGCGTCGTCAAATATTTTCCAAATGTTTCGATAAAAGTACTTTTTCCAACGCCTGGAACGCCTGTAATTCCCACACGAATTGCTTTACCCGTATAGGGTAAAATGGATTCTAAAACGGCTTGAGCGAGTTGTTTATCCATCGCTAAATTGCTCTCTATCAAGGTAATAGCACGACTGAGAATCATTCTATTACCGGCAATAATTCCGTTGGTATATTCTTCTATGGAGAGGCGTTTTTTCATTTTTTTAAATAACGCAGGTAGGTTGTTCTATCATTGGTAAAACTCTGCTTGCGTTGAAAATAATTTTCGCCAAAAGCAAATCATCGGGCGTAGTTATTTTTATATTTTCGTAATTTCCTTCAATTAGATTAATTTCAAAACCTGCGTATTCTGCAACGCTTGCATCGTCCGTAAAGGTGCTTAATTCTTCGGTTTCAAAAGCTTTTTTGATTAAAGAGATTTGAAAAGTTTGGGGCGTTTGAATTAATCTTACCGTTGAGCGGTCAATAGCTTGACCATTTACTCTAACAGAATCCTTGGAGGGAACGCTCACAATAGCCGTTCCTTTTTCATAAGCAATTTTAAAACTTTCATTAATAATATCTACAGAAACAAAAGGACGAACTCCATCATGAATTGCCACAAGTCCCTCATTATCAATTATTCTCAATCCATTCAACCCAGATTGAAATCTAGTTTTGCCACCTTTTACTAATTGATGCGGAACTGTCGTATAAGTTGAGCATAGTTCATTCCAGTACTCAAATTGAGATTCTGGTAAAACTAAAATTATTTCAATTTTCGAATCAGCTTCTTTAAATCGTTTCAACGTGTGCATTAAAATGGGTAGTCCTCCCACTTCAATAAACTGTTTAGGAATATCGCTTTTCATGCGATTTCCAGAACCACCTGCAACTATTATTGCGTATTTTTTTTGTGTTTTGTAAGACATTATATTACAATCATTAATCACTGTCAGCGGTTAAATTTAATTTCCTACCAAAGCTTCCCATAAAATCTCGACAGGATGTTTTGCTGTTCTTCCCGTTCCGTCCTTTATTTGGTGGCGGCAACTGGTGCCTGGAGCAGCAATAATAACATCATCGGCTTGTTTTCGAATGGTCGGAAAAAGCACTAATTCGCCAATTTGCATTGAGACTTTATAATGTTCTTTTTCATATCCAAATGAACCCGCCATTCCACAACAACCCGATGGAATTAATTGTACTTCGTAGTTTTCAGGCAAAGATAAAATTTTCTTAGTCGGAATCATGGATGACAAGGCTTTCTGGTGGCAATGTCCATGCAATTTTATCAATTTCTTTTCCTTCGTAAAAAGGTCTTTCGTAATTTTCTTTTTATCAACTTCTTGAGCCAAAAACTCTTCAATGAGGTAACAATTCTCAGCCACTCTTTCAGCATCGGCGTGCAGATAAGTAGGCACTAATTCAAGGTATTCATCCCGTAGCATCAATATTGCCGAAGGCTCAATTCCCAAGATTGGAGAATTATCCTTAATTGCCTCGGTAAGCATTCTAACATTTTGAATAGCAATCCGTTTAGCATCCTTTACCAAGCCTTTTGAAAGATAGGTACGACCACTTTCTACGTGTTTGGGGATGTGGACTTCATAGCCTAGAGCCGTTAATAAATAAATGGTTTTTTGGCCTAATTCAACGTCGTTATAGTTCGTAAATTCATCACAAAACAAATAGACTTTCCCTTGAGGACGACACTTGCCAAACACAATTTGAGAGAAATGACTACTATTTTTTTCCCGTTTTTTCTGAATTTTAATTCGGTCTTCTTGCCATTTTCTTAAGGTTACTTTTCCAATCGTCGGAATCGACCTTTCTTGGGCAAAACCTAAGATTTTTTTGGTCATACTTGACGTAAAACTATTGGTAACAAAAAAATTATAAAGTCTTGGAAATGTGGAGGCTAATTCTTGCGATTTCGTAAAATTACCAATCATTTTGGTTCTGAAAGGCACACCGTGTTCATCGTAATAATGTTGTAAGAATTCTGCCTTCATTTTACCTACATCTACTTTTGAAGGGCATTCTGATTTACAGCCTTTACAGGATAAACATAAATCCATCACTTCCTTAATTTCTTCATGGTCGAAACGATTTTCTTTTCCAGAATTTGTTAAAAAATCCCGTAGAATATTGGCTCTCGCCCGTGTGGTATCTTTTTCCAAACGAGTTGCCATATAACTAGGACACATCGTTCCGCCCGTCACTTCGGTTTTTCTGCAATCGCCTGATCCTGAACACTTTTCAGCTAAATTAAGAATTCCTTCTTGATTGGTAAAATCAAAATACGTTTCAATTTCTGGATTTTTTTTGCCCGCTTCATATCTCAAAAACTCATTCATCGGAGGCGTATTGATGATTTTATTGGCATTGAAAATATTTTTCGGGTCGAAGATAGTTTTGACTTCTTTCAACAAATCATAAACTTCCGAACCCAAAACGCTTTCAATAAATTCCCCTCTCAAACGTCCGTCTCCGTGTTCGCCGCTTAATGAACCCTTATATTTTTTAACTAATTCGGTTGTTTCTTGTAATATCGTTCTGAATAATTTTTTACCTTCGATAGTTTTTAAATTAATCATCGGCTCAACGTGCAATTCGCCCGCTCCAGCGTGTGCATAATAGGAAGCATTGGTATTATGTCGTTTCAGAAGTTCCTGTAAATCAGCAATATAGTTTGGTAAATCTTCGGGAGAAACGGCACAATCTTCTATCAAATTGACTGGTTGAGTATCTCCTTTTAAGTTACGAATAAGCCCTAATCCTGCCTTACGAACCTCCCAAACGGGTTTTGTATCTTCGCCTTTTACAACTGGATAAGCATACCCAATGCCTTCTTTTTGTAAATCTGCAATAACAGCATTGGTCTTTTTTATCAATTCCTCATCGGTTTCAACCATAAATTCCACCATCAAAATAGCGGCAGGGTCTCCTTCAATAAAAAAACGGTTCTGGTTGTAAAGATGATGCCCTTTGGTGAAATCCAAAATGTATTTATCCACCAATTCAGAGGCCATTGGTTTGTGTCTGAGTGCCACTAAATTAGCTTGCAAGGAATCTTGAATAGAATGACAATGAATACAAATTAAGGCTACTTTTTGGGGTGGAAGTGGAATTAAGTGTAGCTTAGCTTCAGTAATAAATGCCAAAGTTCCCTCAGAACCCGCCAAAAGTTTGCAAAAATTAAAAGGTTTTTCCGAATCTTGATTAAATAATTCATTCTCACTTAACATATCCAAAGCGTATCCCGTATTTCTTCGTTTTAAAGATTTTTTAGGATAGCTCTTTTCAATCGTTTCTTGAATAAGTGGATTGTTCAAAATTTTGAAAATTTGTCCGTACAATCTACCTTCTATGTCTTTTTGATAGGCTTTTTTAAAAAAATCCTGTTTTGAAATATCCGCAAATTCTGCCTCCACACCATTACTTAACAAAACGTTGGCAGACAATAAATTGCTCCGAGTATCTCCCCAAACGATTGAGTGTAAACCGCAAGAATTATTCCCAATCATACCGCCAATCATCGCCCTATTTGACGTTGAAGTTTCTGGACCAAACATTAAATTATAAGGTTTTAAAATTACATTCAAATCATCTCTAATTACGCCTGGCTGAACCCTAACCCATTTTTCTTTTTCATTAATTTCCAAGACTTTATCAAAATGTTTTGAAATATCAACCACAATTCCTTTACCCACAACTTGCCCTGCTAAGGAAGTCCCCGCTGAACGAGGAATCAACGTAATTCCATATTCATTGGCAAATTTTATCAATAATTTTAAATCGGAAATACCTTTTGGAATAGCTACTGCCAAAGGTTTTTCTTGATAAACCGAAGCATCGGTTGAATACAAAATTTTTTGAGCATTATGACTTGTAGAATTATCGTAGAAAAGTTCACCCACAAAAGTTTCTTGCAGGATTTTAAAGTCTGTGATGGTAATTTTTAAAGACATATTTTTCGTGGTATTTTGTACTAAAAATAAAGTATGCCTCTAAGGCACGAAGTCTCTAGAAAAATGATTAATTGAAAGACGTTTTAGTTTGTAAAATTAGGTCATTGCCACGTAAATCAACAATTTATAAAAACTTTATTTCCAATCTTAACACTATTCTGCCTTTCAGCCTATCAATAAACTCCTTTGGTCATTTCGTTGTTGTGTCTATTAAAATGATATTCTAAATTTATATTTCAAAATCCATACAATTATGAAATTTCTCCGACAATTATTTGAAAGTATCCGTTTTGCTTGGGAAGCCCTCCTGAGCAATATTTTACGAACAACACTTTCTCTTTTGGGCGTTACGATTGGTATTTTTTCCATCGTGGCGGTTTTCACCTTCGTCGATTCAATGAATATGAGTATTAGTTCTGAAATTGATTCCTTTGGTAAAGGCGTAATTTACGTGGGTAAATGGCCTTGGGTTTTCAGTAATAATTTTCCATGGTGGAAATACATGAATCGTCCAAGTACAAAGTATAGTGAATACAAATATTTGGTTGACAATGTCAAAAATGCCGAAGCCATCTCTATTTTGGATGGGAGAATGACCACTTTAAAAAATGGGAATAATAGTATGGAAACTCGTTTGACTGGTGTTAGCTTCGATTATAACAAAATATCAGAAGTCCCCATTGAATATGGTCGTTATTTCTTAACCAACGAAACCGACAATTCAGCCTTTACAGTGATTTTGGGGGCAAATGTAAAAGAAGCCCTTTTTCCAAATTTGGGTGATGCCGTAGGAGAAACCATCAAAATAAATGGCATAAAATTCAAAGTAATTGGCACGATGCGAAAGAAAGGGGAAGATTTATTGAGTTTTGGCGGTTCGCCTGATGACCGTGCTTATATTCCCTATACCTCTTATTCGAGCTTATTTCAAAAGGACGAGCCTGAGCCAGATATAGCGATGAAGGCATTTGATTCAGATGAAGGACAACAGGTATTGGAAGGGGAAGTAACGGGATTGATGCGCAGTAGAAGAGGTTTGAAACCAGTTCAAGAAGACAATTTTTCGATTAATCGTTTGGATGGATTAACGAAATTCTTTGAAGGGATTTTTTCAAGTTTGAATATTGGAGGAATTTTCATTGCAGGATTCTCACTTTTAGTAGGCGGTTTTGGCATTGCAAATATCATGTTCGTATCCGTAAAAGAACGAACAAATATCATCGGAATTCAAAAATCATTGGGAGCAAAAAACTATTTTATCTTGTTCCAATTTTTATTTGAAGCGGTATTTTTAAGTATTATCGGTGGTATGGTTGGTATCTTTTTAGTCTGGCTACTTTCTTTCATAGATTTTGGGTCTTTGAAATTAGTTTTAACGTACTCAAACATGCTCAAAGGGATTATTACAGCCACTATTATTGGCGTAATATCAGGAATTGTTCCTGCTTGGATGGCAGCACGACTTGACCCTGTCGTGGCAATTAGATCGAAGTAAAGATTAGTTACTTGAAAAATAAATGCCCATTATTTCTATAAAAAGAATTAATGGGCATTTTAAAATAAATACGGAAATAAAAATGAATATCAAATAACTAATAACCAATCGAAGTATCATCTGCTCTCACATCTGAACCACCTTCATACGTACCATCTGGCAGAACTAAAATACAGTCCATTCTTCCAATCGTATTCTTTTGATAATCAATAATATAGCCTCTATCTCGCATTCTTTTTAGCGTAGGTTCTGTAAATCCCCCTTCTTCAAAAGTAGTACGGTCAGGCAACCATTGATGATGAAAACGAAACGCATCAACTGCCTGCTGCATCGTCATTCCATGTTCAACCACGTTCAAAAATACTTGAAAAACAGAGGTTATAATCGTTGAACCACCAGGAGTTCCCAAAATCATTTTCAATTTTCCATTTTCCTCCACAATCGTTGGAGTCATTGACGATAACATTCTTTTATTGGGAGCAATGGCATTAGCTTCGTTTCCAATCAATCCATAAGAATTTGGTACACCTGGTTTTACTGAAAAATCATCCATCTCATCATTCATTAAAAATCCTCCACCATCCACCACAACTTTGCTTCCGTAGGAATTATTTAAAGTTGTCGTTATCGAAACTGCATTACCTTCTTTATCAACAAAAGATGAGTGAGTTGTTTCCGTACTTTCATAACCCGCAATCTTTCCTGCCTTCACTTTTTCGCTCAAAGTAGCCTGTGAAAATTGAAAATCTTCCCAACGTTTTTTAAGAAAACCTTGGCTTAAAAGCTCTTTTTGAGGCACTTTCACAAAATCGGGGTCACCCAACCAAGTAGAACGATCAGCAAAAACTCGGCGTTCGGCTTCAATCATTACTTGCGTGGTAGAGTCCGTATGCCAACCCCAACGTTTTAGTGGATATTGTTCAACATATTTCAATAATTGCACCAAAGCAATTCCTCCACTTGATGGTGGAGGCATTGAAATGACCTTCAAATTATGATAATTTTCAATGATTGGTTCACGCCAAATTGCTTTATAATTATCCAAATCTTTTTGAGTAATTATTCCTCCTCCTCTTTTCATTTCTTCCAACAAAAGCCTTGCAGTTTCACCCTCATAAAATCCTTTTCGCCCTTGTTCTTGAATTCGATGAAGCACTTTTGCCAAATCTTTTTGGATTAACAATTCGCCTTCTTTCCAAGTAATTGTATCAGGTTTTACAAAATATGTCTTGTTTGGATTATATTTCAAAAATTCTGGTTTTGTTTTATTTAGTCCCCTAGCTTCACGCATGGTAAGCTTTACCCCATTTTCTGCTAAATCAATCGCTGGCTGTAAAATCTGTTGCCAAGTCAATTTACCAAAACGTTTATGAGCTTGTTCCAGACCATCAACCGAACCGGGCGTTCCACTTGCTGTGGGTCCATACCAACTTAATTGATTGGGTTTAACCTCTCCTTTTTCATCTAAATACATATCTCTACTGGCATTCTCAGGAGCTTTTTCACGGTAATCAAGCGTATATGATTTACTGTCTTTATCACGGTAAACTAAAAAACCACCACCCCCAATATTTCCTGCGGCTGGATGAACTACCGCCAAAGCAAATTGCGTTGCCACAGCAGCATCCATGGCATTCCCACCCATTTTCAAAATATCTACGCCTACTTGTGAAGCTGCAGGGTGAGTAGCAGCAATCATCCCATTTTTACCATAAACGGAAAATTTTTTTCCCGCAAAAGGTGAGGCATCTGGGTCTTCATTAGAAAACTGATAAAAACCAAGATTTTCACTGAGTTTATGAATATCCCTAGTCTGAGATACTTGTTGAGTAGTTTTACAAGAAATAATTGTAAAACATAATCCCAAAACTAACAGAGAAGATTTTTTTGAGTTTAGTAGTTTCATGTGATAAAGTTTTTATTTTGAAATTACGGAATGAAATTCGCTAAAGCAAACGAACAATTATAAAATCATAAAATCCAACGCCTAATATATTCTATCAAGAAAAATTGATAATTTTAGTATCCCGAAGCATTTCAAGACAACCTTATTCATGAAATTAAGATTAACATATATCCTATTATTTTTTGCTACGTCTTTTTTAACGAATGGACAAATTGGGGGAAATAACAGTTTTACTTTTTTAAATATTCCTTCAAATCCAACTACCTCAGCTTTGGGAGGAATGAATATTTCTAAAACTCAAAAAGACCCTAACAGCTTTTTACAAAATCCTGCTCTTTTAGATTCCTCAGCAAATAATCTTTTGGCCATCAACTATTCACCTTACTTTTCTGGCATAAAATACTCGTCAGTAGTTTTCGTTCGACAAATTAAAAAACAAATTTTCGGTCTTGGAGTTCAACATATTGGCTATGGAGATTTTCAACAAACGGATGCTTCTGGAATTATTTTAGGCAAATTTTCAGCAAACGATATTGCTTTAACGCTCTCGCACGCTCGAAAACAAGGTAATATTACATTCGGAGGAAATTTAAAATTAGTAAACTCTGTTATTGAAAGTTATTCAGCCTCAGCGTTATTATTTGATTTTGGAGGAGTTTTTAAGCATCCAAAACAAGATTTGAGTTACGGCATTGCTATTAAAAATATAGGAATAAGATTTAAAAACTTCACGCCTTTTGACAATCCTGATTTGCCATTTGATGTTCAAATGGGCGTATCTTTTAAGCCTAAATATATGCCTGTTCGTTTCTCAATAACGGCTCATCATTTATACAAATATGCCATCACATATTTAGATAAAACCATCGTAAAAAAGGATTTAAGCGGAAATATTATTGAAAATAAGGTAAATCCAGTAGATAATTTAGGTCGCCATTTTGTGCTAGGAGCAGAATTATTATTCAGTAAAAATTTTAATATCCTTTTGGGCTATAATCACCTCAGAAATCAAGAGTTAAGCCAGCAAAATGTTAGTAAATTTTCGGGTTTTTCATTAGGATTTTTATTCAAAACTAAGACAATTGACCTTTCTTATTCCTACGCTGGATATAATACGGCAGGAAATTTGAATAGTTTTGGCTTAGTTTGTAATTTAGGAAAAATTATCAAGTAAATTTGTTTTGGGCTATTAGCTTTGGGCTATCAGCTTTGGGCTATCAGCTTTGAGAATATTCAATAATTATTAAAAATACTAACAGCCTATAGCTAAAGCCTAATTGCTGTAAATTAATATGACCATCAACTTAGATTCACTTACCCCAAAACAATTTGTCGCAGAACTCGACAAATATATTATCGGGCAGAACGATGCCAAGAAAAACGTTGCTATTGCTCTTCGAAATCGTTGGAGAAGAATGAACGCTCCTGAAGAAATGCAAAAGGAGATTACACCAAACAACATTTTAATGATTGGTTCTACAGGTGTTGGAAAAACGGAAATTGCCAGACGTTTGGCAAAGTTAGCAGATGCACCCTTCACAAAAGTTGAAGCCTCTAAATTTACGGAAGTTGGGTACGTTGGTCGTGATGTTGAATCTATGGTTCGTGATTTGGTAGAATCATCTGTTCATTTGGTACAAACTAGTAGAAAAGAAGCAGTAAAGGACAAAGCATTAGAAATTGTCGAAGAAATAATTGTGGAAGCACTTATTCCTGCAATGGGCAAAACTGGCAAGAAAAAGAAAGTAAAAGAAGTTGGTTTTGAAAATAATGTTCCAGAAACGGATGAGGAATTAAACCAAAAAACCCGTGATTTATTCCGTGAAAAATTAAGAAGAGGGGAATTAGAGAATAGAAAAATTGAAATTGATGTTCGTACTTCCAATGGTCCTAATATTGGTGTTATGGGTGGACCAATTGACGAAATGTCAATTATGAATATTCAAGAAATGATTGGCGGAATGTTACCAAAACGTGAGAAAAAACGTAAAATGACCATTGCCGATGCTCGTAAAATCCTTTTGGAAGAAGAATCTGCCAAATTGATTGATATGGATGAAGTGAAAGAAGAGGCAATCAGAAAAGCTGAGAATTTAGGAATTATTTTTATTGACGAAATTGATAAAATTGCTAATTCACGTGGAAGTAATGGTGGCGGTGCGGATGTAAGCCGTGAAGGCGTTCAACGTGATTTATTACCCATTGTTGAAGGTTCAAGCGTGAATACAAAATACGGCGTTATTAACACAGACCACGTTTTATTTATTGCTGCAGGTGCTTTTCATGTATCAAAACCAAGCGATTTAATTCCAGAATTACAAGGACGTTTTCCTATCAGAGTTGAACTTCAAAGCCTAAAAGAAGAAGATTTTTACAGAATCTTGAAAGAACCAAAAAGTGCATTGACGAGACAATATGAAGCATTATTATCTTCGGAAGGCGTAGAATTAAGTTTTGACGATGATTCTTTGGCAGAAATTGCTCGGATTGCTTTTGCTGTAAATGCAGAAGTTGAAAACATCGGTGCCAGACGTTTACAGACAGTCATGTCTCATTTATTAAATGATATTATGTATGATATTCCCGACTTAATTAAACCTAATACGAAGGTGAATGTCACTAAAGAATTAGTCATTGAAAGGCTTGGAGAGATGGTCAAAAATCGTGTTTTAAGTCAGTATATTTTGTAAAACAAAGGAATCTTTCATTCATTTACTCATAAAAAAATCTATGATTTTGCAAAAATAAAGCAAAATCATAGATTTTTTTTGTTGACCTAATAACTCATACGTACTATTTACCTCTTTCGTTGTAAATAGTCTGTAATTTCATTCCTACGAATCCAGCCGCAGCAAATAGTACAATATAAAAAGACCAAGCTAAAATAGTTCCGTACATGATGTTATGATTTTATTTTTGAAAACGCTTAATTATATTACAAAGATAATGAGAGATGAATTAAAACCATTATTGAAAACTGAAAATATGGACTTTGTTCCAAAAATTGATATTTTGATAATTTTTTTTAATAATTTTGAGTCAAAATATTTATAACGACAAAGTTAAAAATGATACCATTAAATACAGTTTATCGACATACATTTTCATTTTCACAAAATGATGTAGTCCTTTTTGCTCAAGTTTCGGGTGATAATAATCCCTTACATCTTGATGCTGATTTTGCTGCAACAACAGCTTTCAAACGTCCAATTATTCACGGGGCTTTAGCATCAAGTGTATTTTCAAAAATAATGGGAACAGAATTTCCTGGATTTGGAAGTATCTATATGAAACAGGTTTCTGAATATAAACGTCCCATGTTTGTGGATATGGAATATGAGGCAATTTTTACGGTTATGTCCATCAATCCAGATAAACACACGGCAGAAATTTCTACAGAAATTTTTGATATTTCAAGTGGGAAGAAAACAACTGAAGGGATGGCTGTGATTATGAATAAAGAAGCGTTTTGATACTCGAAAAGTAAGTATTACTAAAACAAAAAAGGCTCAGAATACGTCTGAGCCTTTTTTATGGAAAGTGAATCAAAATATTATTTCTCCTCACTATTTTTCATATCCTGTACTTGGGTACGAATATCCTGTGCTAAGGTTTTCAATTGTTGCATACCACCTCTAACACGAGTACCGGCTGCTTGATTTTTTTTGTCATAAAACTTGTCAAAATCTCCTTCTAATGACATAATTAAATCTTTTACTTCTGCAAATCTGTTCATAATCGAAACTGGATTTAGGATGAATAAATAGTTAAAAAAAGCCTTAAATAACGCCGTAGCGTATTCTTCTGGTCGAAATATAACTATTTTATTACATCTTACAAATCCAAATAATGAAAAATCATCAAAAATTGTAAAAAAAATATCAAAATCAGGCGAAATCAAGCTGTTTTGTCTGTTCTTCGATAAATTTTTCAGCGATTTGACGGTAGACACCATCCGTTAATTTATCTTGTACAATTTTGAAACAATTCATGGTATATTCAACATCTTCGAGGGTGTGTGAAGCCGTTGGAATGATTCTCAACATGATTTGTCCTTTCGGCACAACTGGGTAGGTTACAATAGAACAAAACACGCCCATATTCTCACGCAAATCCTGTACTAAACCAACCACGTGAGTCAATTCATAATCGCCATGCAAGAAAACTGGGGTAACTGGTGAAGTCGTTTCTCCAATATCAAAACCTCTCTCTCTCAAACCTTGTTGTAAGGCACGAACATTTTCCCACAATTTCTCACGGAATTCTGGATGCTTTTTGATTAACTCCAAACGCTTCATTCCACCTACCACAAAAGGCATTGGTAAAGCCTTTGCATAAATCTGTGAACGCATATTATATTTCAAGTACATGACTATATCTTTATCAGCCGCCACAAATCCTCCAATTGAAGCCATAGATTTGGCAAATGTTGAAAAATATAAGTCAATGCCATCCATACAGTTCAACAATTCAGGAACACCAGCACCCGTAGGTCCCATCGTTCCAAATCCGTGAGCATCGTCGCACAAAATACGGAAATTGAAATCTTCTTTCATTTTAACGATTTCGTCTAATGAACCAACTTTTCCCGACATTCCGAAAACGCCTTCGGTAATCACTAAAATACCTCCACCTGTTTCAGCAACTTTCTTAGTAGCACGTTCCAAATTCTTACGCAACGAACCCATGTCATTATGATTGAATTTGTAATAATCACCCATTTTGGCTTTGTGCAAACGAATACCATCAATCAAACAAGCATGAGATTCGGCATCGTAAACAATAATATCATTTCTATCACACATACATTCAATTACCGACATTACGCCTTGGTAACCGAAATTTAAAAGGAATGAATCTTCCTTACCCACAAATTCAGCCAATTGAGCTTCAAAATCCTCATGTAATTGAGAATTACCCGACATCATTCTTGCTCCCATCGGCGCAGCCAATCCGTAATGTGCAGTTGCTTGTGCATCTGCTTCACGAACTTCAGGATGATTTGCCAAACCCAAATAGTTGTTCAATGACCAGTTTAACATTTCTTTTCCCATGAAAGTCATTCTTGGACCAATTTCCCCTGTGAGCATTGGAAAGGTAAAATAATGATGAGAATAGTGAGCATGGGCTCCGATGGGTCCAAGACCTTTACCAACTTTATCAAAAATATCCACTTTATTTTATGATTATAATGATTACAATTTTATGAAAATTAGACTTTGTTAACGCAAAAAAATTCAATGTAAGAAAACTATTTTCTTAGTAATGTTATATATTTAGGGTTTTAATCCTCTAAATACCTTGAAATATTCACAAATATAAATTATTATTTCTTTATATACAAAATGTCTAAGACTTTGTATTAAATCAAGTTTATAAAGCTAAATGTTTTAAATTTCGTAGTAATATTCCAAGAACTTACCATTTACGTATTTGAATGTGGTTTAGGTTTGCTATATTGTTATTGAAATACAATTTAAAAGCACAATTTTTGATTAAGTCTTTAACCGAATATCTACAAAAAATGCAATCTTGTTATGACAAGCATTCACAGTATTTCATTTGTCCAAGAAGAAGTTGATATTATTGACTTCTTAGTAGATAATAATGCCATGATTAAAGATTTTTCACGAAGTCAATTCATGTGGTTTTTTGTGGAAGAAAATTTCCATATTGTTCTGTTTTTGGCAGAAGGAGAAAAATCTTGTTTTGAAAGGTATATTATTGAACATTTTTCCGAAAACATGAACGATATGATTGCTCTGTGGAATAACTTTGACAAGCGAATTCAAGCCTGTCAGGAAATAAGAATAATGAAATTGGCCAAAAATAAAGTCCATGACCTAATTGCGATGTCAGAGACTTTCAGGGCTTTGTTTGGGCGGAGGGATTTTGAGGAGGAGTGAATTATTAAAAGAAACAAAACATAAGCTTTATATAAAACCTAATGCAAAAAATTAACAAAATTCTCATCGCCAATCGTGGTGAAATTGCCTTGCGTGTAATGCGTACTGCCCGTGAAATGGGTATTCAAACCGTTGCCATATTTTCAGAAGCAGATAGAAATTCGCCCCATGTGCGTTTTGCCGATGAGGCTATTTGTGTGGGACCTCCGCCTTCCAATCAGTCATATCTTTTAGGCGATAAAATTATTCAAATCTGTAAAGATTTAAACGTAGATGCCATTCATCCTGGCTATGGTTTTTTGTCTGAAAATGCTAATTTTTCAAGAAAAGTGTCTGAGGCAGGATTAATTTTTATTGGACCATCGCCCGAAAGTATTGAATTAATGGGCGATAAATTAACCTCAAAACATACCGTTGCCAAGTATAAGATTCCAATGGTGCCAGGTACGCCAGATGCAGTTATGGATAGAGATGAAGCCAAGCGAAAATCAAAAGAAATTGGTTATCCCGTGCTGATAAAAGCCTCCGCAGGGGGGGGGGGGAAAGGAATGCGGGTAGTGGAAAACGAAGAAGATTTTGATGAGCAAATGGACAGAGCCGTTTCGGAAGCAATTACGTCTTTTGGCAATGGTGCAGTTTTCATTGAAAAATACATTACTGCTCCAAAACATATTGAAATTCAGGTACTTGGCGATAAACACGGCAACGTTGTTCATCTTTTTGAGAGAGAATGTTCTATTCAAAGACGGCATCAAAAATTGGTTGAAGAAGCTCCTTCGGCAGTACTTACCCCCGAAATCCGAGAAGCAATGGGGCAATGTGCCGTAATGGTAGCAAAAGCTTGTAATTATTATGGAGCGGGAACAGTAGAGTTCATTGTGGATGAAAATTTGGACTTCTTTTTCTTAGAAATGAATACTCGTCTGCAAGTGGAACACCCTGTCACTGAGCAAATTACTGGCATAGATTTAGTAAAAGAAATGATATGGATTGCTGAAGGAAAACCACTTTCCTTCAAACAAGAAGACTTAAAAATTAATGGTCATGCCATGGAAATTCGGGTTTGTGCGGAAGACCCACGCAATAACTTTCTGCCCGATGTAGGAACGCTTCACACCTATGTGCGTCCGCAAGGTAATGGTGTTCGGGTGGATGATGGTTTCGAGCAAGGGATGGATATTCCGATTTATTATGACCCAATGATTGCCAAATTAATTACCTACGGAAAAGACCGAAACGAGGCAATTGACAAGATGATTCGGGCCATTGATGAATTTAAAATCTCTGGAATCGAAACGACTTTGCAATTCTGTAAATTCGTAATGAAGCATGAGGCTTTTCTCTCGGGAAATTTCGATACACGATTCATTGGACTCTATTTTACCCCAGAAAAATTAGATGAAATGGAAAATAAGGAGGAAGAAATGATTGCGGCAGTTTTATCAAGTTATTTATTAAACAATAAAAAAATGGTAAATTCGTCTGCTTCAACGGTTGGCGTTCCAATACAAGAAAGTTCTTGGAAAGCTAAGCGGATGAATTATAGATAATTGTCTCTCAAATTAAAACAAAAAACAATGGCTTTTAACGACCGACTAAATTCAGCAAAACAATCAACTATGAGTTTTTTTAGAAAACTATTTATTGGACTTCTGGCAATTGCCTTATTAGGTGTAGCCGTAACGTTTTTATCAACGCAAATGGCTTATTCTGAAGGAGATAGAGCGGGTGTTGTTTCTAAATTGTCTAAGAAAGGATATATCTTCAAAACTCAAGAAGGAGAATTGAACGTTGGAGCTCAAGGACAAGTTGGTAATATGGTGAGCAACTTATGGCAATTTACGGTTGAATCAGGAGATGAGAAATTATCGAAAGACATTGAAGATGCCATGACTACTGGAAAGCGAGTAAAATTGCATTATGAACAACGATACATGAGATTTTCTTGGATGGGCGATACGGAATATTTCGTAACGAAAGTAGATGCGACAGAATAGTTTTTAAGTATTAGAGTATGTTTTGGAATTACAATTTATTGATAATGAATGAGATAAAGGCGATTTGTAACATTGCTTCGGCTGAAAGTATCGTTTTTTCTACGTCTCGAAACAATCTTCGCCTAAAATTTAACCAACCAAAACTTCT
>JANXRS010000201.1 GCA_025356745.1 Arcicella sp.
GTTCCATCATGAATATCGGCAGCATGAACAATAACACCCCAAACCAGTCCAAGTGTATCAACAATGATATCAGGTTGAACGCATTTAAAAATGCAAAATTACAGTTATAAAATTGTACTATTCATTGATTTTAAACTCAAAATTGCATTTTTAAATGCGTTCAACCTGATATCATTGTTGATACACTTGGACTGGTTTGGGGTGTTATTGTTCATGCTGCCGATATTCATGATGGAACAAAGGCTTACTTTCTGGTAGAACACTGTTTAGGTTATTTGGATAGAATGCAAAAAATACTGGTTGATGATGCTTATAAAAAGGTGTTTTATGATTGGGTTTATGAGAATATCGTTGGATTAGATATCGAATTCGCATCAAGACCACCATCCGCAAAAGGCTTCGTTCCAGTCAAATGGAGATGGGTCAATGAGAGAACTTTTGCATGGTTTGGATTCTTCCGAAGACACGCAAAAGACTATGAAAAGACAGCAAATTCTGCCGAAGCATGGATACTACTCACCAATTGCCAAATAATACTAAATAGAAATTGAATTTTACCGAATATAATTTTTAAACATCTTCTTATTGAGTTTTTATGTGGTAATTATTAAAATAAAAATTTCTGGCCTTTATCCAACATCCGCAAATCCTCTTTTCTACGTAAATTTGCCATATGAATAAACTGCAATTACCTCTTTGGCTCATCAAATTAACCCATTTTGAATATTGGACTTGGTGGATGTTTTACGTTCCATTACTCCCTTATTGGCTTTTTCAAGCAATCCGTACTCGTTCGCTGACTTTCTTCACGAATGCCGACCCTTGTATAGAATATGGGGGTTTTTTTGGAGAATCTAAAATGGAAATCCTCCGTCAGATTCCAAAACAATACTTGCCCAAAACCATTTTTATTGAGCAACAAACGAATTTAAAAACTATTGTTGATAAACTTATTCAGGAAGATTTAGTGTATCCAATTATCTGTAAACCCGATGTTGGCGAAAGAGGAACTCAAGTTGAAAAATTATATAATAATTATGATTTGATAAAATATTTATCTGAAGTTCAAGAAGACTTTATTATTCAAGAATTCATTACTTACGACATCGAATTAGGCGTTTTATACTATCGTTATCCAGATTCGTTCATAGGCAAAGTCTCCTCCGTGACTCGTAAAGAATTTCTTTCAGTTTCGGGAGATGGGAAATCTAATGTTGAGCAATTAATGCAACAAAATACCCGTGCCAGATTTCAGATAGATTCAATGCGTAAACGTTTGGGTGATATGGGTATGAATGAGGTAATAAAAACGGGTGAAAAAAGAATCCTTGAACCTATAGGAAATCATTGTCGGGGAACAAAGTTTTTGGATAACAACTTTTTGTTAAACAGTTCGTTAGATGAAGTTTTTGATAAAATTGCCTTAACAATAGATGGTTTTCATTACGGACGTTTTGATATAAAAGTTAAATCAATTGAAGATTTATTCGAAGGAAAAAATATCCGAATAATGGAATTAAATGGCGTAAGTTCCGAACCAGGGCATATATATGACCCTAAAAATACTCTTTGGGCAGCTTACCGAGATTTGGCTCGTCATTGGAAAATTATTGCCGATATTTCAATCCAACAACAAAGTAAAGGTATCATGCCTGTACCATTCAGTATTTTATGGAAGGTCGTCAAACAACATTTTGTTAAGTAAATACAGTAGAAACCGAGGAGAATTTCCCGAAACGAGTTATATGGAATTTATTGGTTTCTATAAAAAATCGCTAAAGCAGATGGAAGTTAGCTAGTTCTGAAATCACAAGTATGCTCATTTTCTTAATCACTTTTTTTATCAGTTTCATTGGTTCAATTCACCCTGGGCCGCTGAATCTTTCCGTTATTCAAACGACTTTACAAAAAGGTCTTGTTGCCGCACTTTTAATGGCTTTAGGAGGCGTAATTTCCGAAATTATTTATGGATATTTGGCAGTAGAAGGCGTGATGATTTTTGAAAAATATCCTGTTATTTTCAATCTAATGCAATGGGTGGTTATGCCAATTTTATTGGGTCTGGGAATTCAACAAATCATAGTTTCTCGACAACCTAAAAGAGAAATAATCTCTTCCAAAACCACTCGGGAAGCCTCCACTCGCAAAGTTTCCAAAGCAGTGTTCACTCGTGAAGTATCCATTCGTGGCTTCTTTCTATCTCTCTTCAATCCCCAATTATTACCTTATTGGATGGTTATATTGGTAAATTATCAAAATTATTCCTTCTTAAAAATTAGCGATTTATCCGATAAAATTTTGTTCGTTTTGGGTACGAGTACGGGTGCATTTGCTCTTAATTATGTGTATGCTTATATTGCGTACAAGCAAAGAGAACGTATTTTTAAATACATAAATCAGAATCGTTTTGAGCAAATAATTGGCTGGACGTTTGTTTTGATGGGGCTTTTGCAGGGCGTTAAATTGATGTATTGACAACTCTATTTTAACTAATGCAAGGTTTTATTAAGAGATTTTCAGAAATCCTAAATTTTATCCATAAATTTGTACTATATTTTTACTAAAAAAATCAATTGCTGATAAATTATGTTTAGGGCTTTCTACTATACATACCCACCGCAAAAGTATGCTTGCTTGCTCTGTTATGAAAGACGTTAATGCATTGTTGCACATTACACTTTCATTTGAGATGATTTAAAATTTTATGGTAATTATTTACCTAAAAAAACGTTGAGAAACTAACGTTTTTTTAGGTAAATAGCTGATTTTTAATAAACTACAACGGATTTTGAATCATAGCTTTGTTCGCATCTAATTCTCTTCTCGGAATCAAAAATTGCCATTGCTCATCTCCCGCTGGCATATCGTATAATACCGCAATTGAAGCAATATGATTTGCACCATTTCTGTTGAGCGGTTGATTCAATCTTTTCAAATCAAGGAATCTGAAACCTTCTCCCCATAATTCAACTCTACGGTTAAACATGATTTCATCAGTTAATTTAGTGCCTGTATTGGTTGAAAGTTTGTAAGCGGCATCTCTTTTAGTTACCAAGTCAAACAGTACTTTTGCAGCATCTGCATCTTTTCCTAGACGAGTTTTTGCTTCGGCTTCAATCAAGTACATTTCAGAAGCCCTCATGTAAGGAATATCTCCCATTGTACTGGTTGAAGGCGTACCCGGTAATCTAAATTTTTGAACCATGTAAGGAACTCTCACCCCACCCGTTGGCACAACCGTATTGGCTGTTGTAGGCGTTTTTACAAAAACTTTACTTCTCACATCCGTCATTGGAATACTGTTATAAAGCAAACTATTGATGGCTTTTGGATATGTTCTAATAACGGTCGAGTTGAAGTTACAAGAAATATAAGAATGGTATGCCCCGAAGAATTCTGATTGATCTTCAACGTGATCAAAACCCCACATCCATTCTGGGTTTGTTACATCAGAAAAACCGTCAACGTACTGATTCTCAGACATTAATGTGAAGCCTTTTTTGGCTTCCTCCGCATATTTTGCGGCATCTGCCCAGTTTTGTTGAGTCAATGCTACTCTGGCAAGAAAACCTTTGGCAACTTCAAGGTTGATATGTGATTTGAAGCTTCTGGGTGATTTAAGCAAGGTGGTTGCTTGCAAAAGGTCTTTGTTGATTTGAGTATAAACTTCTTCAACTGTGGACCTTGGTAATCCTTCGGTTGTTGGTTCCAAAACCAAAGGAATTCCCAGTTGAGTATTTGGTTTTGCAGTTGCATTATAACGTTTTCCGTATAGCTGCACTAAATTAAAATACGCCCATCCACGCAATGCTAATGCTTCTCCTTTCAATTGGTCTCTTTCGGCTTGTGTACCTTTGGCATTGTCAATATTAGTAATACAAATATTTGAATTTCCAATAATTCTATAATACAATTGATACGGGAAACGAGCCATTACATTTAAGTCACTTCTATGGGCAGTCCATCTTGTTTCGCCTACGTGCCAACTTGCGGCAGTTGTGCCAATGACCATATCTTCACCCATGTGATCCAAAATAATCATCATGGCTGGATGTCCAAAGTGTCCTTGAGAATCAAGGTAACGAAGCACCATTGCACGGTAAATACCATTTACGGCAGTTGCTGCATTTTTGGTTGTTGCATACGCCGAAGTGGCATCCACACTTTCGGTTGGAATCGTATCTAAATAATTGTCTTGGCACGAAAACGAAAAAATACTTAGCGAAATAATAAATATTGTTATGAATATATTTTTCATGATTTATGCTAAATTAAAGTGAAAATGAAATACCTAAAACCACTGATTTTGCGGGACTATACACGTTGCTGGTAGTTCCTCCAAAGTTTTGCTGAACGTTCATTCCGCTTCTTCGTGAAAGCATGAAAAAGTTTTCACCGCTCAAATAAATTTGGGCATTTTCTAAATGAATTTTCTGAGCAATTGTTTTCGGTATCGTGTAACTCAATGTTACTGTACGAATATTTAAGAAACTCGCATCAATCAACCATCTGTCCGAGGCAGCGTCAAAGTCAGTAGTACGTCCTGCATCCATTCTTGGTACGTCCGTAATATCACCAGGATTTTGCCATCTTTTCAAAATATCTACGTGTTTGGCATTGTGATAACCTGCACCCATCAAACTGGCGTATGCACCATCATAGATTTTACCCCCAATTTGATAAATTAATAAGGCTGATAGAGAAAATCCTTTGAATCTGATGTTATTAGAAACACTTCCTGTCAAATCAGGAATCGCAGTGCCACTGTAACGATAACGAGCATTATTGACATTGGTAGTAAGCGTATCGCCTGATTCAGTGATGAATGAACTGGCTGGTACATAACTCACCGCTCTGTAAAGGGCTTCTCCCGTACTTGGACTTACACCCTTAAATTCTCTTAACCAAAAATCATAAAGTGAACGTGTTTCTTTCAATTTCTTTGTTCCATCAATGATTTCAGGACTTTCAACTGGCATTTTTGTAATTTTATTTTTAATGGATGTCGCATTCAAATCAATGTGCCAATTGAAGTTTTTTGCTCTTAAAACATCAAATCCTAATTCAAGTTCGATGCCTCGGTTAAACATCGTACCAATGTTTCGAGTTTGAGTAATGATACCCGCAGAAAGCGGCAAAGGCACATCAAAAATCAAATTTGAAGAGCGTCTGTCGAAATATTCGAGCGTACCCGTAACACGGTTTTTGAATAATCCAAATTCCAATCCTACGTCAAAAGCGTTACTTGATTCCCATTCCAAAGCAGTATTTCCTAAACTTGATTGAAGCGTACCCGCCTCCGAGGCATTATTGTTACCCAAGGCAAAAAGTGGTTGCCAAGCGTATCTGTCAATGTCGCCATCATTACCAGTTTGCCCATAAGAACTTCTTAATTTCAATGAACTGATAACCGGTAATTCTTTGATGAATTCCTCTTGGTCTAAACGCCAAGCACCACTAATTGCATAGAAATTTCCCCAACGGGTGTCTTTATAAAACTTACTTGAACCATCTCTACGAGCCGATAATGAAAGAAAATATTTATCATCAAAATCATAATTTATTCTTGAAAAGTAACCTTCCACTCTTCTGTCTCTCATCCGAGAATCAAGATTGGTGGTTGTTGTGAAGTTCAATAATTCATAATTTCCATCCAAGATTTGGTTTGATCTTGAACCTCTTAATCGATTATCTTTTTCGTTATAATTTTCGTGACCTAATAAAACAGCAACGTTGTTTTTGCCAAATGATTTGTTGTAATTCAATAATTGAGACAAATTATAACTCGTAATATTCTCAAATTCATTCGAGGCTCTTCCAGAAGGAGCTCCATCACCCACAATAGGATTTCCAAAAATAATAGTATTCGTATTGGTTAAATCAACGCCTACATTGGCAGTAAATCTAAAATCCTTCAAAAAGGTAACATCTGCATAACCACGACCGCCGAATACATTTCTACGAAAGAAATTTTGATTTAATTCCGTTTCAGCAATGGCATGACGACCTCCATTTTGTGGTCGGCTTGGAAGACCCAAAGCGGTTAAATTTCCAAAATCATAACGCTTGCTTCCATCTTCATTCGTTAAGAAAGTGGTTGGATTGGCAGGGTCATAAGCGTATACAGGATAAATAGGTGCCATCCCCCTCGAAAAGAAAAATGGATTTACAAAAGATGTACTACCATTTGCTTCAACATCGGCTTGGTTTGAAGTAATGATAGTACTTGAAAGATTCGTTCCTACTTTAATCCAAGGTTTAACTTGGTTATTTACACTCAAACGAGCCGTAAAACGGTCATAGTCAGAACGAATCAAATAGCCTTTATCCTTCAGATATGACATTGAGAGGTAATAATCAGATTTTTCGGTTGAACCCGAAAAATTAATGTTTATTTCATCACGTTCACCTTGGCGAGTTAATGGTTTTTCCCAATTCAAATCATCGGCACTATAAATCAAACTTGCATTTGGATTTAACTTTCCGTCTGTCCCCACCAATTGGGCAAATGGAACATTATAAACATTGTATCCAACAATTGCACCTAAGCCACTCGTTGCATTTGCGTTTGCTGTCGCTAATGCAACGGGATTTGTGGCTCTGTAAGCAAAATTATTGCGATTCGCTTCCCACATCAACGGATAATACTCCGCTGGACCCACTCGGTTATATTCAGGCAAACCTCTACTGTTGAAGCCTTTCGTGTATTTTACGTTAATATTATTTTTGCCTTTTACCCCTTTTTTAGTTGTAACTACTACCACACCATTTGCGGCTCTTGCACCATAAAGGGCAGTAGAAGCAGCATCTTTCAAAACAGTAATTGATTCAATGTCATCATTATTAAGATTGGCAATATTGGCACTATAAGGTACGCCATCAACTACATAAAGCGGGTCATTGGAAGAAGAAATTGAGCCAAAACCTCTAATTCTGATAGCGGGTGAACTTCCCGGCTGACCACTTCCTGCGGTTGTTTGCACACCTGCAGCGATACCAGCAAGAGCCTGACCGACGTTAGTAATAGGTCTTACCGCTAATTCATTAGCCCCAATTGAGGCCGCCGAACCTGTAAATGAAGTCTTTTTTGCAGTACCAAAAGTAGTTACAATAACCTCCGTAAGATTTTCACTACTTGGAATTAAATTTACATTCATGGTACTACGACTGCCAACGTTAATTTCTTGGGTAGTAAATCCAACGAAGCTAAATGCTAAAATGCCATTTTTAGGCACACTAATACGGAAATTTCCATTAGCGTCAGAGTTGGTACCTTTATTAGTACCCTTGATTGAAATAGTAACCCCTGGAAGGGGTGAACTATCTTCGGCTGTTACTTTTCCAGTAAAAGCATTTTCTTGGGCAAATGACGGAATTGTCATGGTAACCCAAAAAAAGAAAAGCAATTGTAACGTTTTCTTCATGTTGTTCAGGTTCAACGCATTTAAAAGTACAATAAAACTGCTTGGAAAAATACAAATTGAGCTTATTTTGGATAATGAAAAAAGATTCAATTTAAGATAAAACCTAAAAATGAAGTATTTATGTTAACATAAACCTAAAACCAGA
>JANXRS010000257.1 GCA_025356745.1 Arcicella sp.
GAAAAGAGTAGAAACAAATATTAATAATTACTTGGCTTCAAATCAGTAATTTTACATCAAAAATTAAATTAAAATTTATGGAATTTAAGGTAGAAAAAAACGAACAATTCGCTCTAATCGAACTTAAAGAGACTTCTTTAACGCAAGAGAATTCGCCTGAACTCGAAGAAATTGTTAGAAAACTTTTTAGAGAAGGCTACGGCAACATGATTATTGAGTTTGATTCGATAGTGGAATTAGATGGTTTTGGAATTTCATTGATTCGTAAGGCCAATAAAATTTGCTTAAATGAATTGGGTCTTTTAATAGTTGTAACAAAAAATCAAGAGATTATTGACCAATTAGATGGAGCAAAAATCGAAGATTTAACGGTGATGCCAACTACTCAAGAGGCAATTGATGCGGTTTATTTGAATGAATTAGAGAATGATTTTCAGTCGGATGAAGACGATGAATACGACCACGGTGAATATGGTGATAGTGGCGGAGGTGGTGGAAAAGAGGATGATTATTGATTTTTACAAACAAAAAAGCCTTGTCTTACGTTAGTTCGATAAGGCTTTTTTTATCATAGTTCAAAGCGAACGTCGCCCGATATTATTTCGAGAATCTATGTATATTTTAAGTTTAATTATTCGATTATTCTCGAATTACTAATTCGAGTTACAGTAACCCCAAAAGGCATTGAGTTTTCATTTAACAATTTTAGGTACTGGTTCAGCAACACCCGTTCTAACACGACATCCAACGGCTCATTATCTTCAAATTGAGCAAGATGGTTATTTAATTGATTGTGGGGAAGGTACTCAAAATCAGTTACTTCGTTATAAACTTCGACCAACTCGGTTGAAATATATCTTTATTACCCATCTTCATGGTGACCATTATTTTGGTTTAATTGGGCTGATTTCAACCTTAAATATGCACAGAAGAACCGAAGACTTATGGATTTTTGGCCCAAAAGGGTTAGCTGAAATTATCACAATTCAATTAAAATATTCGGATTCTTGGCTGAATTTCAAACTCCATTTTATTGAAACCAATACTCAAAAATCGTATCAACTATATGAAAATGAACATATTACTATCACAACTATTCCTCTGATTCATCGGGTTGAATGTTGCGGGTTTTTATTTAGGGAGAAGCCGCATAAACACAAAATTGTGAAAGAGACAATACCTTCAGATTTGACAATTGGACAAATAAAAAGTTTGAAAGACGGTAAAAATATTTTTCATGAAGATGGTTCACTAAAATATGATTACAGAAATTATACAATTCCATCCATTAAAGGTAAAAGTTATGCCTTTTGTTCAGATTCACTATATAATGAACCCATTATTGACATTATCAAAAATGTTGATGTACTGTATCACGAAGCCACTTTTTTGCATGAATTGGAAGCCAGAGCTACATTCACTTGTCATACAACTGCAAAACAAGCGGGAGAAATTGCTCGAAAAGCAGAGGTTGGGAAATTATTAATTGGGCATTTTTCTTCAAGATATAAAGATTTACTTCCCTTATTAGAGGAGGTTAGGCAAGAATTTACGAATTCGGAATTAGCTGAGGATGGAATGAATTTTGAAATTTAAATTACAGTAAAAATTGTGTGCCTTTTATGAAATATTCGCAGAGAAATTCATAGGATTAGTTAGTTCGATGTTATTACCCAGAGTCGCAGTAAAATACTATTTTTATTTAAGTTTCATGAAATCAACCCACTTAACGAATCAAACTAACCCAACCTTTAAATTCTTTGACCGTAAATTTTAGGAAATAATAATATTCAGCCGAAGAAAACTCTCCGCCCGTCCATTTAAAGTTTCTATCAACTGATTTGTAAACCGAACTTCCCCAACGATTGAATATTTCAATAAATTCAAACTTTTGTGAACAATTATTTTCGGGTAAATCCAACGTGAAAAAATCATTTTTGCCATCTCCGTTGGGCGTAAAAACATTGGCAGGTTTGAAAATATCAAAATTAGCGAGTTTATTTTTCAACGTAATTTTCACTGAAACTGTATCAAAACGATTAGGATTACATGAATTATCTTCCGTAATAAAATCTATCTTGTATTCCGCTTGGTCTTTTCCTTTCAGAAAACTACAATCAGGCTTCCAAGCAAAGGGATTAATAATCTTTGCTACGCCATCTTTATCCGTCCAAATCATACCCACAGCCTTCAAATCAAAGCCTTTAGCTTGTGCATACAGTCTCAAAGGGTCAAAATTTGGGTCGGTTGAAATCACATCAAAATTAATTGGTTGAGGTTCAGTGCCGTCTAAAATTACTTCAATCACATTATTGGCAAGACTTGTTTTCACCTTTGGCGGGTCGCTTAATGGTCTAATTGCTTTTAAGGTAACAGAAATACTATCTTTCAAATTTCTTCCACAGCGAGTATCAGTTAAAATGAAATCTACAACATAATCATCCTTCCGATTAGGGTCACAAATGGGTATCCACGTGAAAGGCGAAGTTAGTTTTCCAATTCCAGAAGCATCCGCAAAACTCATTCCTACTGATGTTAGCGAGAATCCTCTTCCTCGAGCCGTAACGGTTATGTTATCATTGTCTTTGTCAGTACCCAATACATTGAACTTCAATAATTTACCGATTAAAGTTTCTCCTTTTTGATTGAGTAAATCTGTGCTTATAATTGGAATTGCGTTTGGTCTTGGCTCAATATAAACTTGCATTCTAAGCGTAGTTGTTAGCGGTTGTGGACATCCATTATCAGTGGCAACAACATCAAAAATCAAAGGCTTACCATCAAAAGATTCCGAACATTCATCAAAGCAAACCTCCGATTTAAGGGTATCTTTTGTAGAGGAAATAAGAATGGTCGAAGGAGAAATGGTTGGCACATTTTTAAAATTTATCGGAATAATTTTCATACTGATAAATTGATTGATGTCCGAATCGGTTTCTAAAATGGTTAAGCATCTTTTTTCACCTGCTTTTATGTTTATAATAGTGGTAGAATTGTAGATTTCAGACTTTCCTTTTTCTCTGAAAATGGCTTTTGGAGCATTGTTTATAGGACAATCAATGGCTTTTAACTGAAAATCTCTTCTGACTTCACCGATTTTCACACCTTTTCGGTATTCTTCCGTTAGCACACAAAAAACATATAAGCCTTCTTTATTCACTGTCACCGTCAATTGTCCCGTTTTTGAATTTACCCGTAAAGGGTCAGTTCCCGACATGACATTTTTGAGATTATAACCAGAACCCCATTGAATTACTGGATAATTATTACTCCCTTGAGGTAAAGTCGGTTTAGGGTCGGAAGTGGTGCTGAATCCATTAAAAGGTGTTGCCAAACTATAAACTAAACTATCACCATCAATATCAGTTGCCCCAAACTCAAAAGAAAATGGACGATTGAGGCAAATATAATCACCAGTTAGTGTTTTGAAAGTAGGGGAAGAGTTTGAAAAAACTGCTCCATTCTGTTTTTGAGCAGGAAATGCTAAATAAAAAACGGAAGCTGCACCAGCAGGATTTTGGATATTTGAAATAACATTATTTCGACAACAACGCTCCCAAGCGATGTAATAACCTTGAGCATCACTAAAATCATCGGGAGGCAAATTTATCAAAATACTATATTGCAATAATCTGGTTCTGACCGCATTACTCTGCACGCAGGCAGGATTTGTGTAGGAAATTAAATTATTGCTAACGAGCGGAAGAGTGGCATAACCCATTAAAAAATTATCACTTTTTCTGAAAATTCCTACATTTAAGGTTTGATCAACTGCCCCAATTTGTCCATTAATATCATCAAAATATAGATTTAGGTTGAGTTTATGCGTTATCCCAATTTGTCCTTTCACAACCGACAATTCAATTTCACCTCCCACAATGTGCGTTGCACGAGTAGGAGTTAAGGCAAAAATTAACAAAATAATGATAAGTAGAGGTGATTTCATACGTA
This sequence comes from Arcicella sp., assembly GCA_025356745.1. Lineage (GTDB taxonomy): Bacteria > Bacteroidota > Bacteroidia > Cytophagales > Spirosomataceae > Arcicella. Next base: position 3,952 of record JANXRS010000257.1, read on the forward strand.
TGTTAAAGACGGTATTTTTATGGAAATGGTTGTGTGTTAGTCTTTTAATTTTTTTGCATTAAATATAAGTTTAATAGAGTGGTTATTTAAGTTCAATTTACAGATTTTTCTATTAGCTTAAAAATTAAATCAAATTTGTCTAACATTTTAAGTAAAATATAATTTAATTAATTTACAGGTTGAACGCATTTAAAAATGCAATTTTGAGTTTAAAATCAATGAATAGTACAATTTTATAACTGTAATTTTGCCAGAAATAATAAATTGATGAAAATTTGAATCTGGTTTTAGGTTTATGTTAACATAA
>JANXRS010000259.1 GCA_025356745.1 Arcicella sp.
GCAGGCTTTCGAGCGACAAAACTTCTTGCAAATTGAAATAGATAAGGTTCTTCATAAAATGGAAACAAATTATGAAGATTCTGATATTGATAAGTTAGGACGTTTTCAAGATGAATTTGAAAACTTGGGAGGCTACACAATTCAGTCGGAAGCGGAGACTATTTTAGAAGGTTTAGGCTTTACAACCGAAGAATTACAACAACCACTTCACACCTTCTCAGGAGGGTGGCGAATGCGGGTTATGTTGGCAAAATTACTCCTACAAAAACCATCACTCTTGATGCTCGATGAGCCTACCAATCACTTGGACTTACCGTCAATTGAATGGGTAGAAAATTATATTAATACGTATGAAGGAGCAATTATTGTGGTTTCTCACGATAGATTTTTCTTAGATAATACTGTTAATACAATTGTAGAAGTTACAGGATCAAAATTGGTTTCTTATGCAGGGAATTACGAGTTTTTTGTAGAGGAAAAAGCTCTTAGAAATGAAATTCAGAAAGGTGCTTACGAAAATCAACAACAAGCTATAAAGCAAACTGAACTATTTATTTCAAGGTTTAAAGCTAAAGCAACCAAAGCTCGTCAAGTACAATCACGTGTGAAGGCTTTGGAGCGTTTAGATAAGGTTGATGCTGTAGCAGATGATAATGCCAAGGTGAATTTCAAGTTCAATTTTGGAACCCAACCTGGTCGTTTTATTATGACACTTGATAAAATTACGAAAGCGTATGGTTCCAAAAAAATCCTAACAAATACGGCTGGAATGATTGAAAGAGGCGATAAAATTGCTTTGATTGGAGCGAATGGAAAAGGAAAATCTACACTTTTGAGAATTATTGATGGTTCAGAACCCATTGATGGCGAGCGTATTTTGGGACATAATGTGATCGATTCATTTTATGCACAACATCAATTAGAAAGTTTAGACGTAAATAATACCCTACTGGAAGAGTTAAAAATGACTGGAACGGGTAAATTAGAAACTGAATTAAGAAGTATTTTGGGGTGTTTCTTATTTTCTGGTGATGACGCTTTTAAGAAAATTAAAGTACTCTCAGGAGGAGAAAAATCAAGGGTTGCTTTGGCAAAAGTTTTGATTTCGGAAGCCAACTTTTTGTTATTAGATGAGCCAACCAATCACTTGGATATGATGTCAGTAAATATTCTAATTCAAGCTTTACAGCAATATGAAGGAACATTTGTAGTGGTTTCTCACGATAGATTTTTCGTTTCTGAAATTGCTAATAAAATTTGGTATATCGAAAATGAAGAGATAAAAGTATATCCAGGAACGTATGATGAATACGAAACTTGGCAGGAACAACGCATTTTAAATGGCGAAGTTATTATCGAAAAAACACAAAAGAAAACGACAGAAAAAGTAATTGAGAAGAAGCCAATAATCGATGATTCGACGAAAAAAGAAATTCAGAAAAACTTAAAAAGATTAACTCAAAAACTGTCCGATACCGAATCAATTATTGCTAAATTAGAATCTGAAAAGGTGGCAAAAGAGAATATCTTAGCTGACTCTACAATTTTTAATGATTCAGTTGCGTTAAAACGTGAAAATGAATCTTACCAAAAAATTCTCAATCAATTAGAAGCAATAAATGACGAATGGGAAGAAGTTATGATGGAAATGGAACAATTAGAGGGTAGTTTGGTTTAATAAACGTACACAACTTATGGCACGCAGATTACGCAAATGTAAATAGCACGGATTCAAAAGGATTTTTTGTAATAATATTAAATAATCTTTTTGAATCTGTGTTGTGAAATTTTTGGGTAGTTTGCGTGCTATTCTTTTACTCAATTATGAAAAAACTAATAATTGTTTTCTTGTTACTTTCAGTCTCAATTTTCGCCCAAAAGAAAAAAAATAGGGATACCTATGAACCTAAGAAAATTATTTATGATAATCATATCTACGAGCCTTATATTCGTACTGTTCAATTATATGTTGCTACCTTAAATACTGGTAAAAATACCCAAGCTACGCTTAATCCTCCTGTTGTAAATCTTCAAAATAATCAACCTATTTTTTTAGAATTTGACTGTTTAAATCCTGAATTTCAGTTTTTTAGGGTAAAAATATTTCATTGTAATGCCGATTGGACACCATCAGTTTTGAATGAAATTGAATATTTACCAGAATATAATGACTTTCCAATAAACGATTATAAGAATTCTTATGCCACAAAAATTCAATATAACCATTTTAGTTTTGAATTGCCTCACGTGAAGTTATCGGGGAATTATATTGTGATGGTTTATAAAAATAGAAACGAAGATGATATTGTTTTGACTCGTAAATTTATGGTTTATGATAATCGTATAAATGTAGGTGGCCGAGTAAGTTTTCCGAATAATGCTCAACGTAGGATGACTCATCAGCAAGTAAATTTTGGAATTAATTATGGTAATCATGAAATAATAGACCCCAAACAAGACCTAAAAGTATTTATCCGTCAGAATTTTAGAGATGATAAAATTGTAAAAAATCTTAAACCTTTCATGGTAGATAGTTATAATAAGAAATTAGATTATCAGTTTTTTGATGGTGAAAATCAATTTGAGGGTGGCAATGAATTTAGAATGTTTGACGGACGAAGTACCCAGCAAAAATTAGTAAATATTTCAAAGGTATTCCAAGGAGAGAAAGAAAGTGTACTTGAGATTTATCCCGAAAAATCTCAAAATCGAATGGCTTATGTAGCTATAAATGATTTTAATGGACAATTTGTAATAGATAATTATGAAACTAATCGTGGCGAAATAGAGGCAGATTACGTTCGAGTAAGTTTTTTTTTAAAGTCTGATTCTTTGGAAAATAAGAAAGTTTATGTCAATGGAGGTTTTAACGATTGGCGATTGGATGAAAAGAATTTAATGCATTATGTGCCTGAAAATCAAGCGTATGAGGTGTTCCTTCAATTAAAACAGGGGATTTATAATTATAATTATTTAACGGTTGATGCTCAAGGAAATAAAAGTGAAGCTGAATTTGAAAATACTCATTCACAGACAGAAAATGTATATGAAATATTTGTCTATCATCGACCAATAGGTTTCAGGGCAGATGCTTTAGTGGGTTATTCATTGATAAAATCCCAGTAAATAATTGATAATTAAATTCTCAGTTTGCCTTTTGTTAATTATTTATCAGGTTGAACGCATTTAAAAATGCAATTTTGAGTTTAAAATCAATGAATAGTACAATTTTATAACTGTAATTTTGCCAGAAATAATAAATTGATGAAAATTTGAATCTGGTTTTAGGTTTATGTTAACATAA
>JANXRS010000275.1 GCA_025356745.1 Arcicella sp.
AGGAATCTATCATTTGAAACAGATAATAAATCACCACTTCTTACTAATGATTGAATTATAGATTGAACTTCATTTTCAAGTAGTTGTGGAGTTGGCAGTAAAGGAACAAATGTAATGAATGTTGTAGTGAAGCCTTCGGTGACGATTGATACTATCCAAAAAGGAACAGAAATTTGTGCAGGAGATACCATTATCGCAAAATATACGAACAATGGAAAATTTGATAAAACGCTTCTGAGAGCCGCTTTGCGTGGAAATGCTAATTCAATGCCTGTGTTTGTTCCTGCCATTTTTGAAAATGACCTTGTGAAAGTAATCGTTCCTAAAAACTATTTTACCCTTCCAAATACCAATAATAGTTCTCATTATTTAGGTATCGCATTTAGTAATAATCTAAATGAAATTATTTATAATTATGGTACTCAAATATACATTAGGGCATTTGCTGATGCTTCTTTATATTCAACAGTTACTACAGAATTAGCTGAGAAAGGAGGAATATCATTGGGTGTTTATGTCAGTGGTGCTGGTACGCTTAAATTGATATTTGAAGATTCTACCATTCATTATTTTAGATATCAGGACAATACAATCAATAACCTTTCATGGATTCCTTCACAAATTTCAAAGTCAACATCATTTAAGTTAGCCTACGCAAGTAATAGTTGCGGAACGACAAAAATTAGCGAAAATAAAACAGCAAATTTCGTAGTTAAAAAAGTGGAGCCTTATGATATTACGATAAAATCTCTTGACTCGAAAGTATGTGCAGGTGAAAAAGTGAAAGTTTATTTTACCTCAAATGGTTCTTATAATGCTGATAATGACTACAGAGTAGAATTATATGAAGTGGGTAGTAGTGACAAAACTGTTATTATCGGGAAAGGCTCAAAATCACCGATTGAAGTTACAATACCCAACAATTATCCTTCTACTGAATTTGCTTACATAAGAATGGCATCCAGTAATCCTTTATGGTATAGTGAAAGAAAACTTATTGCCATAAATTCTAAGCCCAAATCTACTATAACGGCTTTTTATGATAATAGCATTGTTAATGGTGGAGAAGTTACTATGTTGGCAGACGAATTATTATCGTATTCTGCGGCTTCTTCCGAAGGTTTTTCTTATGATATTATCTATAAATTTTCTAATGGTATTCAAAAATCACCACTTGCTCCTACTGTGCCTTATCTTATTTACCCCAAACAAAGTTCGGTAATAACGCTTCAAAGTACTTCAAATGAATGTGGAGAAGGAGTTATTTCAAACCCTAACCTCAAAATAAATGTTGTTCCTTTCAAAATTGCTCGTCTTTCTTCAAATATTGGGAATATATGCTCTGGAATTAGTCATGCTTATAGTTACTCAATTTTGGGTAATACCGATGTTAACACTACATTTAACCTCCAAATTGCCTCAAAAACTAATCTTGAATTTAAAGATATTGTAGTTAATACCAAGGAAAATCCTATTGCTGTAAAAATACCAGCAACATTTCAAGATGGAGAATATTTGATTAGATTAATCAGTAATACACCAATTAAAATTTCATCACCCGAACAAACTTTCAACCTTAAATCATCTCCAACCGTTTCATTGTTAGGTTCAAACGGAACAAAATCTGTCACACTTGAAGGAGGAGAATTTACGCCGTTGAAGTACACTATCAAAGGAACAAGTCCAATTTCGATTGTATCAGTTGATGATAAAAACCAAGTATATTCCAATACCATTTGGAGTAGCCAAGATGTTCTGGTAAGACCTAAAAAGACAGCAATATTTTCGATAAAATCAGTTGAAAATGCGTGCGGTTATGGAATTGCTAATGATTCCATAAAGATTACTGTTACCCCAGCCTTAGTAATTAATAGTACCAAATCATCTAATATTTGTAGTGGCAGTGAAACTGAAATAAATGTTGAGGCTTACGGAGATTACGAAGCTGGAAACATTTTTAAGTTTTCGTTTGTGAATAATTCAAATCAAAAAATTGAAGTTGGTCAAACAAATCTTTTGTTAGGTAATGTGAAATTAAAAGTACCAATTGGTTCACAACCAGGAAATTATCAATTAGAAGTAGCATCAGATAAACCGTTACTTGCAAAAAAATATGGAAATATGAACTATATTGTTTCTGTTCTACCCGATGCAGTAATATCAGGAAACACAATAATTAATGTTGGACAATCAACTTATCTGAGTTTAACAAATTTAGCTTTAAAGTCAAGTCCAAATTTCACTTATGACAATGTCAATTATTTGCTTTCGGATGGAACATTAAGATACGGTAGCAGATATAGAGAATTTATTGAAGTAAGACCAAATGTAACGACAACTTATACAATGAAATCAGCAGAAAACGTTTGTGGGAAGGGCAAAATTTCAGAAAGTGTAACAGTAATTGTTAATCCTGTATCAGATAAAACTATTCTCTGTGGAACAGTGGGTTCATCATTTCCAACTTTGTGTACGGGTAGTGTGCAAAATATATTTTTTGAAACAAAAGGTGCATTTTCTGCCAGTAACAAATTCTCAGTCCAGATTTCTGATCAAAACGGTGAAAACTTCAAAGATATTCCTTCGGAAGGAGATAAAAGCCCTTTGAAAGTAATTATTCCAATTGATTTGACAATCGGAGAGAATTATCGTTTCAGAGTAATTGCTTCGGATAAAGATGTAAGTGCCTCAGCTATTCAATACCCTTTGGTTTCTGCAAAAAGTCCAACCATTTCAATAGGTTCAGATACCTATTATTTTAGCCCTAATAAGCCCGTTGATATTGTATTTAATTTAACAGGAACGGCTCCTTGGAATATACTTTTTGGTATTGATGAAACTTCTGCTAAGTATTTTTCTGCTCAATCATCGCCATATACAATTAAATTAAACCCTATAAATTCAATCAATTATAAGGTATTTTCATTGTCTGATAGGGGGTGTGCAATTATTCCTACGGTTTCAATATTGGTAAAAATCGAACTCATCACCGCCAATGAAGAACTTTCAGACCTTGAAGTAAAACTATTCCCAAATCCAACATCCAACAGAATTACCATCCAAAGTGATAATTTTAAAAATACCACTTTGCAGATTACGGATAATTTAGGAAAACAAATGTTACAACAAAATATCAATAAATCAGAGACAATTATTGACCTTTCAAATTATTCAAATGGACAATATTACTTACAACTTGAAAGAGAGAATACACGAGCTGTTTATAAAATTATGAAGTTGTAATCTAAATTTTTTATAATATTTCTTAAAAAGGCTGATGACTTCAAAGCGTTATCAGTCTTTTTTGATGAATACCCAATCATATTCCTATATTTGTAAAAATATCAACCCCAACTCATGAAAAAAACTTTCCTCCTCACAATCCTAACTCTCTGTCAAATCATCTCTTTCGGACAAAATTCTGTTCAAGAAAAAGCACAGACTTATCGCAAAGCCAATGAACACCAATTGTTGCAAGAATTCATGGGCTTATTATCAATTCCAAATGTGGTTTATGATACGGTAGGCATTCAAAAAACGGCTGCCTATATCGCCAAAATGATGGAAAATAATGGCATAAAACCACAATTTTTAGACGGAAAAACTAAAGGCGTTCCACCCGCTATTTTTGGAGAAATTAATACGCCAAATGCCACGAAAACTATCATTTTTTATGCACATTACGATGGTCAGCCAGTCAATCCAAACCAATGGGCGGAGGGAATAAAACCTTTTGAAGCCGTATTTTTGAATGCTTCTTTGGAGAAAAATGGCGAGATTATTCCTTTTCCAAAACTTAGTGAAAGCATCAATCCTGAATGGAGAATTTATGGAAGAAGTGCTTCTGACGATAAAGCAGGTGTATTTGCGATACTTTCGGCCTACAAAGTTTTGGTTAAAACAGGTTTGCAACCATCCATCAATTTTAAATTTTTCTTTGAGGGGGAAGAAGAAGCGGGTTCTACGCATTTAGCAGAGATTTTGGATAAACATAAAGAAAAACTTAAGTCAGATTTGTGGATAATTTGCGATGGCCCTGTGCATCAATCGGGCAGAAAGCAAGTGGTTTTTGGCGTGCGTGGAGACGTTAATATGGAAATAAAAGTTTTTGCTTCAAAACGTCCTTTACATAGTGGACATTACGGCAATTGGGCTCCCAATCCTGGAATGTTATTGGCTAAATTATTGGCTTCAATGAAAGACGACAACGGTCGAGTTTTGATAAAAGGATTCTATGATGACGTTACGCCTTTAACGGAATCTGAGAAAATAGCCTTGAAAAATATTCCACCTGTTGAAGACCAAATGCGAGAAGAATTGGGTTTCGTGAAAGCAGAAGGTGGTGGGCAATCAATAGCAGAATTAATCAGCCAACCATCCTTAAATGTGAGTGGATTGTTAAGTGCAAACGTGGGAAAATTGGCAGCGAATGTGATTCCCACCTCCGCCACCGCAGCTTTAGATTTACGCTTGGTTTTGGGAAATGATGCTCAAAAACAAGTTCGAAAAGTGATTGAGCATATTCGTTCTCAGGGATATTATGTGTCTCAAAATGAAAGTATTACGGATGAAGAACGTTTGAAATATCCACTCATTGCACGGGTAGTTGCGAAAGATGGATACAATGCACAACGCACTCGGATGGATTTACCCATTGCACAAAATGTGATAAAAGCGGTGCAATCAACAATGAAAGACAAGATCGTTTTAATGCCAAGTTCGGGTGGTAGTTTACCGCTTTATGTGTTCGATAAATATCTTTCAACACCAACCGTTACCGTTCCGATTGCGAATCATGATAATAATCAGCATGCTGAAAATGAAAATATTAGAATAAAAAATCTTTGGGACGGCATTGAAACTTATGTGGCTTTAATGATGATGGAGTAAATTCTTTGTAGAATTTACGAGACTGAATTTAACTGAATAAGAACCGATGAAATTTTCGCCAATGGTGGACTGGGAAGTATTATTGAAACTGATTATCAATAACTACCTAATGAGACCTAATGTTTAGAGTAAAAAAGTAGTCATCTTTTCTTTACAAATATATGTTATCTCTGGACTCCTCCAAAGCACAACATAAGTACGTCTTAATTTAGTAATAATTCACTCAATTAAACATTGAAGAGCGAACATTGAGTAAAGAAATAAATATAATGAAACAATTTTTAAACGAAGATTTCCTTCTCCAGACCTCCACTGCTAGCCGACTTTATCATGAGTTTGCTAAGGATATGCCTATTATTGATTATCACAATCACTTACCACCTGACCAAATTGCGGGCAATAAGTGTTTTGAGAATCTTACACAAATTTGGTTGTATGGTGATCACTATAAATGGCGTGCGATGCGAGCAAACGGCATTGATGAGAGCTACTGCACGGGCGATAAATCTGATTACGAAAAGTTTGAAAAATGGGCAGAAACCGTACCTTATACTTTGCGTAATCCTTTGTATCATTGGACACACTTGGAATTACAGCGGTATTTTGATGTTCATGAAACGCTCAATCCAAAAAACGCTCAAAAAATCTACGAAGAATGTTCGGCAAAGCTAAAAACGCCTGATTTTGCGGTAAGAAATTTATTGACAAAAATGAACGTGGAAGTAGCTTGTACAACCGACGACCCAATGGATTCCTTGGAACATCATCAGGCTATTCTGCAGGAAGGAACATTTCAAACTAAGGTTTTACCAACTTTCCGTCCTGATAAATTTATTTTGATTGAAAATCCGAATTTTGCAGATTTTATTCAAAAATTAGGTTCAATTGTCAATACAGATATTAATTCTTATTCGGAATTATTGAAAGCACTTCGTTCACGGGCAGACTTTTTTGCTTCGGTAGGATGTCGTTTAGCTGACCACGGTTTAGAGCAAATTTATGCAATTAGTTTTACCGAAGAAGCTGCCAATAGTGTATTTAAGAAAGTAATTTCAAAGCAAAATATCTCGTCTCAAGAAGCTCTGACCTATAAATCTGCCATTCTCCACGCTTTGGGTGTAATGTATCATTCATTGGGTTGGACACAACAATTTCACTTAGGAGCATTGCGGAATAATAACGTGCGTGCTTTACGAAATTTAGGAGCGGATACGGGTTGGGACTCCATCGGAGATTGGTCGCAAGCACAGGGGATTTCTAAGTTTTTGGGACGTTTGGATGAACATGACCAATTAGCAAAAACAATTATTTATAACCTTAATCCACGAGATAACGAATTGATAGCTACCATGATAGGTAATTTTAATGATGGCTCAATAGCGGGAAAAATTCAGTTCGGCTCAGGATGGTGGTTTTTAGACCAAAAAGATGGGATGGAACGCCAAATGAATGCTCTTTCAAACATGGGACTTTTGAGCCGTTTTGTGGGAATGTTAACTGATTCACGGAGTTTTGTATCCTTTCCAAGGCACGAATATTTCCGTAGAATTCTTTGTAATATACTCGGAAACGAAATCGAAAACGGCGAACTCCCCAACGATATTGAATGGATTGGGCAGATGGTGCAAAATATTTGTTATTACAATGCTAAAAATTATTTTAAATTCTAAAATTAACTCCTCCTTAATAATCCAAAGTTAAAAACTTATGCAAACCACAATTGGTAAATATCGCTGGACGATTTGTAGTCTAGTCTTCTTTGCAACTACTGTCAATTACCTTGACCGCCAAGTTATTAGCCTTTTGAAGTCTGTTTTATCATCAGACCTAAAATGGGATGATGGCGATTACGCCAATATTGAAATTACCTTTAAAATCTTCTATTCTTTTGGAATGCTCATGGCAGGAAGTATCGTTGATAAACTCGGAACGAAAAAAGGATATGCTTGGGCAACTGGACTTTGGAGTTTAGCAGCAATCGGACACGCATTTGCTAGCTCTGCCTTTGGATTTATGATTGCTCGTGCCGCTTTGGGGCTTACTGAAGCAGGAAATTTCCCAGCGGCTATCAAATCGACTGCCGAATGGTTTCCTAAAAAAGAAAGAGCATTGGCCACGGGTATTTTTAATTCGGGTACTAATATCGGAGCAATCGTTGCACCCCTTTCTGTGCCACTTATTGCAGTATATTGGGGTTGGCAATGGGCATTTATTATTACAGGTTTAATCGGCTTTATTTGGTTGGTTTTATGGCAGATTTATTATACTTCACCAAAGGATTCTACTAAATTAAGCAAAGAAGAATACGACTATATTCACTCTGATAAAGAAGAAGAGGAAAATGTCAAAAGTGAAGAAAAAGTGCCTTGGATTAAACTTTTGGGCTTTCGTCAAACGTGGGCTTTTGCTTTGGGTAAGTTTTTAACCGACCCTGTTTGGTGGTTTTATCTTTTCTGGTTGCCCGATTTTTTACAAAGTGAATATAAACTTACCTTGCTTGAAATCTCATTTCCAGTAGCAGTAGTTTATATTATTTCGACGATTGGAAGTATCGGAGGAGGTTATTTGCCGATGGCATTAATAAATAAAAATATGCCTGTATTCAAAGCAAGAAAAACGTCGATGTTGATTTTTGCTTTGTTTGTAATTCCCGTTATTTTTTCACAATTAGCTGGAAAAGTAAATATGTGGTTCGCCGTGTTAGTCATTGGTATTGCAGCGGCAGCCCATCAAGCCTGGAGTGCAAATATTTTCACAACAGTATCAGATATGTTTCCAAAAAAAGCCACGGCTTCAGTGGTGGGTATCGGCGGAATGGCAGGTGGTTTAGGGGGAATTTTGCTGACTTGGGCAGTACAAAAAAATATGTTTGTGTATTACCGAAGCATCAATCAAATCGAAACAGCTTATTACATTATGTTTGCCATTTGTGCGGGAGCGTATTTACTGGCGTGGCTAATTATGCACCTTTTAGTGCCAAAAATGAATAAAGTGGATATTTGAGTTTTGGTGTTTGAAGTTGATTAAGTCGCCTACAAATAGTATAAATTGGCAAAAATAATGTAGAAAGGAAGTAAGCGATTCTCATAAATCAATTTTATAATTGGAACAATAAATGATACGAATTTGACGGGTTTTTACAGAGAATATCAAGCACTGTGTAAATTAGTCAAACTCGTATCATTTATTGTTTAATTAGTATTGATTGCAGATTATTTTTGTTAATTTACCACCTTTAACTTTGCTGCATTATTCCCCAAATTTATTTTTGCATTACTTCTGTATAGCACTTTTTTAGCGGTAGCTCCATCGGTTGTAACCGTTACTGTATGATTTCCTCCAATAAGTACAAAATCAGTAGAGAAAGGAACTCTTCCCAAATTCCAGATGCTACCATTCTCCCAATCACCTGTAATAATACTGATAATATCTCCTATATTTACTTCAACATCGCTAGATTTTGCACTCGAACAAGCTACTGAATTTGTCGTTTCAATACATTTTGCAAAATAATTGGTAATCACTGTTGGTGAAACAGGCATAGTAACGAGTGAATTATCTACTGATTTATACCATTGTGCATAATTTCCTATGCTATTTAAACAACCCGTGGATGTCAGCGATATATTTTCTCCCACAACAATGGTAGTATTATTTTGCACGTTTGGTATTGGAGGAATGGGATTCACCGAAACACTTACCTCTACAAAATTACTGGCACAGATTCCATCATCGCATCGAACTTTGTAGGCGATATTTGTGGTTAAATTTAGCACATTAAAAGGCGAACCCGTAAACAGTAAAGTAGTTCCAATTGCATCATACCATTTAATTTTACTACTGGACATACAGGAGTTTTCCCTGATCAGCATTTTTAAAAATGTCGTTTAATAAGCCAATGAATCTTTTCAAGGACCAAATTTTAGCTTTGATGATTGAAATCCCTTGCCTGAAATATGAAGTTGCCAACCG
>JANXRS010000300.1 GCA_025356745.1 Arcicella sp.
ACTTCATCTTTTGTACGATATTTCTGAGGATCAGACATTGAATGTCCTCTGTATCTATACGTTTTAAATTCTAAGAAAGTTGGTCCTTCGCCTGCTCTTGCACGGGTAGCCGCACGAGAAACTGATTCATGAACTGCTTCAACCGACATGGCATCCACTGATTCTGATGGCATATCATACGATTCTCCGATAGTGTAAAGGTCAGTTACATTCGAGGTACGAGCAACGGAAGTTCCCATGGCATAACCGTTGTTTTCTACTACGAAAATACAAGGTAATTTCCAAGTCATTGCCATGTTGAAGGCTTCGTGTAAGGCTCCTTGACGAACAGCACCGTCACCAAAATAACAAATCGCTAAATTGCCTGTTTTGTTATATTTTTCGGCAAATGCTAAACCCGCACCCATAGGAATTTGAGCTCCCACAATACCATGTCCACCCACAAAACCGACTGATTTATCGAAGATATGCATTGAACCACCTTTTCCTTTTGAAATACCCGTTGATTTTCCGAATAATTCAGCCATAATAGCATTTGGATCAGAACCTAAAGCCAAGGGAATTCCGTGATCACGATAAGCAGTGATGTATTTATCACCTTCTTTCAAAGCAGATTTTGCTCCTGATGAACAGGCTTCTTGCCCGATATACAAGTGGCAAAAGCCTTTAATTTTTTGTTGTCCGTATAATTGACCAGCCCGTTCTTCAAATTTGCGTTGAAGCACCATTGACTCGTACCAATACATGTAGGTTTCTTTCGAGTATTTTACTTTGTTTTCAGCTTTCTTTGCCATGTTAAACAATTGTGAGTAAGTGAATGATGAACGGGGTGCGTAACCTTAATGAGTATTATTTACCCTCAATCCTAACAATCTAATCTTAAATAGACATCTGCGGTTTGTTATCACCACAAATCCACTGTTATTTTGCAATACGAAATTACGACAAAAGTCTCAACTCCCGAAGATGTTTTTACAAAAAATCAGTTTAGCTAATTTTAAGAGTTATGAATACGAAAATTTTGAGTTTTCGGAACAGGTAAACTGTATCGTAGGTGAAAATGGAACGGGTAAAACCAATTTATTGGATGCTATCTATTTCTTAGCTTTAACCAAAAGTTCAATCTCTAATCAAGATGCTTTGAGTATTAATCATGAGGAGCAATATATGATGATTGAAGGAGAATTTAAAAACCAGACCAAATCGCCCCAACTTTCCAAGGAGAAGCTTGAAATAAATTCAAATTTAGACTCTAAAACTCTCCTTTCTGGGGTAACTTCTTCTTCTCTAATTACTATCTCATTTCAGCGTGGACAAAAAAAGGCTGTTTTACGAGACAAAAAGGCTTACGAACGCATTTCAGAACATATTGGGCGGTTTCCAGTGGTTATGTTGTCACCTAATGATACAGACATTATTCGGGATGGAAGTGAAGAAAGACGAAAATTTTTCGATGGAGTAATGGCTCAATTGAATACTGAATATTTGGAAAATCTCTTGCAATATAATAGGCTTTTATTACAACGAAATTCTCTTTTGAAACAGTTTTCCGAAAAAAATTACATTGATGATTTATTATTAGATATCTATTCTGACCCTTTGGTGGAAGTTTCTTTAAAACTATTTCAAGCTCGTAATCAATTTATTACAGAATTTTTACCTATTTTCAAGAAGCATTACAACACGCTTTCGGATGCTCGTGAGGAAGTTGAAATGATTTACGAGTCAGAAGCTAAGGCGGAGAATTTTACACAGATTTTCAGAAAGAACCGTCAACGAGATTTAGCAGCTCAACGGACAACTATAGGCAGTCATAAAGATGATTTTGTCTTTGAGATAAATGGGTTTACCCTTCGTAAATTTGGCTCGCAAGGGCAACAAAAATCTTTTGTCATTGCCTTAAAATTAGCTCAATTCGAGATGCTTACCAAAGTGAAAGGCTTCCCTCCGCTGTTACTTTTGGATGATATTTTTGATAAACTTGACGACCGCCGTATTCAACAACTTATCACCATGATGGTTGATGGCACTTTTTCGCAGGTTTTTATTACGGATGCACGCCCAGAACGGACACGGCAATTATTGGGAGATTTGGGAGTTGAGGTAAAGTATATTGAGATTGGGAAGTAACATTATATCCATTCATTAAATGATGTTTGATATATTTGGTGTAAGTTAATAAAAGTTTCTTCGTCAAGAATAACTTCTTTATCATTCTGACAAATATAAACATTTGGTGGAATACAATATTTTTTGGCAAAATTCTGAGATTTTTTATCTTCAACATTACAAATATCGTAATGGCAAAAATCAAGTGTATCACTATCTTTTTGATTCACTATAACATTCTCAAATCCTGCAAAATTTTTTAACTCATCTTCATCAATACGCCAATAAAATATAGGTGTTGTTACAGTACTTTGATAAAATGCTTCTATATGCTTACATATACAACCTGATACCCTTGTTGCACATTCTGCATCGAATACAGAGATACCTTCACCGTATTTTTTGAAACAATCACTTCCGAATCGTCCCTTTTCAGCACTATATTTTCTAATGTGTAGTGTTCTAATGATGTACATTCAATACTCTTTTTTATTTGTTTTAATTTATTTGAAATATTACTTAAATCTACATTTTCTTGCTCTAATAATGTCTTAAATTCAGTTCCAATACCTTTTTCATGAACCATATCAAAAGACAAATCATTATTTATTATAACATCTAAAAACTCATCTTTTTTATATAATGTCAATATTATTCCCCCTTCTGTTTCAGGTTTTACTTCTACTTGAAAAGATAAAATTTTTCCCAAAGAGTATACTTGTAATGCTTTACTTATCACAAATTTCGAAGGAGGATATCCTGAGCCATAATCCCAACCAACAGGAATTTTAGCCAAATTTTTTATTGAAGTCTTTGTTAAATCGTCTTGTGAATGGATATTACTTGGAGAAAAAGTAAAATTTGTATAGCTATTTATATTTATGACACTTTCCATAATTAATTAGATTCTTTTGATTGTTTTATATCCTTCATTATCATAATCGAATGATTATTTTGAGCCTCAAAATCGCTAATAAGATTACTCAAATTTTCATGTAATGATTTAATACTTGTAAAAGACATATTTACAAATGCCATAGTCTCGCCATTTGCTTGTAGCATTATAAAGGCATCGGAAAGAGAAGTACCTGTTATAAATCCATTAGAATAAATTTTTGGCACTTTTTCGTTTTTCAGAGCAAATTTTACGTCTTTTTGAACTTGTTCCATTATTTCTTTATTAGCAGGTTTTCCAGTTGCCATGATTGAGTTTAATTTAATACAAAAAACAACTAAAATGCTCTATAAAAGATAGTTATTTCTTATTGTGTACAATTATAATACAAAATTAATTTAATTCAGTAAATTGAACAATTTAAAAATATATAATTTCATTCTCCTACACCTTCTTAGCAGGATTCCCAAACACCGTCTCTTTCGCTTTCACAGCTTCAATAACCACTGAACCCGCTCCAATTCTTGCTCCTTTGCCTATTTTGATTCCTCCAATAATGGTTACGCCTGAGCCGATAAAAACGTTATCTTCAATTGAAACGCCCGCTCCAATCGTACTTCCTGCTCCAATTTGAATATAATCACCAATTTCTGTATCGTAATCTACCAATACTTTACTGTGAAAAATGTTATTATTTCCAACCTTTGCACGAGCATTAATGATTACGCCTGCGGATACTAAATTACCGTGTCCAATTTCGGCAGTTGAGGCAATTGTCGCTTGGTCATGAATAGCATTGACTACTTGCACTTTACGAACATCAAGAATCATATCAACGATATTCTTACGCACTTTCTGGTCGTCGATAGCCACGAAGGCTTCACATTTTTTACCGATTAATTTGGTAAAACCTTCGTCATCTGTACTTCCTAAAACTACTACATCATCAATTTCGGTATTGTGTAATGCTGCATTATCGTCTAAGAATGCGTAAACGACTACATTATTTTTTTTGAAAATGTCGAGGGCAACCGCTCCTAAGCCGTTCGCACCAAAAATTATTACTGGGTTTTGCATATTATATTTATTCTATTCTTCCGTTCTTGATGGTATAAATCAATTTTCCTTGTTTAACTAGTTGAAAATTAGCTTTTGAGCCTAAGCCAATTTCTTTTTCTGCGATAATTTCCATGCCCATTGCTTCTATTTCATCCGTTCCAAAAAAGACCGACATATCTCCGATTTCTTCAATTTCTGAACTATTGGTGAAATAGTCTTTTCCCTTTACTGGACGCTCATTACGATTAATGGCAAGGTCGGCTTTAAAAATTGATTCTCCTTTTTTAATCGTTACATTTCTAATAATTAAATCATAAATTGCCTTACTATTTATGGGTAATTGCTCATACTCTATAATACTTTGTTTATCGTATGACTCACTCGCAATCATCTGTAAACCAGTCAGTAAAGACACAAAATTTAGTTTACGAATGTATTGCTTTTCGGGGTCATTTTTATATCCCCCTGACTCTATCAAAATCAAAGTTGTTCCCCATTTTTGGATATTATCGCCAAAAGCACGGGGTTCAAAATCTGATACCCAACGCCCAACGGCATTTGGAATATAAGGTTGTACGGCTTGATTCATACCCACAATTACTTGCATTGCTCGCTTGCGAATAGGATTAACATCTTCGGCTTCGTTGTAAGCTGTTGCCAAAAATGACATCGTTGCTAAATTACTTGATTGACCCGCTGAATACCGCCTATTTTTATCGTGAAGATTGAAGCCAAAATCAGGTTTTAAGTCAAAAATCAGTTGCTTCAATAATTGCCCTTCGGGTGTTTGAAGTGCCAAAGCATCACGATTCATGTCGATTCCCAAGGTTGTGTAGCGTGTCCATGCTTCTGCTCCATCTGGATTTAACATTGGGACGAAATAAAAGGTGCATTTTTTCAGTAATTCTTCTCTAAGAGTATCTAAGATTGGATTAATTTCCGACTTTTTACTATCCTTTTTGTTCTCTAAAAAATTAAAAATGTCTGCTAATGCCATCGTTGCGGTGGGTTCGTCGCCGTGCATTTGCGACCATAGCATTACCTTGGTTTTACCCGTTCCACATTTAATTAAATAAATGTTTCTTCCTTCCGTAGATTTTGTGGCTATGGAAACTTCGAACAAACTATTTTTTTTCAGTCCTTCAATTCTATTCACTAAAGTTTGGTACCCAAAACGGCGTTTGGTAATAGTTTTTTCGAGATAAATTTCGTGAGAATCATGGAGAACTTTACCTAAACTTTGAGCGTAAGTATTTGATAATGAAATCATTGAAAAATTTATTATAAAAATTAATACTTTCATATTTTTGCCAAAGCTATTCCTCCAAAAGTTGCGAGGATACATAAGATTACATTCAATAAAATATTCATTACTGCTTCTAACATTCTGTTATTTTGAATCAATTGCAAAGTATCATTCGAGAAAGTGGAAAATGTACTAAAACCACCACAAAAACCAATGGCAATCAAGGCTTTGTAATTGGGATTAGTCAATGATTTTACCTCAACCATTCCAACAAAAGTTCCCAAAACAATACTTGCCAACACATTAACGCCCAAAGTACCAAAAGGAAACGTTTTATTTACACTTTCTTGAATAAATTTACCCAAAGAAAAGCGTGTAAGACTCCCAAGTCCACCGCCAATCAGGTTAAACGCATTTAAATATTAGAGAGCATTTTGATTAGATACTGGTCATTCCAACCTGCTAATTTTCTTCTACTTTTAATGCTTTCTTTATCGGTTATTTTATTAAGAAGTTGCAAAGATAATTTACGAATAATG
>JANXRS010000301.1 GCA_025356745.1 Arcicella sp.
TGTAGCTCGACCAAATAATCATCCAATGAAACACACTAATTATCGTCCGCTTGATGAATTTTGGATAAAAAGAGGATATCGTAAAGAAGTTGCCTTAGAAAGTCAATTCGAATGGTTAGACATTAATGAGAGCATACCTACCTTTAAATCAATGATTTATTGGACTAAAAATATTTTACCCAAATAATGAAAATCGCTACGGCTCAATATCCTATAACGCTACATCCAAATTTCCAGTCATGGCAAAACCATACTGAAAAATGGGTACAGTCAGCCCTTACTGAAAATGCCGAATTACTGTTGATGACGTAAAAAAACTTAGAGGTAAAAAACCTGAAGGAAGTGGTATTTTTAACGAAAAACAATTGCTAGAAGGTGATTTTGAGAAGTTATAAAATTAATCTTAAATAGTAATGATTCAAATAATTTAGCCGTTTTTAGTCATACAACAAGAGTTGTAAAAAACTTGGAATATCGTGATAAGGGAATGCTCAATTTTAATTCGTTTTTATTTTCTAAAAGTCAGCAAAGGAATGTTTGCCTCTTGAAAAAATGTTCGGTTACACTAGTGTTTGAAATCTTATTTAAAATGATTTGTGATAAAAACATCAGATTTATGCGTTCTGGCATAGGTTTTAAACCCTTATAAATGCGTTCTTGATTAAGATTCTTGATGCTTACATCGTCCTCATTTTCAAACTCATGTTTCAATTCTGATACATTTTCCTTGATGGTTCGGTTAGAAATCAACTCATAATAATCATGAATTAGATTACAAGTCACTCCCAAAGGTTTAGCAATTTCTAAGATTTTGTGGGTTAATAAAATATCATCTTCCTTAAAATCAGCAGCATACATAAGAATTTCAGGATACTTTAACGGAACATTTTTAGGATTAATCCAAACAGGACATTCAGCCGATTCAAGTACAAATTGAGACTACCTCTTTACTAATTTTCAGAAATCCATCCACATCATAACGAAATGTATATTCTATTACCATCGGTATTGAATATACATTAAGTAAAATTAAGTGAGCATTCATAGCTCTTGCAATCATTCCTGCATACAGAGAAGCATGAGTGGCATTTTTACTAAAATCAGTTGGAAATAATATGGTTTTCATTATTTTGTCTTTACATCGTGATTAATCTAAAAATCAGTTTCAATCGTTATGAAATCTTTCCATTTGGTATAAATATTACCATCAAAGATTTTAAAAGCACTTTTAACGTGAGAAATCATTAGATATTTTACCTTAAAATATACTGAGGTGTGTGCTTTGTCAATTGACTATTTTGATTGATTATTTGTGAGCTTTTTATTAAAATTCAACAAAACAAAAACGAGAGAAACCCCTTTCTCCCGTTTTGTACCCAAATACTTACTAAAAATCATATTCTATGAAAAGCTCATTGTTTACTGATTAAACACCCATGCAATTACTTTGACTTCTTCTTTCTGATAAAGTGAGTGTAACGATTCTATCTTTTACACTTACTCCACTTTCAGCATATTCACTAAAAACTTTTATTTTAGTGAATCTTGAACATCTTTTTGCAAAATTTCATTCATCCTCGTACATATTC
This sequence comes from Arcicella sp., assembly GCA_025356745.1. GTDB lineage: Bacteria > Bacteroidota > Bacteroidia > Cytophagales > Spirosomataceae > Arcicella. The sequence continues at coordinate 1,590 of JANXRS010000301.1, forward strand.
ACGTCTTTTTATAACAGAATTGTCACCCCACAAAGGTTAGGATTTGTACGCTAATAAGTGTTATATAATTATAGATAAAAATTACATATTTCACTTATTTTGGTTCTCCATTTTTCTCCAGAAGGCAATTTTACCTTTACTAACAATTTTTAGATTTCACAAAGGAAAAGAAGAATTAATTGGTCGTCCTTTTACGGATTTTCTTTCACTGTAGTATAAATAATTATTAGTTTCTTCCCATAAAAAAGATGATAATCAAAACGGAAACAATAATTTAGTTGCCGTAGATGGTGATATATCAGATAGTAAAATTACCAAAGACTAACTGAGTATTGCTAAATTTCTACTTGTATCTTCTGATATTAACTTATAAAAAGGAGTTTTGTTTGAGGATAAAAACAGAAAATTGTTTCAGTGTATATACTATTTTGTGATATTTTTAACATCTCTAATAGGTAAGAAAACTTAATTAGTTGGACTATATTAGATGTTGTCTTAAAATTGATTATCCATAGATGGCATTTTAAGAATATTTTAAGGAATGAGGTAGCATTTGAATATAAAGTTTCTAGGAGATTAATTTGACGCTATGAGGTAAAATCCTATTAACTGATTAATAAATGCTAACTTTAATAAATAATTATCGGTAAAAATGAAAAGTTCGTCCTCACATCAAGATAAAGAAGTAAGTGTTCAAAAAGAAATGACTTCTCAAAAAAGTTCTAATGGGAAAGAAGAAATAAAAGCTCAGCCAGAAATAAGTCCCATTCTTGATAAGGAACCAACTTTGAAGATAATACATCCATTTACGGTAGTTGCCATTGGTGCATCGGCGGGAGGACTTGAAGCTATTACGCAATTGCTACAAAATCTTTCTCCGACTACGGGTATGTCATATATTTATGTACAACACCTCAGCCCTGATCATAAAAGTATGCTTACCTCGATTTTATCGAAAGTAACCGCTATGAAAGTGCAAGATATTGATGATATGGAAAAGATAAAACCTGATAATTTCTATATTATTCCCTACAATAAAGAAATTGAAGTAGTCGACGGACACATAAAATTATTACCTCGCCTTAAAAATAGAACTGCAAATCTCTCTGTTGATATTTTATTCTCGTCTTTAGCTGAAACACATAAGGAAAATGTGATTGGCATTGTACTTTCAGGTAGTGCAAATGATGGTACTCGAGGTTTAAAAGAAATTAAGTTAGCGGGAGGAATTACTTTTGCCCAAGATGATTCCGCCAAATTTAATAGTATGCCCAATTCTGCGATTGCCGAAGGCGTGGTGGATTTTGTTTTATCTCCCCGAGAAATTGCCACCGAATTAATGAGAATTAGTAAACACCCATTTGTTAAGAAAAATTTAATAAAACTTGCCCCAGAAGATGAAATTGCTAACAGTGATCCCGATTTAAAAATCATTCTGCAACTCCTACATAAAAGAAAAAATGTTGATTTTAGTTATTATAAAATGAATACTATCAAACGGCGGATACTGCGTAGAGTTGTGATTCATAAAATAAAAACTATTAAAGAATACGCAAGTAAACTTTCACAAAATGTAAGTGAATTAGACATTCTCTATCAAGATTTGCTGATTAATGTAACCGATTTCTTCAGAGATACGGAGGCTTTTTTAATGTTAAAAAATGTTATATTTCCTCGTCTATTAAAAGATAAAATTCAAGGCGATGCGATACGAATATGGGTTGCTGCTTGTGCCACAGGGGAAGAAGTGTATTCCATTGCGATAACTTTACTAGAAATCCAAAAGAATAAAATTCCTTTTATACCCTTTCAAATATTTGCTTCTGACCTTAGTGCAGAGGCAATTGCGGTGGCTCGGACTGGTGAATATACCACGCAACAGCTAAGCAATGTTTCACCAAAACGTTTGCAGCAATTTTTTGAAAAATCAAAAGATAAATACCGTATTTCTAAATCTTTGCGAGACGTTTGTGTGTTTGCCCAACACAATATTCTGAGTGACCCACCTTTCTCTCGAATGGATTTTATTAGTTGTCGCAACTTTTTGATTTATTTAGATACTCCCGCTCAGAAAAAAGCAATTAGTACTTTTCACTATGCTCTGAATGATATTGGGTATTTGATGCTGGGCAAGTCTGAGACAATTGGAAATTCCACGCAACTTTTTACGCTTTTTAATAAGAAGTATAAATATTATATTCGTAAAAAAAATTCGGGTTCTCTCCGAATTTCCGAAATATCAACTCATATTTCTCACACAAGTATGCCTGAAAAAAATGTTTCAGCTAACATCATTCCTAAAAAAAGATACGTAACTAATACACTTGGTGAGGCTTTTGATGCTGCTCTTTTGGCTCAATACGTGCCAGCAAGTGTCATTATTAATTATGATTTAGAAATCCTTCAGTTTAGAGGTCCGACTTCTTTATATCTCCAAAACTCATCAGGCAAAGCCAGTTTTAATATTTTAAAAATGGCTCATCTCGAAATAACTTTTGAGTTGAGAAATGCCATTCATCACGCCATAAAGACAAAGCAGATTGTCCGTAAAATGGGCATCGAAATGAATCGTGATACGACAAAAAATTTAGTGCAAATTATCAATATTGAGGTTGCTCCACTCACCGTGGAAGGAGACGAACCCATGTTAATGATAATTTTTACAGGACAACAAACGGAAATCTTTCATAATACCAATGAAAGTAAAAGGAGCAATTCCGTTGCCAAAGACCGTAGAATAAAAAAATTAGAAGAAGAATTAGCAGCAGCCCGTGCAGATATGGGTTCAATTACTCACGACCAAGAAGCCGTTAACGAAGAACTGCAAAGTGCCAACGAAGAAGTCATTTCAAGTAATGAGGAATTGCAAAGCCTAAACGAAGAACTGGAAACTTCAAAAGAGGAAATAGAATCAACTAACGAAGAATTAACCACCAGTAATCAGGAATTACACGCTCGTATTCAACAAATTGAAGAATTATACACTTATTATGAAGGCATTATTGCTACCGTTCACGAACCAGTGCTTATTCTGGATAAAAATATACGGATTAAATCTGCCAATAAATCGTTTTGCAAGATGTTTCACGTTACGGAGGATGATATAATCGGTCTATCCTTGTATAAATTAGGTGATAATGAGTGGAATATTGCTCGGTTGCGTGAACTTTTGGAAGATATTGTTCCGAAAAATATTCGTTTTCATGATTTTGAAGTGGAACAACTATTCCCAGTCATCGGCAAAAAAACGATGTTGCTCAATGCTCACCGTATTCTTCAGCAAAGCCAAAATGAAGAGTTGATTGTTTTGACTATCGCCGATATTACCAAAGTGAAAAAATTGGCAATAGAACTTGAAGTGAAGCAAAAGAAAATGTTGGAAGTGCAACTTGAAGTGAAGCAAAAAGCATTGAAAGTGATTGAGGATAGCAACAAACGGTATAATATGCTCCTTATGCAGTCGCCATTTGCTTTTGCCATTATGCAAGGAAAAGACATGGTTATTACGCTTGCGAATGATAGTATAAAGGAAATTTGGGGGAAAGGTAAAGACGTTGAAGGGAAAACTTTTCGTGCTATCTTGCCCGAACTAAAAGATACTCAATTCCCCGCCTTGATGCAAGAAGTTTATACAACTGGTATTCCCTTTCAAGGTACTGAGTACTTGGTTAAATTGTTTCGTAATGAAAAACTGGAAGATTTGTATTTCAATTTTGTTTATCAGCCGTACTATGAAGCCGATGAAACTATTTCGGGCATTACCATTATTGCTTATGAAGTAACTGCTCAAGTGAATTCAAAAAATGAAATTATTGAGGCAAAAAAAAATGCCGAGATGAAAACCAAATTTGCTGAGAATGCCGTAAAAGCAAAGCAACAGTTTTTGTCGAATATGAGCCACGAAATCCGAACACCGATGAATGCCATTGTCGGGTTTACGAATGTGATTCTAAAAACAAAGTTGGACGAACCTCAAAAACAATATCTTAATGCCATTAAGGCATCAGGGGATGCTTTGATTATGTTGATAAATGATATTCTTGACCTTGCCAAAGTGGATTCAGGGAAAATGAGTTTTCAACAAATCTCCTTTAATCTACCTGATTCTATTGCTACGATGTTGCAACTCTTTGAAATAAAAGTTAAAGAAAAGAATTTAGAATTGATTTATGAATATGATGAAAACATCCCTCAAATATTGGAAGGCGATCCAATACGTTTGCGTCAAATAATTTTGAATTTATTGAGTAATGCAACAAAATTTACCAATGAAGGGGAAATTTTGTTGCAAATTTCTTCAAAGGAAGAGGATGTAAATAGTGTTATGATTGAGTTTTCCTTAACTGATACAGGAATCGGAATTCCAGAGGATAGATTAGAATATATTTTTGAAAATTTTGAACAAGCTCATCAGAACGCTAAAAGTTTTTATGGAGGGACTGGCTTGGGGCTTGCCATCGTTAAACAGTTAATTGAAGCTCAAGGGGGCATAATCACAGTTAAAAGCGAACTTGATAAAGGGACAAAATTTAGTTTTATCTTACGTTTTAAAAAAATAAATGTAAAAACTAAACCCGTAGAGGAAACAGGAAAAGCTGAACCAAAGGTAGAAAATGTAAAAGTATTGGTTGTTGAAGATATAGCATTGAATCAACTTTTAATCAAAATAATCTTGATGGATTTTGGATTTAAAGTGGACATTGCCGAGAATGGAAAAAATGCTCTTGAAAAACTACAAGAAAATACCTATGATATTGTTTTGATGGATTTGCAAATGCCCGAAATGAATGGTTTTGAAGCCACAAAGTATGTTCGGGAGGTAATGAAATCTCAAATTCCCATAATTGCTTTAACAGCGGATGTTACTACGGTGGATATTGAAAAATGTATCGCTGTTGGAATGGATGATTATATATCTAAACCAATTGATGAAAAATTGCTTTATTCCAAAATAATAAAGTCATTGAAAAAATATGAATGAGTGGTATTAGGCAATTATTATTTCATCTGCTAAATAAATTTCCTGTACGGCATTTATTAATGCTACACCTTCATTAAAAGGGCGTTGAAAGGCTTTTCTTCCCATAATTAACCCAGCACCGCCCTAATGACGGCAGTTTTTATGGCATCCGCTAAATCAGCCTTACCCTTTCTCCACCTGAGTTTATCAAATTAATTCGTCCCGAATAACAATTAATTACTTGGTATCTGCATAAATCAATCGGATGTTCAGAACTTAATTTAGTGTACATTTCAGCATTGATTTTTGCGAATTTTATTGCCGTAAAACCTCCATTATTTGTCGGTAATTTTTGTTTGATGATATCCGCTTGAATCGATACGCCCAAATGATTTGCTTGCCCTGTCATATCAGCGGAAGTATGATAATCTACGCTATCTTTCACAAAAGCATCGTTTCGAGTATAACACCACAAAATGGTTGCCATGCCTAAACTATGAGCTTCTTCAAAAGCCCTTGCCACTTCAATTATTTGCCTATCGGATTCGGAAGAGCCAAAATAAACCGTTGCTCCAACCGCCACCGCACCCATATTCCAAGCATCACGGACGCCATGTTTATACAACTGTGCTAAACTTCTAAGGGTTTGTCCGTTTCGATTACTTGGTAAAAAGCACTCATCAAAATGCGATGAACTTGGCAAATGAATCTGATTCTTTGGGATAGTTTTGCAAACGTGGTTTAGTAGATAATCTCTTTCTTTGGTAATTAAATCTAAGAGTTGCGTTATATTTTTCATAGTTTTTTATTTGTTTCATAAATCAGCCATTTCCCAAAGCCAACGAGCCATCTTTCTATTCATGGATGGCGTTTGCATAACCATTAAATTTAATCCTTTTTTGGTCATTTGCCAGTCAATATGCATCGTACTTACTTCTGCATCATACACATAAACTTTCTTAAAATGTTGAATACTATTAACACCTGCCAAATTACAAACTTGCATAGATTTTTGCAATGCCTCTAAAATTTGTTCGTAAGCTACATCATCCATAAAGTTCAATTGGCGTAATGAATATTTACGCATAGAAGTGTACAAGGCTTCTTCAAAATCGTTCATTATAAACCTACTTTCACGCATAGAAAAAATAGCAATTTCCTCATTTTCCATATTAAGTGTTATTTTAATTATTCAAATAATTCATTTAAACTACTATAAATGGTCAATTAACCTACTCACTTTATCTCATTTATTAATAACCTTACCCGAACAGAAGACCTTTGTACTACTAAATATTGATTTGTGTTTTTCATAGTCTTACGTTTTGATAATGAGAACATTTTCGTTTTTAACAAAGGTGAGAATCTATTGAAGAGAAAGTATTACACTATTCCTAAAAATATTTACATTATTCACAGGTTATTACTTTAAAAGCCTGACCTAAATATTCAATTACATCTGTGATTAACATACTTTCAAAAGTTTGTTTTTCTAAGGCTAAATCTGCCGCTAATCCATGAAGATATACCCCAATTTTTGCAGCTTCAAAAGGCTCATAATTCTGTGAAAGTAAGGCTGTAATAATGCCAGTGAGAGCATCCCCTGAGCCTCCTTTGGCAAGTCCGGCATTGCCTGTGCTATTCAAAAAAGCATTTCCTGCGTGTGTAATGAGTGTTTCATGTCCCTTCAAAACAATCACAATACGAAGTTGTAAGGCTTTTTCAATAGCGGTTTTCATTCTTTCTTCAATACTTTTATGAACCCCAAAAAGTCTATCAAATTCTTTGGGATGAGGCGTAAGAATTGTATTAGGAGGAATTTTTTCGAGAAGATTTTTATGCGTAGAAATAATGTTCAAAGCATCAGCATCCAAGACTAACGGTTTGGAATATTCAGAAAGTAAATGGGACATCATTTGGGTAGATTCTTTGCCCGTACCAATACCACAACCAATGCCAATAGCGGTAAATCCATTTATATTATCTTCTTCTTTTTCTCGCATAACGAGCATAGCTTCTGGAATGGCGATTTGCAAAATTAATCTTTCATCATGTGGAACGGATACTGTAAGTAAGCCCGTTCCTGTTCGTAAACAAGCACGAGCGGCAATTACGGCTGCTCCCATTTTACCCTGACTTCCAACCATGAGAAAACTGTGTCCGTAGCTTCCTTTATGTGAAGATACTTGGCGAGGTTTTATAAGTTTTTTAATACTATCTTTTGTCAGTTTTTTCATTTTTTATGTCAGTTTTACAGGAAATGAATAGAGATTTTACGAATTTTGAAATAAACTTTTTGAAAGAAAAGTCCTCAGTATATTGAATATAAAAGCCAAAGAAGAGACTAATTTCTTAGCGAAAGTTCGCTTTAATTTTAATTTAAAATTAGTTAGAAAGCTATCAATATTGGACAATATTTCGATTTAATTCTTAGCTAATTAAAAAATTTCTTTTTGTGCTAATCATCTGTAAATAAGTTCGTTTATTGACATCCGTTAAGAAAGAATGGTTGATTAGTATTTCTATCAAAGGCTGTTTGCTAAAAAATGGGGCTAAAAGTACACTTATTCTTGATTCATTCAGACCAATTCTCTTTCCAAATTCTATAAAATCGTTTTGATGAACATGACCCGAAATTTTGTATCGTTCTGATCGGAAATCATCTTTAAAAAGTCCTTTATTTAAGGCAAAATCAGTTTACTACTGGACATACAGGCAAAAAAATGGTTTTAAAAATGGTTAGACTTCTGTAACTTGTTTGTTACTAAACAAAATTCAAGTTATCGTGAAGTCAAATTCAGTTATATGTCAATTTAGTGAGTATTTTTTAGATT
>JANXRS010000326.1 GCA_025356745.1 Arcicella sp.
TTTAGAAAGATACAACCATGATTAAACAAATAATAAGCTGGACACTTAGAAATATTCCACGAAAATACATTCAATTAGTTGGGCATTTTGCCACCAAAATGTATGGTTTAACGCTGCGAGGCAACCATGTTAAATGTCCAGTTTGTGATTCAACTTTTAGTAAATTTTTGCCTTATGGACGTTTAGAACCCCGTGAAAATGCTCTTTGTCCAAATTGTTTAGCCTTAGAACGTCATCGTTTGATGTATTTATATTTACAACAAAAGACAAATTTCTTTACGGATAATTTAAAAGTTCTACACGTTGCTCCAGAATATTGCTTCATCGACCGTTTTGAGAAAATGAAGAATTTAGACTATATTACGGCAGATATTGAATCACCATTAGCGAAAATAAAAATGGATTTGCATCACATTCCGTTTGAAGACAATACTTTTGATGTTGTATTTTGCAATCACGTGTTGGAACACGTTGAAGATGACATTCGCTGTATGGAGGAAATGCGTAGGGTTTTAAAGCCAAGTGGTTGGGCAATTATGCAGTCGCCACAAGATTGGAAGTTAGCAACGACTTTTGAAGATAAAACCATTACTGACCCTAAAGAAAGAGAACGTCTTTTTAAACAAGATGACCATTTTCGTATATTCGGAAGGGACTATAACAAACGTTTAGAGCAAGGTGGTTGGCACGTTACGGAAGATAAATTTGTCATGGAAATGCCTGTAAATCAAGTTAATAGATTTGCATTGCCGAAAGAGGAGATTATTTATTTGTGTCAGAAGAAATAAAACCTGTAATTTAATGAAATACTTACCAATCAACTCTTCACTTTTCGTTGAAAACCGTGAAAGATTAGCACAATTATTGAAGCCAAAATCATTGGCAATTTTCAATTCAAACGACCCAATGCCAACCAATGCGGATGGTACGATGGGTTTTCAACAAAATTCTGATTTATTCTATCTCACAGGCATTGACCAAGAAGAATCTATCCTTTTGATTTTCCCAAATTGTCCTGACCCAAAACATCGTGAAGTATTGTTTTTGAAGGAAACTTCGGAATTAATTGCGATATGGGAAGGTTATAAATATACTAAAGAACACGCTAAGGAAGTTTCGGGGATTCAGAAAATTTACTGGACAAGTCAATTTGAATCGGTTTTATCAACATTAATTTTTGAAGCGGATAATATTTACCTCAATTCTAATGAGCATATTCGCAATCATTCGCACGTACAAACACGGGATGCTAAGTTTATTTTATGGGCAAAAGAACATTTTCCATTGCACAAATTTGATCGGGTTGCTCCGTTGATGCACCAATTACGAAGTATTAAAAATTTCTTGGAAATTGAATTATTGACTGAAGCTTGTAGAATTACAGAATTAGGTTTTAGACGTTTATTAAATTTCGTAAAACCTGGGGTTACTGAATATGAAATTGAGGCAGAATTGATTCATGAATTCGTTCGGAATCGTTCAAAAGGTTTTGCTTACAACCCAATTATTGCTTCTGGAGCGAATGCTTGCGTATTACATTATTTAGACAACAATCAAATTTGTAAAGACGGCGATTTGATTTTGTTGGATGTTGCCGCTGAATATGCCAATTATAATTCAGATTTAAGTCGTACAATTCCTGTAAATGGTGTATTTACTACTCGCCAAAGATCAGTTTATAATGCTGTTCATCGGGTTTTTAAATATGCACAATCGATTTTGAAAGTAGGTATTTTGTGGGAGGAATACCAAAAAGAGGTAGAAAGTTTCATGGAAAGTCAATTGATTGATTTAGGCTTACTAAACAGATTGGACGTTGAAAAACAAAATCCAGATATGCCTCTTCTAAAAAAGTATTTCATGCACGGCGTTTCCCATCATTTAGGGTTGGATGTGCATGATGTTTGGAATAAATACCGTAAAGTGGAAGCTGGCATGGTTTTCACCATTGAGCCTGGGATTTATATCAAAGAAGAAGGCTTAGGAATTCGTTTGGAAAACAATTTCTTGATTACCGAAACAGGCAACATCGACCTCATGGTAAATATCCCAATTGAGGCGGATGAAATTGAGGATTTAATGAATCGCTAATGAAAATCCTCTATGACCATCAAGCATTTACAGGGCAACGCTACGGCGGAGTAGCTCGCTATTTCCACGATTTAATGGAATCACTTTCAGTGATGGGTATAGGAATAGAATTAGCGTTACAGTTTTCTAACAATGAGTATTTGAAGAATAGCTCGATTCGTAAACCTAAGCAGTTTAAGCATATTTTTGGGTTTATGCCAACGAGTATGTTAGTGTCACGAACGAATCGTTACAACAGTATTTATCAAATTCAAAGAGGAAAATTTGACATTTTCCATCCAACTTTTTTTCATCATTATTTTTTGCAACATCTTGATAATAAACCTTTTGTAATAACTTATCATGATTGTATTAAGGAAAGATTTAATCTTAACCACATTGATAATGCAAGTAAAGAACAGAAGCAAGAATTATTAACTCGTGCCTCAAAAATCATTGCTGTTTCTGAAAATACAAAGAAAGATTTATTAAAATTATACAAAGTAAATTCCGAAAAAATAGATGTCGTTTATCATTCAACTGCCTTCATAAATCATCAGCAACCTGCTCATTTTCATTTAAAAACGCCCGAAAAATATCTGTTATACGTGGGTGCAAGAAATGACTATAAAAATTTTGACGGTTTATTGAAATCCATAAAACCTGTATTAAAAAAGCATCCCGATGTTGTTTTACTTTGTGCTGGTGGTGGAAACTTTACTGAGAGTGAAACGATAATGTTACGAATTTTAGGCATTGAAAAGCAGGTAATTCATCTGCATTTCTATAGTGACAATACGCTTTTTGCCCTTTATCAACGAGCCATTGCCTTCGTTTATCCATCATTTTATGAAGGTTTTGGGATTCCAATTTTAGAGGCGTTTGCTTGTGGATGTCCCGTAGTGTTGAGTAATAGTTCATGCTTTCCAGAAGTTGCAGAAGATGCAGCTCTTTATTTTGAACCTAATAATAAAGATGATTTAAGTCATAAACTAGAGAAAATTATTTCTGATGAAAATTTACGTAAATCATTGATTGACAAAGGTTTGATACGACAGAAGGCATTTTCTGCTGAGAAAAAAGCGAAAGAAACTTTTGATGTTTATAAGAGTATATTGTAGCTGTAAACTGGTGCTTCTGCATCGAAATCAATAATGAATAGAATTTTTATTGAAGACCAAAATTTCCAAGGAATTTCATTTTCAGAAGAAGCAATGCTTAAAGGTGATTACGAAAACTGTATTTTTTCTAATTGCATTTTTTCTAATTCCGATTTATCTCTTATTAATTTTATTGATTGTGAATTTAAAAATTGTGATTTCAGTTTGGCAGATTTGAAAAATGCCGCTTTTAAAGATATAAAAATAAAGGAATGCAAATTAATAGGGGTTAAATTCGAAGAATGTAATACTTTTGGATTTGCCATAAATTTTGAAAATTGTCAATTAAATTTATCATCTTTTTACAAATTAGGCTTAAAAAATACGAAATTTAAGGACTGTAATTTGGAAGAAGTTGATTTTGGGGAAACAAATTTAGCGAAGGTAATTTTCGATAATTGCAATTTATTAGGAGCTAAATTTGATACTACCTTTTTAGAGAAAGCCGATTTTAGAACTGCTTATAATTTTTCAATTGACCCTGAAAAGAATAAAATCAAAAAAGCAAAATTTTTATCAACCAGTTTAGCTGGATTATTAGAAAAATACAATATTGAGATTGAATAAATCAGACATGACAATACCTAAAAATATACTCATCTTTGAACCTGATGCAAGCGGACATCATGCTGGATACCTTTATCATTTGATTATTAATTTTCTGCAAAACGATTATTCCTACAAATTAATTGTTTTAGTAAGTCCTGATTTTTTTGAAAAACACCCTCAAATACTACAAAAAACAATTTCTCCAAGAGTTCAATGGATAAAAATGTCAGAAGCCGAATTTGTTGAATGGCAAAAACCTAAGCGTGTTTTCAAGCGTTCTATCTCTGAATGGGAATTATTTTGTCGTTATGCGAAAGAGTACAACGCTGTTTTAGGTTTCTTTATGTATATTGACTATTTACAATTGGCTATACTTTCAAAAAATTCTTCTCCTTGTCCTATTTCTGGTATTTTATTTCGCCCTACTTTAGTAAATTATCTTACTGTTTCCTTAAAAGAAAAATTGAATTACTGGCGTAAAAATATCACTTTAAAATATTTTATTAAGAATAAAAACGTAGATTCTCTTTTCAGTCTTGATGCGTATGTAACCCAATTTATTGAACAAAACTGGCATACTGATAAAGTAAAGTACCTTCCTGACCCTGTGCAGGTCTATCCAAGTTTGAGAACTCTTACTGAAGTAAAAAAGACCTTGGGAATTGAAGAAAATAGAAAGGTTTTTTTAATATTTGGTTTTTTGGATTCACGTAAAGGAATTGCGGAAGTAATGGAAGCAATTGGTACTATTTCTAGAGAAAAATCGCAAAAAGGTTGTCTTTTAATCGTAGGTCCTTGGGAAGAAAATGAAAGAAAATTATTTGACAGTAAACTTATAGAGATTAAACAGTTATCTGATTTCCAGATAATTACACATAATACGTTCATCAAGGATGAAGATATCCAGCAATATTTTGAAGTAGCAGATTATGCTTTGGCACTATATAATAAACATTTTGGCATGAGTGCAATTATGGTTAGGGCGGCGACGGCACAAAAACCATTAATTGCCTACGATTTTGGATTGATGGGAAGAATTATCTCTGAAAATGAATTAGGAATAACCATCAAGATTAATTTAAAAGAAAAAATTGAAATGCTTCTTGAGAATGAGAAATCCCTTGGCAATAAAGATAAAATGAAGGCTTTTGCAGCCTTGAATCAAGCTGAAAATTATGCAAAAGTTATTTTAGAGCATTTTGAAAAAGTCAGCAAGTAATATAAGATACTTCTCAGAATTATTTAGTTCATTAGAATGTATTTTTTGCTATGTTACCTTATAAAATATTATAGCGTCAAATCTTTTAAATCATTTTCTGAACCTAAGAATACATTATAATCAACTGTGCCTTTTACGCCCTCGCACCAGCCTTTTTGATTATGTTGCCAAAACCATAAATTTGCTCCATATCCTTTTAACGTTTCCTTTGAATAATCAGCTATCCAAAGAGGATAATTATCAAAATTTCCTTTGATAAACTTCTTGTAAAAATTAGGATTTGTATAGATTATCGGCTTAACTCCGTAATGCTTTTGTACCATATCTAACCACACTTCAATCTCACTAACTATCTGACTATCAGACTTTAAAGAATTTTGTTCAATGTCTAAAACAGGGGCAAAATCTCCTTTTTTTAGTTTCACAGAATTAATAAAATTCATCGCCTGACCTTTTGGTTCACGCCAAGGAATAAAGAAATGATACGCTCCTCTTTTTATTCCTAATTTGCCTAATTTTTCCCAATTTCTTTCAAACTGTTTATCTGAATGAGTCATTCCTTCAGTGGCTTTGAGGAAACAGAATTCTATTCGTAAGTTTTCTTTAGCAAATCGCATTTTTTTTACTTTCTGCCAGTCAATCGTTCCGTTATGATGCGAAACATCAATGCCGTGCATTTGGTAAGTCAAAGGCATTGAAATCCCTAATTTTGACACAATTTTCCATCCATTTGGATTCGGACGAAATAACAAATAAAGCATAAACAAAAGTAAAACCGTAAAGAATATGGTTAATAAATATCTGACTGAACGTGGAAGAAAAGCGAACTTAAGACGTAAAAAACTAAGAAAGTTCATAAAAAAATAAAGGATTAGGAAAAGTGTTTGTACAAATTTACAAACATTTTCATTTCAACTACTGTAATAAATCACTTTGAAGACCGACCCGTAAGTAATAAATCGGTCGTTCCAATGGAACTTGCTAACTTACAAGTTTCATCGGAACGACCGATTTATCATTATACTATATTTTACAGCTTATATTACTTATTTGGCTGCGGCGTTGTGCGTAAATATGGTTTTACAATCGTAAATCCTTTTGGAAATTTTGCAGCTGCGTCTTCCGTTTTTACGGCTGGTATAATAATAACGTCATCACCATCTTTCCAATCCGCTGGAGTTGCCACTTGATAATTAGCAGTTAATTGCAACGAATCAATTACTCTTAAAAGTTCTTGAAAATTACGTCCAGTTGATGCTGGATAAGTTATGGTCAATTTTACTTTCTTATCTGGTCCAATAATAAATACCGAACGAACCGTTGCTTTTTCAGAAGCATTCAGGTGAATCATATCATACAAAGTTGCTACATTACGGTCTGAATCAGCGATAATTGGGAAGTTCATTTTCACGCCATTAATTTCCTCAATGTCTGGAACCCATTTATTGTGCGAGTCCAAATCATCCACTGAAACAGCGATTACTTTTACGCCCTTCTGCTCAAATTCTCCCTTTAAAAGAGCAGTTTTGCCTAATTCAGTCGTACAAACGGGTGTAAAATCAGCGGGATGGCTGAACAACATTCCCCATGAATCACCCAGCCATTCATGAAAATTGATTGTTCCTTGGGTAGTCTCCGCCGTAAAGTCGGGGGCAATATCTCCTAATCTTAATGACATAGTTTTATCAATTTTATGATTTAAAACGGGGTCGCCCGTCCGATGAGTTAAATTGGCAGTGGATTAAAAGAATATCCACTACTCTACTAAGTTACGAGATTAATCGAATTTTAGTTCACAATTATTGCATTTTTTGCATTTTTTTAGTGAAGACTTAAATAATTATGTATTGTCAGTACATTACTTTTAAATTGGTTTTTCAATGATAAAATTATGATTCGTATAAATACAAATATCCGCCGCAATTGTTAAACTTTCTCTAACGATTTCTTCTGCTGTAAGATGTGAGGCGTGTTTTTTCATTGCCAAAGCCGCTGAAAGAGCATAATTGCTGCCAGAACCAATGGAAGCAATGCCATTTTCAGGTTCTAAAACATCGCCTGTTCCAGAGATAATTAGTGCTTCTTCTTTGTTTGAAACAATCATCATAGCTTCCAGTTTTCGAAGATAACGGTCCGTTCGCCAGTCTTTTGCCAATTCGATGCTTGCTCGTTTCATGTTGCCTCCATAAGCATTTAATTTCTCTTCAAAACGTTCTAAAAGCGTAAAAGCATCAGCAGTTGAACCTGCAAAACCAGTAATGATTTTACCATCTAACATTTTACGAATTTTTTTTACATGATTTTTAGCTACAGTTGCCCCCATTGTTGCCTGTCCGTCTGCTCCAATCGCTACTTCTCCATTATGTATAACCGCTAGAACGGTAGTTGATCTAATTTTTTCCATAAGACTATTTATTTTTTTTGTAAAGATATTAGGTAAATATTACATTTGATTTCCTTTCTGTTATCAGTTATTTGTTATTCATCTTTCTCCAGAACTTATCATTCTGATAATCAATAATTTAAGCGTTTTAGAGAGCAATTTATCAAAAAAGTCTATGAAAAAATTACTAATTACCATGAGTTTATTATCAACGATGGCTTACGTAAAAGCCCAACAGGAAATGCCTTTGTATCCAAACGAAGTTCCTAATTATAAATCTGTTCCAAATACACAAAGATCGGAAACAGACAAAAATGGAATTTTAAGAATTTCAGAGGTATCGGTTCCTACCTTAACGCTCTATTCTCCACCAAAAGGAAAATCAGATGGAACTTCAGTCATTATTTGTCCAGGAGGTGGATATTCAATTTTAGCTGCTTCGCACGAAGGTTCGGATGTGGCGAAGGAATTCAATAAAATGGGCATTACTGCTTTTGTTTTAAAGTATCGAATTCCGAACGATAAAGCACAAATTGATAAGTCAATTGCTCCTTTGCAGGATGCTCAACAAGCCATTAGAGTTGTACGGAAAGATGCTTTAAAATATGGTATCAGTCCAAACAAAATTGGCATTATGGGCTTCTCAGCGGGTGGACATTTGGCAGCCTCTGCTTCAACGCATTTTGCAAAACCTGTTGGCGAAAATACCGACGAAACGAATGTACGCCCTGATTTTTCAATTTTAGTTTATCCTGTTATAAGCATGAAAGAATTTGGACATCGAGGTTCAATAGACCAATTAATCGGCAAAAATCCTAGTTCTGAATTGATTGAATTATACTCGAATGAAACTCAAGTTACAAAAGAAACCCCTCCTGTTTTTCTGGTTCATGCGGGAGATGATATGGCTGTACCCGTTAAAAATTCATTATCGTATTACGAAGCTTGTCAGAAAAATGGCGTTTCTGCAAATTTGATAATTTATCCAAAAGGGGGTCATGGTTTTGGCATGAATAATAAATCAACCAAAGAAAAATGGATGGATAATGTAAAAAATTGGATGGATTCGATGGGATGGCTTTAATAATTGTACAGTTCATTGTTATTTATTCATTGTTAAGAGTATTTTAAGTCAATATTATCGGCTTCTGCAATTTTGTAGAAGCCTTTTATTTTGAATAAGGTTTTCCAGAAAAATTTTAAGTAAACGCCTGTTTTTAAGGCTAATATCTTCTGACTTCTTAATTGAAAAAATGGATTTCTAAATTTCAGAATGTTCACCGTAATTTTCCAAACGTAAAAGAAAATAGCTACTGTTATGTAGTGAAAAATTAGAAATAAATAAGGCAAAAGACCATATTCTTTCCGTATCCACAGAAGATTGGAGACTTGCATTTGTGTTCCAAATTTATTGATAGGTGTAATATTTGTTCTTCTGAATGGTGAGGGTTTTTCAAGATGTATAAACCGAATATCATCAAAATAACAAAGTTTACCTACTGTTCTGAGTCTCGATGCCCATTCAAAATCTTCGGCATACATAAAAAAATCTTCATCCATTACTCCTACTTTATTGATAGTTTCACGACTTACCATCATAAATGCACCACAAGGAAGTTCCGCTTGATTTGGGTCCGAGAACTTAGGTTCTGGAAATATTCTATCTAAATAAGGATTAAAACGATTGGGCACGACGTAGAGAAATTTTCTAAATTCATTTCTATTTCTAAAATAAGGCATCTGGCTCATGTCTGGAAATAGTTGTAACCCTGCAATAACAGAAATGTCTTTATTTTCACGTAAACGATTGAAAGTTAAGGCAATGGTATTTTCAAAAAGCAATGTATCAGCATTTAAAAGTAACACATAATTACCTTTTGCCGCATTAAATCCTTCATTATTTCCCCTACTAAATCCTGCATTGTAGCCCGTTTGTACCCACACAATATCTGGGTGACTTTTTTTTATAATGCTTTCAGAATTATCTTCCGAAAAATTATCTACTACCACTACTTCATACGTAATTTCTGAAGTATAGTTCTTGATTGAAGTGATGCAATTAACCGTTAATTCGGCAGATTTATAATTAACAATGATGATGGAAACATTCATTAAAAATTCGATATTTTTGTTAGATGTTTAATATTTAATATTTATGGAGGACTTAGACTTTCAAAAATGGAATGTATTATGTAGCAAGTTCATAAATACGGAGTGGCAATAAAACTTACATAACAAAAAAGCCCATCGTTATTAACGTCGAGCTTTCTGAATTATAATCCTTACTTTGTTTTTAATTTTCAAAATGATTCATGTTTACTCTTTTCTATTCCATGTTCAACAACATAATATCATTAAAGTAATTACAGCAATTTTTGTTTAGCAATCTATTGATTTAGATATGCAATATAATAGGATTTGTTTGGAAAAAAAATTATTTTGTAAAAATTTTCCATTAAATTCAACTTAGGAAGACTTTCTAGTATCACTCAAATTTAGCTTAAAATAATCCTGTTTTTTTAAGTAAATCAGGTCTCCTTATTTTAGTCCTTTCAATAGATTGTTCGAAACGCCATTCATTTATCTTCGCTTCGTGTCCTGATAATAGTATGTCAGGAATCTTAATGCCTTCAAATTCAGCAGGTCTGGTATAAACAGGAGGAGCTAAAAGATTATCTTGAAAAGAATCAGTTAAGGCTGAGGTTTCATCGTTTAAAACGCCTGGAATCAATCTAATAATTGCATCAGCACAAACAGCAGCAGCTAATTCACCTCCCGACAAAACATAATCCCCAATTGATATTTCCTTGGTTACAAACATATCTCGCACTCTTTGATCAACACCTTTATAATGTCCACACAAGAAAATTAAATTTCCTCCCAATGATAACTGATTTGCCGTTTGCTGATTAAACGTTAGCCCATCAGGAGTCATATAAATTACGTCATCATATACTCTTTCACTTTGCAAATGACGAATACAACGAGCAATCGGTTCGATAAGCATAACCATACCAGCACCACCCCCAAAAGCATAGTCATCAACTTGACGACTTTTAGTGGTAGTATAATCCCGCAAATCGTGCAAAACAATCTCAGCATGACCTGCTTCTTGCCCACGTTTCAAAATGGAATGTCCAAAGAAACTCTCCATTAGTTTTGGCACCACTGAAATTATGTCTATTCTCATTTTTGAACGTTAAAAAATTACACAATTGAAGGAGTTTAAGCGTTAAAAAAGTTTCACACCAACTGTTTGATTACTTTTCTAACTTTATTAATCTTCCAAATATACTTCCAAAAGTCCATCAGGAAGGTTTACATTCAATACTTTTGCTACTTTATCAGCATTTAAAACGATTTCAGAAATTACGGGAATCAATACTTCTTTTCCTTTATAATCCATCACCAAAAGGTCTTGGGCTTGCATTGAATGAACCGTTTGAACAGTTCCCAATTCACCTAAATTTTTATCAATGACTTTATAATCAATAATTTCGTGGTAATAAAATTGGTTATTATCCAATTCTGGCAAATCTTCCAAGGGTAAAAATGCTTGAAGATTTATCATTAATTCGGCTTTTTCAAAAGTATCAATATCTTCAAATTTCACAATGGCACGATTCCCTGAAAGCCTATAGGAATCCATGAAGTAAGGTACTAATTCACCCCTTTCTTCCAAAAGAATACTCTCTAAATCTTCATAATCTTCTGGAAAATCTACATCAAGCCAAAGCACTACTTCTCCTTTGAGTCCGTGCGTTTTCGTAATTTTTCCTAATTCAAAACAATTATCTTTTGTCATTTTTGTTTTCTTAAAACGGAAGCCTTCGCTTTAAGCAAAGGCTTCCGTGAAATTTATTAATTTCAAAAAAAAATGATACAAAACAACATTTCAGCGTTCTGTATCATCCTTTAAATTATTTTTTGAAAATTACGCTACTTTAGGAGCTTCTTCTTCAGTTGAAGGTGTTTCTTCTACTACTGGAGCAACTTCTACTGGAACTTCTGCTACTACAACTGGTGATTCTACAACTTCAACAGGAGCTTCTTCTTCAGCAACAACTTCTTCTACTTCAACAACAGGCTCTTCAACGATATTTCTTTTTGCAATTGCTGCTGCACGAGTGTTGTTAATTTCAACCTCTCTTGCCATACGAGCTGCTTTCTCTGCATCTTTCGTTGCATCCAATGAATCTGATTTACCAGAAATCTTAGCATCCTTCGTAACTTTCCAGTCTGCGAATTTAGTATCCGCTAAATCTTGTGAGATTGCTCCTTTATTCACACCTACTTGTAAGTGTTTCTTTAACAATACTCCTTTATATGACAAAATCGCACGAGTAGTGTCAGTTGGTTGAGCACCATTCAAAATCCATTTCAATGCACTTTCTTCATTCAATTTGATTGAAGCAGGATTTGTATTTGGATTGTAAGTACCGATTTTTTCGATGAATTTACCATCACGTGGAGCTCTTGCATCAGCAACTACGATATCGTATATTGCTAATTTCTTACGTCCACGACGTGCTAATCTAATTTTAACAGCCATCTGTTATTTACGTTTTAGTGAAGGAACCCGTCCTTCGGTTATGATATTTGTAAATTGGAGTGCAAAGATAGTGAATTTTGAGGAGTTGGCAAGGCGTTATTTTAAATAATTTCAAAAACAATTAAGTGAATACTAATTACTACTGAACGATTCCCTAACTTTGTAGCAGAAATAAGTCGTCTTATCGCCTTCGTTTATTCGGGGGAGGAAAGTCCGCACAACGTAGAGCATCATGCTTCCTAACGGGAAGGTACGTATTTGGTGACGAATCCGTAACAGCAAGTGCCACAGAAAATTACCGCCTGCAAGGGTAAGGGTGAAAAGGTAGAGTAAGAGCCTACCGCCTCAATGGCAACATTGGGGGCATAGGTAAACCTCATGAGTTGAAAGACCAAATAGGCTGACGAGACAATTGACCATGTACAATTAGCAATGAACAGTTTTGGTTCGCCATTATTGATAATTGTTGAGTGGAAACTGTTAATTGAAAAGAGGCTGCTCGCCTGATGTCAGTGGGTAGGTTGATAGAGCGTATCGGTGACGGTGCGTCGAGATAAATGATAAGACGGTGTTTCGGCACTGACAGGATGCGGCTTATAGACTTATTTTTACCAAAACGGCTCTGAGGATTTCCTTAGAGCCGTTTTGGTTTAATTTTAAAACTCCTTAAAGTCCATCAATTTTTATATCCAATTTTCCCTTGGCATTAATTACACAAATAATTGAATTTGGCGTTAAATAAACCTTATCTGGCGTTAAATCAAGCACATTTCCATGCAGCGTTACCCCTTTTGAAACTTGTTTATTCAAATTAGCTTGCATCTGTTTTTTCATCTCATCAATTTGCCAGCCGATATTGAAAGTCAGAGATTCCTTCATATTTTTGGCAAAAACGCCTTGAAATAACCAATTGGCAGTACCGACCAAAAAGTTTTTAGTTTGGAGGTCATAATCAAAATTATCCAAATAAACTGTTTTCTTAATGGGGTCATAAGCGGGTGTACCTTTGAAATAAATCTTACCATTTATATTCCCTTTTAATCCAGATTTAATAACCATTTTTTCATTATCTCCGTAAATATCAATGTCTGTGACTTGCACATTATATTTACCATCTTTAAAAGAAAAATTTTGTCCGATTAAAGTGTCCCCCGTCAGTTTTGTGGCTTCACTTAACGGAATTTCAGCTATGATACCCACTTGAAAATCATCTGGAATTGAAGCAACTAACTTTAAATCTGGCACCGTAATAACGGGTAAAAAAGCGGGTTTTGCTCCCGTAACCGTCTCAGTAATTGCTTTAATTCCAATCGTTGCTTTCACTTTATTATTAATCGAAGTAAGCGGAGTCATTTGCAATTCCGTTGGGGTTATTTTCAACCAAGTACGATATTTTTCAGAAAGCAAATACGGTTGCATAGCTGTATTCCAAGCTTGAACGATGTATTTTTTGATTTCAACATTCTTACGCACCGCATCATCCAAAGACTTCAAAATAGCATCTTGTTTTGAATTTAACGTTCTTTCTACTAAACCAGCTACAGAAATTTCCATTCCTGCTAAACGTATCGTTGGCTTTTTTATCCAATCATAACCAATTGGAAAACTTTGAACGTTTGCTTCCCAATTTGGGGCAATAGAAAATTTTGAACCAAATTTCACGTTAAATTCAAAGTTCAATTCTTGCGGAGGAATACTCATTCCCATCACTTTATAGCCAACTTTCGCCCAAACCTTCAAAGGAACATTGAAAGTAAAAGCCTCATTTTGCGTAGTTACGACAATATTATCACGCTTATAAACCTTACACATAAAGTTGTCGTAATTATTGTCTTCCATGCTATTATCCTCAAAAACCAAGTCTTTAACAGATGCATTAATTTGACGTTCAACGTCAGCCATCGAGATTTCAAAAGGAATGCCGATGGTCGAAACATTTTTTTCCACTTGTTTTCCTTTATAAAGATATGATTCCTTCGGAGCTACTGGATTTGACTGTGTAACGGTTGTGGATGTTCCTCCATTAGACGATGTAGTTGAACTGGCACAGCTTTGAAGGATTAAGGCTGTTGTTAGGATTATCAGGGTTTGTTTCATTTTGTTATTTAATTTTCACTTTAGTAGCCCCATACCCGAATTTCTCTTTCTGAGCATCTTCAAAATATTGCACATTTTTATTACCTGACAATCGCTTATGAATAGCGTTACGCAAAACGCCATTTCCTACGCCATGAATAAAGATAATTTCGTCCATTCCGTTGGCAATAGCGGCTTCAAATTGTCTTTCAAACGTTCCCATTTGTAAGGTTAACATCTCCGTATTCGACATAGCCCAAGCATCTTTTGTCAAAACTTCAATGTGTAAATCAATTGACAATGAAGGCTTAGGTGGCAAAACCATTGGTTCGGGAGCTTGCTTTTCAAACATCTGTTCCACAATCTTTGCGGGGTCGAGTTTCAGATTTACAGGTGTAACAGAGTCTTCCGCATCCATCTGAAATAAATGAGCATCAACGTCTAATAAGGGAGCTTTTGATTGATTTTTGAAAAATGTGTTTACTCTAAATTTTAGACGTTTTATCAAAGGTTCTGGCAATTTCATAAATGCCAATCGGAAGAAAAATGCTTGAAATACAAACGTTCCCCATTCATCAAAATCTTTAATCAAAAGACTTTGAACCTTTATTGAAGTCTTGGGTTTCAGTACACCTGAAGCCAAACCTTTGTGATGTGGGTCTGAACCCGATGAAAGCATAAAAGGTAAATCCCAGTCAGTATTGTTGATGAGATGCTGAGAAAGTTCACGGTCATTAACAGGCACAAAAGCCATATAAACCCCACGATTCGATAAAATTTCATTCGGGCGGCGTTCCGCAACCACTTGGCGTTTGTCAATTGCCCGTGGTTCAATGCGTGAAGCCGGTGTAGGATTAAATATTTTTTGTTCTAAAGCATTGATAATCACTACTTCATTAGCCTTTACAGGTATCGTAAAACCATCTTCAATCTCTATTTCAATGATATTATTGCCTAATAATTTAGTCACTATTCCCTCTTCTTTTCCTCGCATGAGGCGTACTCTATCTCCTATATTCATATTTTTTATGTGTTAAAATCAATATCCCCCCAAATACTTCCGAATTACCCACTCTACCGTCAAAAGTCCCAATATTAAAAAGAAAATCCAACGTAGGTTTATCATTTCTTTCAAGTCTTCGGTAGCGTCAATTTTGTCTGGTACTTTATGATTCAAGATAGTTTGCTTAATTTCTTCAAATTGATTATTCTTGAAAAACTTCCCACCTGTTTTTGCCGAAAGTTGTCGTAAAACATCAAAATCTGCCGTCAGATTCAAATTTTCTAATTGAATATCTCTAATGACAAATTCACCCGATGATAATTCTGATTTACCCAAAACCGTTGTACTCGCACGGTAACGATACACTCCCGCAGGCAAAGAACTAATTTCAAATTTAGAATTATCAGCCGTAGTTGAATAACTAAAATTACGAGTTACCCCTTTCTCATCTTTTATTTCTAATTTGATGGGCAAATTATACAATTTCTCGTAAATAGCATTATAAATCTCCGTTTCAAAAACAACTTTTTCACCCAACAAAAATTCCGTATTGATAGGATAGACTCTTAATTTTCGTTTATCATCTTTGGCTGAAATGAATTGTAAAACTTTCAAAACTAAATCGTCCACAACTTCCTGTTTTTCAGTAAGTTGATATTCTTCTAAACGCCAAGACCAAAGTCCTTCTCCCGTAAAAATGGCTGATTTTTTGGCTCCTGTATTCACGACAAAAAGGGGCTTTTGAGTTTGTACTGAACCCACTTTTTGGTACAATAAAATCTCTGAATTTGGCAATAATTTAAACTCGCCAAATGGCACTGAAATTTGCGGTAATTTATTAATTAGTTGCATCTTCTCAGCTTCAAAATTCAAGGAATTGAAGGCTTGATTATACGTACCCGTTACCTTATCACTCTGCCCAGCTTGCGAATTTATCTGCATTACTTGATTAAGCTGATTCAAATAAGTAGTCCCAGATTGATTTCCCAAAACAAACATCGTGGGTGTACCTTTGTCGATGATGGGTTTGAAAATATTAGCATACGAATTAAAATAATCGGGTAACTGATGAAGAATCAATAAATCATACGATTTTGACAGCACGTCAGGATTTGGATTTTCCGTCAAAATTTTAATATCTAATTCATAATTCTCATTCTTTTCAATAATGCTTTTCAAGGCTTTAATGTCTGGATGCGGCGAAAGAGCAAGCAACAAAATTTTCTCCTTTCCATCAATCACTTCCACATAAACGTCTTGATGATTATTCCGATTCGAAAATTCACCGCCTAAAATATCTACTTCAACCACCAAATGTTGTACACCAATCTGTGTGGCAGTCGTATTAAACGAAACCGTTTTGACTTCATCATTTTGCTTAAAAACGACATTCTGTTTATCAAGTATTTTTCCTCCTTGCTTCAAATAAACATTTGCACTTTTACCAGAAAAACCAAACGAAGAGATATCTGCTTGTACTGGAAATTTATTACCTAAATACGCCACTTTATTGGCATAAACCGACTTTACGGCAAGGTCTTTTTTAGGAATAGTATCTCCTAATCCAACGGTATGAACGACAAAATTAAAATTCTCAGAGGCAGGAGAAATTCCTTGATTGGCAATACCATCGGTTATCAAAACAACGTCAGTCAAATTCTCCCCTTCGTAAGCATTTTTTACGCCAGAAAGTAAAGCTGATAAATTCGTCGTTTTCTTGTCAAATTTCAATCCTTCAAGGTTTTGATTAGTTTCTTCGTTTAATGAAGAGAACGCAACATTATACTCTTTTTCAACTAAATCTTCTTTTAATTTATTAAGATTAACCATCAAATCCGACAAAGTTTTCTGCCCAGAAACGTTCATGGATTGTGAATTATCAATCGCTAAAACGACCGTTTTCTTCTGAATAGTTTGCGTAATTTGACGAATTAAAAAATTCAACAATAGAAGGCATAACAAACTAACCGATAAGAATCGAAATGTACTCATCAGAAGATTTTGGGTCTTGCTCCAATTTGCATTTTTTTGATACAAAACAAAAGCATACAATCCACCAGCCAATAAACAAAGAGGAATAAACCAAGGTGAGGTTTGAAAAAGAAAATCGAATTTCATGTATTTTTAGGTAATAGGTTTTAGATTTTAAGGGTTCACAATTGAAAATTAAGCCAATAGGCAAAATCCAAAAACTGACCCTTAAAACCCACCCCCTTTTTTAGGTAAGCATTCCGCCATCCACTTGAAGCACTTGTCCAGTGATGTATTTTGACATATCAGAGGCTAAGAAAACACAAGCATCCGCCACCTCTTCAGGTTGTCCGCCTCGTTTCAAAGGAATAGATTTTGTCCATTCTTCAGTTGCCGATGCGTTTAATTCACCCGTCATTTCGGTTAAAATAAACCCTGGAGCAATGGCATTTGAACGAATATTTCTTGAACCTAATTCTAAGGCCACTGATTTCGTAAAACCGATAATTCCAGCCTTTGATGCTGCATAATTGGCTTGTCCAGCGTTTCCACGAATACCTACCACTGAGGTCAAATTAATAATTGAACCTGATTTTGCTTTCATCATTGGCTTTATGGCGGCTTTCGTCAAATTGAAAACAGATTTCAAATTTACTTGAATCACTGAATCCCATTGTTCCTCCGACATCCGCATTAACAAACCGTCTTTGGTAATACCCGCATTGTTTATCAATACATCTATTGTGCCAAAATCAGCAAGTACTGAATTCATTAATTCCTCCGCTTGTTTATAATCAGAAGCATCTGAGCGATAGCCTTTTGCTTTTATGCCTAATGCAGTCAATTCAGCTTCAAGAGCTTCTCCTTTTTCTACTGATGAAAGATAAGTAAAAGCAACACTTGCTCCTTCCTGAGCCATTTTGAAAGCGATTGCACGACCGATTCCACGAGAAGCACCCGTTACTAAAACGATTTTATTCTTTAATAATGCCATTGATTAGTTTTTATTTAGTTGGTTGGGAAATATTTAGAAGTTCAAATTTACAGTAACCTTAGAAGAAGACAAAATTAGGGATTACAGATTGAGGAATAGAGATAATAAATCAAGCCCATAAAACATACTAATTTTCTGATTATTAACTAGTTATAAAAACATAACACTATTTATTTGAATGAAGTTATTTTGCGATGGTTTTTATCCTGTTTATCTATTCCTCTACTTTTAGGATTTTAATAACAAAATTTAAAAATATTTATCAAAAAAATCCCCAGTTTTGAACTGAGGGATTTTTTATAACTTTACCTTTCCTCCTCCTAAAAACGGACTATTCAACAATTTTTCAACGCCCTCAAAATGCACAGGTGTTTTATTATAGCCGAAAGTATTTGCCAATGAATTTGTTTTATTATTATCTCCCATCACCATATCTACATCCTGCATCGTCATCTGACAGGGATGTTCATATCCACAAGCGTGTGAAATTTCGAGGATTTCTTTATTAATATTTTTTACATAATTATAAAAACGCTCACTTTTCAAAGCTGGATCAATACCAGATTGAAGCCATTTGTCGGAAGTTGCTACTCCCGAAGGGCAACGGTTAGTATGACAAATCTGAGCTTGGATACAGCCAATCGCAAGCATGGCTTCACGACCGACATTCACTAAATCACAGCCCATCGCAAAAGCCATCATTGCTTTTTCTGGGAAACCCAATTTCCCAGAACCAATAAAGACAACTCTATCGGTCAAATCGTATTTTTGAAAGATTTTATAAATTTTCGTGAACCCATAATTGAAAGGTAATGAAACATGGTCGGCAAAAGCGTGTGGAGCAGCACCCGTTCCTCCTTCTCCTCCGTCAATGGTTATAAAATCGGGTCCTTTGCCTGTCTTAGCCATATATTGAGCTAACTCTTCCCACAATTCTGTTTTTCCAACGGCTGATTTAATACCGACTGGAATTCCTGTTTTTTTCGCCATATCTTCTATGAATTGTACCATTTCTGGAATCGTTGAAAACATTGAATGAAAGGCAGGAGAAATAGCATCTTTTCCCATAGCAATATGACGGATATCTGCAATTTCTTGGGTAATTTTTGCGGCAGGCAACATTCCGCCTTTCCCTGGTTTTGCCCCCTGTGAAAGTTTCAATTCTAAGGCTCTGACGAATGGATTTGCAGTTGTCATTTTGACTAGTTTATCCATAGAAAATTGACCCTCTTCATCACGAACTCCAAAGTATGCTGTTCCGATATTTACGATAACGTCTGAGCCAAATTTATGATAAGGAGACAATGAACCCTCACCCGTATTATGATAACACCCAAACTTAAAAGCCCCTTTATTTAAGGATTCAATAGCTTTTGCAGATAAAGAACCAAAGCTCATACCCGAAATATTGATAACTGAATAAGGCTTGAAAGGACGTTTTCTTTTGTGATATTCCCCAATGGTTTTAGCACATGGCACTATACTAAGATCTATTTTATTAGGGTGGTTTGAAGGTAATTTATGCCCTAACATGGCGTGTTTAATAAAGATATATCCAACCGAATTAAAGTCTTGGTCGGAGCCGTAACCTTGAAGATTATTTTCTTGTTTTGCCGAGGCATAAACCCATGCCCGTTCCCCCCGATTGAAGGGTAATTCTTCACGATTATTAGCAACAAGATATTGACGAATTTCAGGACCAATTTTTTCGAGCATATATCGTAAATGTCCAATTACTGGAAAATTGTGTTGAATTGTATGACGGTTTTGTAAAACGTCTCTGATTGCCAAGATAACAAGGGCAATGGGGATTAGTAGCCAGTAGTTCATAAATAAAGTTTGGTAATATATTTAATTTTTAGCATCTTGACTCAAAGAAACTCCTCCTGAAATAATCATTTTCATTACATCAGAAGCAGGTAAATTTAAAGCAGTCAGGCTTAATGAAGGCACAATGAAAAGTTCTCCAGAAAAAGCATAAGAGTGTGGACAATAGACTATTACAGAGTCTTTAATGTCCATAAATTGCAGATCGTTTTGTGTAATAAATCCAACTTTTTGAATACCATTTTCTTTATTAAACATAAACAAAACGGGTTGATTAAATTTCTTTTTATCCCCTACAAATGCTCCTACAAGGTCTTTTAAAGATGAATAGATAATCCCAACCAGTGGAATTCTAACAATCGCTTCTTCAAATATGTGAAGAATGGGTATAGAAATAAAGGTCGAACCCACAAATCCGACAATCATAATAATACCAATTAAAACAATTAGGCCTGTGCCTCTATATTGCACAAAAAACTGACTGTCTAAGGAATCAAGAAGGTTGAAAATGATGTAGCCTGTGACATAAACAGGAGCAAGTAAAAGTAAACCTTTAACAAAAAAACTAAACAGCTTTGCGGATATTCGCTTGAAGTTGGAGGATATTTTCGATTCCAAGAATGATTCTATTTTTAGGGTACGTTACATTATATTTTACTGCTAAAACCTTCTTCTCATTCGGTTTTAAACAAAACTCCAAGCCAAAATGAGGATTAAAATTTAGACAATAAACTTTTTTAAATAAATTAAGTTTTTATTGAGATTTCAACCATTAAAATGTGCGATAAAACGGTTTACTGATTTTAATGTGGAAGAACTTGTATGTAAATTTGCCAATTAAAATTCAAAAAAGAAACTATGATTTACGAATATAACTATTTACAGGAATTTATCCGAAAAATTTTTTTAGCAATTGGTTGTCCAGAAGCAGATGCCGACTTGGCTTCTAAGGTTTTAATCTCCGCAGATTTGCGGGGTGTTGACTCACACGGAACGGCACGTTTGAGTGGATATGTGAGATTATTTGATAACGGACGTTTAAATCCAAACCCTCAAATTAAAATTATTCACGAAACTCCTTCAACGGCAGTTGTTGATGGCGATAAAGGTTTAGGCTTAGTAGTTGCACCTTTTGCGATGAATATTGCCATGCAAAAAGCCACTAATGTAGGCTCCGGTTGGGTTTCAGTTCAAAATTCTAATCACTTTGGCATTGCAGGATTCCATGCAATGATGGCTTTGGAAAATGATATGATTGGTTGGGCAATGACCAATGCTGCTCCTCTGGTTACACCAACTTTCTCAAAAGAAAAATTATTGGGTACAAATCCAATTGCCGTAGCCGTTCCTGCTGAAAAAAATCCTGCTTTCGTGGCGGACTTTGCCAGTACTGCCGTTGCCTATGGAAAAATGGAAATTTTACAAAGAAAAGGCTCTCCTGCCCCCATTGGTTGGGTGCAAGACAAAGATGGAAACGCTACTGACGATTCAAATGCAGTTAAGAATGGGGGTGCTTTACTCCCACTCGGCGGTGATCGTGAGCATGGTTCGCATAAAGGATACGGACTTGGGGCAATTGTCGATATATTTTCGGGCGTTTTATCAGGTGCTAATTTTGGACCTTGGGTGCCTCCCTTTGCAACGGCTGGATTTATGAATGCAGGTGAGCAAGTGGGCAAAGGAACAGGACATTTCTTAGGTGCCATGCGAATTGATGGCTTCCGCCCAGCCAAAGATTTTAAAGCAGATATGGACAGATGGATTGACCGTTTTCATGCCGCCCCTGCTATTGACGGACAAAAAGTATTAGTCCCAGGTGACCCAGAGAGAGAAATTGAAGCAGAACGTAGAGCGAATGGAATCACTCTTTTAGAACCTGTAATGAATGATTTGAAGGCGTTGGGAGATAGATTTGAGATAAATTTTAAAATTTCATAGCTGTATTGATAAAGTTGCGTAATGGGAGAGTAGTAAATTAATGAAGGTTCGTTTCCAATGCCAAAGTAACAATCTTTTATTGTTGAAAGCCAAATAACAATCAATTCATAAAGGTTCTAAGAAAAATGCAAAATATTATTTTTCAAGATAATTTTGTAGAAAGTGATAAAGTTTATATTTTTACAAAATCATATACCCTAAATTATCATTATAAAGTGGAAGAAAGAGACAGAGAAGAATTGTTTTCGAAAAGAATTAGAGCTGGAAAACGAACGTATTTTTTTGATGTAAAATCAACTCGCTCAAACGATTATTACATCACGATTACCGAAAGTCGCCGTTATCAAAAAGATGATGGGTTTGGGTATGAAAAACACAAGATGTTTTTATACAAGGAAGATTTCGGTAAATTCATGGAAGGGCTTCAAGAAGCCGTTGATTACGTTAAAACTGAATTATTACCAGATGTAGATTTCACCCAATTTGACCGTGAGGACGAAGAAAGAATGGAATATAAACCAACCGAAACCAAAGAAGAAGATAGTTCTTTCGGTAGCGATTTGAAGTGGGAGTAATTCATTAGAACAAAGATTTTGAGAGCCTCTGAAATTTCAGAGGCTTTTTTGCGGTATTTTTACTAATTTTGCATTCTTTTTAATTCAAGAAATTACAAAATAAAAATAAATGGGATTACAAGTAGGCATCGTAGGTTTACCAAATGTTGGAAAATCTACATTATTTAGCGCAATATCATCCAATAAGGCAGAAGTTGCCAATTACCCTTTCTGTACGATTGAACCAAATGTGGGTATCGTAACAGTTCCTGACCAACGACTAAATATTTTAGAGGAACTCGTTAAGCCTCAGCGTGTTCTGCCAACGGTTATTGAATTTGTGGATATTGCTGGATTAGTAAAAGGTGCTTCACAGGGGGCAGGTTTAGGAAATAAATTCTTAGCAAATATTCGTGAAGTTGATGCAATTCTTCATGTAGTTCGTTGTTTTGAAGATGATAATATCATTCACGTTGAGGGGCGAGTTAATCCCGTTTCTGATAAAGAAATTATTGATTACGAACTTCAATTGAAGGATTTAGAATCAGTTGATAAGAAAATTCAGAAAATTGAACGGGCAGCCAAAAACGGAGATGCAAAATCTAAAGCGACTTTGGCGGTTTTACAACAATATAAATCAACTTTGGAAGCGGGAAAATCTGCCCGCACTGTGCAAGGAATTGATGCAGAAGCTAAATTTGAAGCCATTGGAGATATTTTATTATTGACCGACAAACCCGTAATTTATGTGGCCAATGTTGATGAAAAATCAATCGCAGTGGGTACGAACGACTACGTAGAACAATTACGTAAAAATGTTGCAGAAGAAGGTGCTGAAGTCATTGTTATTTGTGCGGCTTTGGAAGCTCAAATTGCTGAAATGGAAGACCCAGAAGACCGTGAAATGTTTTTAGGTGAATACAACTTGACTGAATCTGGTTTGGATAAATTGGTTCGTGGTTCGTATTCTTTGTTGAATTTAATTACTTATTTCACAGCGGGTGTTAAAGAGGTTCGTGCTTGGACAATCCAAAAAGGATGGAAAGCTCCTGCCGCAGCGGGTGTAATTCACTCAGATTTTGAAAGAGGCTTCATCCGTGCAGAAGTTATCAGATTTGCTGATTATCAACAATATAAATCAGAAAATGCTTGTAAAGAAGCAGGTAAATTATCCGTTGAGGGTAAAGAATATACGGTTATTGATGGCGATATTATGCACTTTCGATTTAATGTATAGTTTATAAGGTATGAGGTAAATAAAACGGGAACTTGATTTGTCAAGTTCCCGTTTTATTTACCTCATACCTTACTTTACCTTAAAGTTTCAAAACTACAAACTCTACTCTCCTATTCACCTTGCGTTCTTCGTCAGTTCCTTTTTTAACAATTGGTTTTGTATCTCCATATCCAACGGCTTGTATTCTTGCAGATGGAATTCCTTTTTTTACCATGTAGGTTTCACAAGCATTCACACGGTCTTGAGAAAGTTCTAAATTTGCCTCTGGGTCACCTACAACATCCGTATGTCCATCTAAACGAATTTCCATCAATGGATTATCTTCCATCATCGTTACTAATTTATTTAATTCGGCAAAAGATGCGGGTAATAAATCTGATTTCGAAACCTCAAAATAGATATTTTTGAGCGTAATTTTATCTCCTACTGTAATTGGCGTTAGATAAATATCCTTCGTAACCTTTCCAGTGGCTCTACTTAAATCTACAACATCATTTGCTACTAAATACCCCCTTGCTGAGGCAGAATATGTATAAACTTGTCCTTTTTGTAAACTCATTCTATAAATTCCAGTACTGGCAAAACTTTGTACTGAATCCAGCATTTGTTTTGAACTTGAAAGTTTATAATCAATTGTAGCACTAAGCGGGCGATTTGTTCTTACATCACGCACAATTCCTGAAACTAAGACTGTTGTAACAACGGGTGCAGGTGGAGGCGTATTATCTACTTCGCCTACTTTACCAGATTTAGTTCTTGATTTTGTGGGTGTTGTTGAAGTATTATCCGTATTAGTTGGTGGAATTTTCGTAGGTTGATTTCCAGCATCCGCAGGATTTCTCACGTATAAATCGTAAACATTCCAACAAGTTAAATAGTCATAATCATTACACTCAAAAAGGTCAAAATTTTCTAAACCTTTATCTAATCTTTCAAAATATACAACAAAATTTAAAGTTTCTCCTGCATTTAGTCGCCTTCCGTATTTTTCAAAATTCTTACTTTGATTAATATTCATTTGTGGAATATTATCAGTTTTAATTAATCTAAACGTCCTCGCACCATTCGCTGCAATCAATTGAGCATCATCTTTAAAACCAATATTTTGATGTCCGTCATCAGTAACCATATCCCCATTTTTATCTTTATATCGACTTGGTTTACTGGTATTAGTAAATGTTAAATACAGAATTGTATATTGGTCAGTCAAACGAATATTTCCAACAGTAATATTTTTATCTGCCGAACGACTATTACTTTTCGATTGTGGATTAGAAGGATAATTAGTCGGTTCTTGAGGAGATTGTGAAGGATAATTTTGCGGTCGATCTCTACCAGTTGGCGTTTGATTTCCTCCTGTATTGTCTCCATTTGTATTTCCTCCACCGCTATTTCCGCCTGAACCAGCAGGATACATACAACTTTGTAAAATTACCGATAAGACTAAAAGCCCAACTAATTGTTTCATTTTTCTAAATGTTAAAGTGAATAATTGATGAACGAAATTTACAAAAACTTCTTATTTAATCTATATCCTTTAACGAAACATTAACAATTATCAATAAATAATCAGGTTCAACGCATTTAAAAGTACAATAAAACTGCTTGGAAAAATACAAATTGAGCTTATTTTGGATAATGAAAAAAGATTCAATTTAAGATAAAACCTAAAAATGAAGTATTTATGTTAACATAAACCTAA
>JANXRS010000427.1 GCA_025356745.1 Arcicella sp.
AATATCTTTCTGATGAACAAGGACGACATACTGCCGTTCAAATTCCTATTGATGACTGGAATAAACTTACAGAAGAAAATGAAGTTTTTAAGAACTATGAGAAAAAGAAAAAAAAACCTTCTGATTTCTTTGGAACGTTAAATATTGAAGAAGGTGAAAAAATGCAAAAATATTTAATTAAGAGTCGTAATGAATGGGAAAGAAATGAAATACTTGGTTGATACTAATTCTATAATTGATGCACAAATGGGTAGAATTCCTGAGAAAGGCTTGCAATTTTTAGGTGATGTGATAAACGAAAATTTTATCATTTCATTTATTACATACATCGAAGTTTTAGGATACAAAGATGTATCACAAACTACGCAAGACTTTATAAGTTTGGCTAATGTGATAGAAATAAACAAGGCTATCATAGATGTTTGTATTGAACTACGTAAACGTAAGAAAATAAAACTTCCTGATGCCATTATTGCCGCTACGGCTTTGGTAAATAATTTAACGTTGATTAGTCGTAATACCAAAGATTTTGAGAATATTTCTGGACTGACTTGTGTAAATCCTTTTGAGTTAAAATAGTCTAAAATCTTTGTTAAAATATATGCAATTCCTATTTCCAACCTTTCTTTGGGGACTTTTAGCTTTGTCAATCCCTGTGATAATTCACCTGTTCAACTTTCGTAGAACTAAAAAAGTGCTGTTCACCAATGTCGCTTTTCTAAGAGCTGTCAATACCACTACGTCTTCCTTCCGCCGACTCAAACATCTCTTGATTATGGCGGCTCGAATGGCATTTATTGGGGCTTTAGTCTTGGCTTTTACTCAACCTTTCTTGCCTTCTAAATCGGGCAAAGGCGTAAAAGTGGGTGGTATTGCAAGTATTTATATTGATAATTCGCTTTCAATGCAAAACGAATTGGATAAGAAAACGTACTTAGATAAAGCTATCAATAAAGTCGAAGAATTAATGACGGCTTTTCCGCAAGGCTCTCAATTACAGTTAATTACCAATAATTTTTCTTCGGATGAACACAGCGTTGGTAATACCCAAACCATCAAAGACCGTACAACAACCATCAAGTTTACGCACACGCCTCGGACATTTGATAACATTCTGAAACGTCAGGCGAGTTTAGCTTCAAAACATAATTCACAAGGGGGCAATCAATATTTATGGTTTTCAGATTTTCAAAAATCTACTTCGGGCGATTTATCGAAACTAAAATTAGACACCACTTCAAGGCTTTTTGTGGTTCCCGTGCAAGCGAAGGCATTACAAAATGTATTTGTGGATTCGGTTTGGATGAGTACGCCATTTGTGCGTGAAATGTCAGCCAATCAATTGACTGTTAAATTATTCAATACAGGTGAACGTGCCGTTGAGAATTTACAAGTAAAATTCTTTATTGACGATACGCAAGTTTCATCAACCATTGCCAGCATTCAAGCGAAGTCTGCTACGATTGCTAATTTTTCATTTACCGTGAAAAATAAAGGCTTCAAAAAATCAAGAATTTCTTTTGATGATACGCCAATAACTTTTGACAATGACTATTATTTCGTGTTAAATGCCGCACCAACTATCAAGGTTCTGCACCTTTTCGGACAGGCTTCCGCAGGGCGATATATTCCTACGGTTTTTGATAATGATAGTGTTTTTGCATTCAGAAGTTTCTCCGCTTCCAATGTTGATATTGGGCAATTTAAAACGGCTAATTTAGTAGTTTTGGAAGGTGTACAAAATATGGATGGGAGTATCAAAACGGCTTTGCAAGATTTTGTTCGTGCGGGAGGAAGTTTATTCGTCATTCCTTCACAAACACCTGACATTCAGAGTTATAATAATTTCATGGGCGTGTTTAATATTCGTGGAATTCAATCGAAAGTAACTACTCAAACAGATTTCACACCCTTAGCTGAACCCGTGAAAACGTCTTCATTTTTCGTCGATATTTTTGATAATTCCACTCAAAAAGAATTACTTCAAATGCCCAATCAAGGGAGTGTTTTGTCGTGGCAAGCGATGGGTGACAAATTGTTAAGTTTCAGAAATAATCAACCATTTTTAACCGTTTCTAATGCGGGAAAAGGTAAAGTTTACTTGACTGCCTCACCTTTGGAGATTCAATTTGGAGATTTTGCCAGAAATGCACTTTTCGTACCAATTATGTACAAGATTGCAGCGTTAAGTGTACGTCAAGAACCAATGGCTTATTCATTTGAACAAAACACTTTTACAGTTGAAGTAAATGACATTCCCAAAACATCAAGTTTTAAATTGAGAAAAGGAAAATTAGAAATTATTCCTATACAGAATCTCAATGGAAAACAATTGACAATTGAACTGCCAAAAGCTAATCAATTAGCTGATAATCAATTAATTGAATCAGGGTATTATGAATTAATTTTAGATGGAAAAGTAGAAAGATTAGTCGCTTTCAATCACGATAATAAGGAATCAATGATGGATTTTTATAGTGCTGATGAATTGAAAAATATTTTCAACGGGAATAAGAATGTGCAAGTTTTCGATAAAATAGATGATGTTGACTTTGTTAAGACTTTTAAAAATCAACATTTTGGCGTGGCACTTTGGAAGTATTTTTTGATTGCTGCCTTAGTATTTTTGGCGATTGAGATTTTGTTAGTGAGGCTGATGAAATAAAACAAAATACGCTAAAATATTGAATGAATAGATTTTTCGACTACATTTATAGAAATACAATCAAGCATTCAACAAAATATAAATCTATGTTAAGTAGAGTCGCAAATTCCGTTTATTGGATGAATCGGTACAT
>JANXRS010000459.1 GCA_025356745.1 Arcicella sp.
GCCAAAAACTTGATTCGTACCATGTTCTTTGGTTTGAACGAAGTAAATAAAGGCGTTGGTCGTCCGAAAGGAGTTGATAAAACGGATGTCAAAAAAGTAGGAATTTTGGGTGCGGGAATGATGGGTGCGGGTATCGCTTACGTATCAGCAATGGCAGGAATTCAAGTCGTGTTGAAAGACGTTTCGATGGAAGCCGCCGAGAAAGGGAAAACCTATTCAAAAGCAATTTTAGATAAAGCAATTTCGAGAGGGAAAATGGATTCTTTGAAAGCAGAAGGCATTTTAAAATTGATTACGCCAACGGATAATTATGCTGAAATTGAAGGGGCGGATTTAATCATCGAAGCCGTTTTTGAAAATTGGGAATTGAAAGTTAATGTAACGAAAGATGCTGAGCCATTGTTGGCAACAGGGGGAGTTTTTGGTTCAAATACATCAACTTTACCAATTTCAAAATTGGCAAATGCTTCCGTAAAACCAGAAAATTTTATCGGAATACACTTCTTTTCACCCGTTGATAAAATGCAATTGGTTGAAATAATCATGGGTAAACAAACCTCTGATTACGCTTTGGCAGTAGCGATGGATTACGTGAAAAAAATCCGCAAAACGCCAATTGTAGTGAATGATTCGAGAGGATTTTATACTTCAAGAGTATTCTTTACCTATACTTCAGAGGGGATTGAATTATTAAAAGATGGGGTGAATCCAGTAGTTATTGAGAATATCGCTAAACAAATCGGAATGCCCGTTGGACCTTTGGCAGTTTCGGATGAAGTAGCTTTAGATTTAGCCTATAAAATTTCTGGAAGTGCAGTCAAAGACGGTTTTTTGCCAGAAAATGACTCAACTTACCAAGTCAGCAAAAAGTTTACTGAAATGGGACGTTTGGGCAAAAAAGCTAAAGCAGGTTTTTATGAATATCCAGAGGAAGGTAAGAAATATTTGTGGGAAGGTTTAACAGAAATGTTCCCTGTAAAAGCCGAACAAATCTCACTTGACGACATCAAAAAAAGATTATTATATCGTCAAGTTTTAGAAACCGTAAAATGTGTAGAAGAAGGGGTAATTCGCACTAATTTAGATGCAGATTTAGGCTCAATTTTTGCATGGGGTTTTCCTGCATACTTAGGCGGAACACTCTCATTCGTGGACACAGTGGGCATAAAAACCTTTGTTTCAGAATGTGATAGATTGGCAGCCACCTATGGTGAACGCTTTAAACCAACGGAAAAATTGAGGGAGATGGCGGAAGCTGGGGTTGGGTTTTATGAATAAATCATTTTTCTACGTAATTTTAAAGGCAAGTTCAAAAGAGCTTGCCTTTTCAATTCATCAAACCCACATGAAAAAAACACTACTAACCCTCCTAACAACCGCCCTAATTTTCAGCATAAAAGCCCAAAGCCTTTCGGTTGAGCAAATTATGCAAGACCCAAAATTTACTATTGGTGCTTTGCCTTCAAATATCTTCTGGTCGGAGGATTCTAAAACGATTTATTTTAACTGGAATCCTGATAAAAATAAGGCTGATTCG
The DNA here is from genome assembly GCA_025356745.1 of Arcicella sp. GTDB lineage: Bacteria > Bacteroidota > Bacteroidia > Cytophagales > Spirosomataceae > Arcicella. Next base: position 1,538 of record JANXRS010000459.1, read on the forward strand.
CTTTATGGGGCATCTGTTGCTGAGAAGAAACCATTTAAAATTTCGCCGCAAACTCGACGGGCTTTGCCTTCAAATTCGGGGAATTATTCTACTGATTTTAGTAAAAAAGTATATGCTAAAAATGGAGATATTTATTTGATGGATTGCCGAACAATGGCAATTCGACAGATTACGAATACGATTGAAACGGAATCTAATCCAATTTTTAATGGCAAAGACGATAAAATTATTTTTACGAAAGGGAATATTCTTCTCAGCTTCACGATTGGTAATGGAGAAATTGAGCAATTGACCAATTTTCAGGTGGGAATTAAGAAAGCTGAACCCAAATTAAGCGAGCAGGAAAAATGGCAAAAACAAGACCAACTGAGCCTATTTGATATTTTGAAGGAACGTTCTGATAAGAAAAAAGAAGGAGATAAAATCCAAAAGGCAGATTTGCCAAAACGTGCCAAAGAAATTTTTGTGGAGGATAAAACTGTTTTAGAACCTCAATTGAGTCCAGATGAGAAGTATATTACCTATCGTTTGACCAAATCTGCCACAGGAACAAAATCTGCCATTGTTCCAAGCTATGTTACAGAGTCTGGCTTTACCGAGGATTTGCCCGCCCGCACGAAGGTAGGAGTAGCTCAAACGTCCTCTGAATTCTGGGTTTATGACATCAAAAAGGATACGTCATTACAAGTTTTCACTAAAGAAATTGAAGGAATTTTTGATGAACCTGATTATTTGAAAGATTATATCACAAAATCACTTGTAATTAAAAAAGATACAGCCAAGAAGAAACTTGAGCCAAGAAAAATTATTTTTAGTAACGTTATTTGGTCGGAAGATGGAAAATATTGCATTTTAGTCGTTAAAAGTCAGGATAATAAAGACCGTTGGATTATGAATCTTAATCCTGTTACTCGAAAACTGCAAACTATTGACCGTCAGCGTGATGAGGCTTGGATTGG
>JANXRS010000511.1 GCA_025356745.1 Arcicella sp.
GATTAGTTATCGGTTATTAAATATGTATTTTTTATTTTGAAAATATTTAGCAAATAACTCTTCACTATTTCTAATAATAAAAGCTTAATTTACATTCGTCTTCATCACATTACACTCTTTATATTCATCCACAATGTAGATAAAAACATCGCTTTTTGCTTTCACAAACCATGTTTCAATGGCTGTATTCCGTTTTCTATTCAAGGTATAATTTGATAATCTCTGAAAATCGTCTTGCAAATTGGCAAAATGTGGAACGTGTTTAGTTTTATAATACAGAATCCTCATGGCTGAACGTCCATCCTCTGTTCTATAAGTCATTGGTGCTGATACTGTTCCAACTTTCATCGTATCCACTGTGAAATACAAACCCGATTCCATTGTTCCATCTAAAGGCATTCTGATTGAACGAGATTGTGGGTCAATTAGCATTCCTCCTGCATCTTGCGTTGCTTTATCTTCCGAAAATAATTTTGCAGCTTTCTCAAACTTCAAGGTATCACGTTGAATCAAAACACGAATGCTATCCAAAAAACGAGTAGGTTCAATTACATCAAGACGTTGATAATCAGGACGTAAAAGAATATGCAAGGCATGATATTCTTGTCCACGAGTTTCTAAAAGTTTAATTAAATGGTATCCAAATTCAGATTCCACTACATCCGACATTTGATTGGGTTTCAGTTTCAATGCAGCTGCCTCAAAAGGGGCAACCATTTGTCCACGCTTAGAAAAACCTAAATCTCCTCCTCTCTTCCCAGATCCTAAATCTTCGGAATAAAGTTTGGCTAATTCATCAAATTTTTCTCCGTTTTCAACCCTTTTTTTGTAATCCAATAGTCTTCTGTAAAGTTCATCTTTTTGAGCTTTAGTGGTTTTTGCCATTCTTATAATTTGTCCAATCTCCACTTCCGAAGGCAGATAAGGCAGTGAATCTTTGGGAATTGCCTCAAAAAAACGTCTAACTTCTTTAGGAGTAACTTTCACATCACTCGTAATTTTGTCTTGCATTTTTCGAGTCACCAATTGTTCTTTGATGGCGGAACGAAGCTCTTCTTTCAAAGAAGCAATAGTTTTTCCGTAAGCTTCCACGATGTTTTTCTGCGAGCCAAATTGTTGCTCCATTTGGTCCATTCGTGAAGTCAGCTCTGAATCAATGCGTTTATCTTCAACGGTAACAGAGTCAATTTCAGATTTTGCCAACATCAATTTACCTACGACAAGGCTTTCTAATAATTGACATTTTGGCGGTGCTTGCTGACCGTTTTGAGAAGCCTGTTGAAACTGAGCTTCCAATTCAGATTTCAACAAATAATAATTATCAACCTTTGCAATAATCTTATCAAGCACAACGGGCGTTTGTGCCGTAAGTGAAAATTGGAATATTACAGATATAGTTAATAGTAAAAAAAGATTTTTCAAGAATTTCATGTACAATAAATTAAATTATCACGTAAAGATAACGTTTTTTGTGGAGTGGATTAGTATAATAGAGTCGTTAAAAAGTGTTAAGGAAACTTTTCAAACTATTTAATTCAAGATTCGATTAACCTCTTCTTGATTAATTTCAATAGGATATTTTGTTTTTAAATCATTTATTAAGTTATCAAATAAGCCAATTTGATAATCTTTTATGACTTGTCCACGGGCTTCTTTAAATGTTTTTGGGCGTGGTTCTTCAACTTCTTGAATATTAATCCAAACCTTTCTGCCTTTCACTTCATAATTAGATTCACCGACTGCCCAAGTTGCCCCATCTACGTATTCATTATCACCCTTTTTGAAAAAACGCTCTTCAGCAGTAAGACTTCCGGGTTTTAAAGTATTAAATCTTTTCACGACATCTTCCATTGAATTCGAGAAAAATTTAACTCCTACTCGCATATTCTTTGAGCGTTCAGTCTTGGAGACTGGTTTATATTTCCCATCATCCTTTTCAATAATCCTCATCGGAGATATTCCTTTATTAATCAAATAATTAACAATTTTTCTTGCTCTTTGTGATGAAACAGTTTCGGATTCTTCAGGGTCAGAATTTCCAGTAATTTCAACAGTATAATCACGTTTATTAATCATAATTACCATTAAATTATAGAGCATTTTTTGAGTATCTACTGAGAAATCAGCCTTGTCTTTTTCAAAATAAATTTGTGAAAAAGGACGATTTAAGGGGTACGGAGCTTTCGCTAAAATCGGTTTGACTTGCTCCATCGTCTCACGGCGGTCAGTTGATACAACTTTTGCCATTATACGATTAGTGTATTGATAATTCTGTGTATTCTGATTAAAAAAACTTATTTGAGACAAGGAATCTAATGATTTTTCGAGAACATTTTGATTTAAAAAGTCTTTCTGCAAAATTCCATCATGGTAATCTTGCACATCAGCACGAAACTCGGGATACTTTACTTCGAGGTTACTTTCCTCATACCGCAGATTTCTATCCTCTACGAAAAGACTATACCAATCACGTTCCGACTTATCATTCAAAGCACCAATTTTAGCTAGTTGTCGTTGCATCTTTGTAACGAAATTATAGAATTCTCTAACTGTACAAGGCGTTTGGTTGATGGTAAAAATGGTTTTAACGAGATAGTCCTCATTCCCTATCCTATCCTTGTAAAAATTATTAAAAGCTTCTTGTTTTACAGATACCGATTCTTGAAAATTATTATCTTTTTTTAATCGTTTTACCAAATTCCCTTTAATAATCATACTTCTGGAAGCATCAGAAGTAATTTTTTGGCGAATAAACGGAGCTAATTCTTCAAATTTTAATAAAGGTTTTTTATCAACTAATCTGAAAATATGCCATCCCAAAGCCGTTTGAATTGGAACGGTGTACTCACCTTTGTTATTAAGTGCAAAAACGGCAGTAGCCATTTTATCATCAATGAGAGTACCAGCCTCATACCAACGACTCAAAACGCCCCCATTATCTTTTGTTTTAGTATCACTTGAATATATTTTACAAACTCCTTCAAAAGGCTCGTTTTCTTTTAAGTATCCATAAACTTCATCAATTTTTTTCTTAGCATCAGCAATCATCTCTGGGCTTGCGTTTGGAGCAATGCTCACAAGAATATGAGCCAATTTTACTTTTCCCCTTGATGAGCGTTTTTCTAAAACTTTAATTAGATGGTAACCTTTATCGGTGCGAATTGGAAAAGGAACATCCCCTTTTGAGTTATTATAAGCCGCTGATTCGAAGGCATAATTATTATCTAAAACAGCGATAAAACCCATATCTCCACCTTTTTCAGCCGTTTTCATGTCCTGTGAATAATTCTTAGCAATTTGTTCAAAAAATTCTCCCTTCAAAATTCTTAATCTAAACGTTCTAATTTCGTCAAATGCTACAATCGTATCGGCAGGGCTTGCATTTTTGGATACAGGAATAAATATTTGGGCAACCCGAACCTCTTCACGCATACGTTCGTAAGCCTCTTGAATTAGTTTGTCAAGAATAATTTTATCTACTAAATAAGGAGTAGCTAACTCTTTGCGGTACGAATTAATCTCTTCTCGAAATGCCTTCGTAGTATCATTACCCATCCGTTGAGCAGCACACACCATTAACTGGTAGTTCACGTAATTATCAAGAAATTCTTTTGATTTATCTTTTTTTACACTATCACTTTGAAGGAGTCTTCGATAGGTCTGCGACAGTTCGGTAGAAGTAATTACACGATTACCAATTTTGATTGCGTAGGGTTCTGTTTGAGCATTTATAGCATGAGAGCAGAGTAAGAAACAAACAGTTACTATATATATAAATCTGATGATGTGGGTCATAATTTTTCAATCTTAATGTTTGAAAAGCAGTATTTCAAACGAATTAATAACAGAAAAAATTTACGTAAAAAAACAGTAAATCAACAATTTCTGATATGATTTGTAACTATTTAGCGTGTTAGTTTATTGTATTGGGATTGCAAAAATACAAATAATTGTTCATACAGACTATGCAAAATGAAAAATTGGTTTTTGAACAATTGAGTATCTCTACAAATCAACGATTAGGATTTTTGTCAATTATCTTTAATTCATAAATTAATTCGTACTTGAATTTATTTTTAAGGTGTTCACCTTCAAAAACTAAATTGATAGGGTACATTTTTTGAGAATTTGAAAGAGATAAAACATTTAAATCGAAAGTACTTTGACCCAATAAATCGTTTTGGTCAAATTTTTCGGCGGCTCTCAAACCAATTCCAGCTGCTTGTAAACTTGCAAAAACAACAGCCAAAGGTGTTTCTAATTCTCCTAAAGAAATAAACATGGTAGGAATTTTACCTAAACCTCCAAATTCATTTATCTTTTTAACCATATTTTGTGCTTTTTGATAATCATCAATTTCAGTCAAAATAACCGAACATAAAACTTTGCCTTTCAATGGAATTTGCAACTCAATATTTTTAAATTTATCCCCCAAAGCCACTTGCCTTTGCTTCATACTTTCAACGCCCCAAGAGCCATTCGCCACTTGAACAACTTTATTGTTTTCATCAACGGCAGTTAAAGAATAGGTCAAAACCACTTCATCAGCAAAAGTCAGTTCTTCTTCTAAATTAATAGCTTTCAGTGATTTAACTTGAAATATAGCAAAATGGTCTGGCTTTTCAGCTTTCTTTTCGGTTATTAATTTTGTGGATTTGCAGGAGGTGAATAATAAAATAATGGTAAGGATTTGTATAACCCTTACCATTGAATTTTGTAATCTATTTTCTTTAAACATTATTTTTTATTTATTGATTTTTCCAATTCCAAAAGTAACATTTCCTCTCCATAGATTACCCACAGGCGAATCAATTTGTTCATTTTTCATGTATGCTAAATCCACATTAATACGTCTAATAATTTTCACGCCAATGCCAAAAGTAGTAAAATTACGTCCACCTTTATTTTCTGATTCAATAAATTTTCCAATTCTGATGGCAATTTTTTTATCATACCAATATTCTAAACCCATAGACCAAATAATTTCTTGTAGTTCTTCACTTAAACCGTCAGGGGCATCACCGAATGAGCTTACAATACCTCCAATGGCTGTTGAGGGCTGGATTATTTTCCCATTAATGTCATAAGTTGGTGTTGGAATCATTAACTTATTGGCATCAATGCCTAAAGTTAGGATGTTGTGTTTATCAATTTTTAAAGTTGGAGCAATGCCAATTTTTAGGTTAGTTGGAATAAAATTTGATTCAGTACCGCCATAATTAATTCGCCCACTAAGGTTTGAAATATAAACCCCATAATTGAGATTAATTAATTTCGTAGAATCAGTGTCTTGATGAAAAATACTAATATCAGCAGCAACGGTTGTAGCAGGTTGAGATTGATAGCCATAAAGTGAGCCCGTATTTATTCCTGATAAAAGATTGGACTTCATATATTTAATACCAATACCTAAAGAAAAATTAGGCGATAATTTCTTGGCAAAATTAATGCCCAATGCCCACTCATCAGAATTAAAATTTCCTAATGACTGTCCATTTGAATTGGTAGACTGAAACAATCCTTGATTGAAGTTGGTGTAATTTATAGAGACAGCACTTCTGTTATTTTTAAATTTATAATAAGCTCCAATATGGATAAAATTCATATCATTGACCAAACTTTTTAACCAATGTGGTTCATAGGCACTATAAAGTCCAAATCTGGTTTCTGCAAAAGCTGTTCTGGCAGGATTCCAAAACATATCTGCTTGGTCATGGGAGGTCGCAACGCCTGCCTCACCTAATGCTCCATGCCGTGCATCTGCGGGATAGAAACCCAAACCAGCCATTGAGGGAGTCAGAATACGTCTCTGATTTATAGTAGGTATAGACGTTTGTCCATTTGAAAATTGAAGGGTAGTGAATAAAGTAATAAGAGTAAAAACAATTTTTTTCATTAGATTTATTTTGTTTTTTTGTTAAAGTATTAAACCATCGGTTCTTGTTGTGAGAGACAATGAAAACTCCCCTGTCCCCAAATAATATCCGTGGCGTCCAAACCTATTACTTCATGACCTTTGAAGCACTGTGAAAGAATTTCTAAGGCAATATCGTCATTTTTGCATTGATATGTTGGAACAATTACCCCTGCATTACAAATCAAGAAATTTGCATAAGAACCTGGTGTTCTAAAATTATCAATTACTACGGGCATAGGCATTGGTAATTCAATGACATTCAATTGTTTGCCATTTAATAAACGCATCTGTTTCATCAGTTTCAAATTCTCATTCAATACCTGATAATTTTCATCATTCTTATTGTACTCCACCGCAGCTACCACTGTATCGTCATTGACAAAACGAGCTGTATCATCAATATGTCCATCCGTATCATCACCCACAATACCATCATTTACCCACAATACCTGTTCCAATCCATAATAATCATATAGGTATTCTTCAATTTGTGACTGATTCAAATCTGGATTTCGATTTGGATTTAATAAACATGAACGACTGGTTAGAACCGTTCCTTTACCATTAAAATCCACTGAACCACCTTCCATAATAATATTAGGCGTAACGTATTCTAAACCACGATATTTAGCAATTTTTACGGGTAAGTTATTATCATCTTCAAAAGGTGGATATTTCCCTCCCCAAGCATTGTATCCCCAATTTATAACCATACGTTGCTTAGTTTCTGGATTAATCAAAAAAGCTGGACCGTGGTCTCTGCACCATGCGTCATTAGTTGGATTTATTAAAATCTCAATTTGCTTTTCATCAATTCCATAACGGTCTACTTCTTCCAAAATAAACGATTTCAATTTTTCATCATTTACATTTAAACCAACTTTTTCACCTTTCGATATAGCTTTTATTAACTGAAAATATTGAGGATACATTTTCGATAATTTATCGCCTTGCCACGAATGGTCATTGTGCGGAAATGTCAGCCATGTAGCTATGTGCGGATGCCATTCGGCGGGAAAGAAAAAACCTTGTTGTTTAGGAGTCATTTTATTTTGGATTACTACTTTATGTTTGCTGATTTAACTATTCGCTGGTTAGTACTACTCAAAATTAATCTTCCCTCGATTAGCTTTTTTATCAGAAGCCATTTTTTTATTTTTTAATCGTTCGGCAATCATTCCAGCCGTTGGAGTTACTTTTATACGTTTTTTGGGAATAGTTAAAGCCTTGATTAACAGTTCTTTAAATTTTTTAATTACCGTGTTTTTATTTCGTAACTGTGTACGTTCTTCTTGGGAAACAATGATTAATTCATTTTCTAAATTAATCTGGTTCTTGCATTTTTTCTGGATTAACTCTTTTTGATTGTCGTCCAATAAGCTGGAATTAAGAACATTAAATCGCAATTCCACTTTGGTTGAAACCTTATTTACGTTCTGCCCACCCGCCCCTCCACTACGTGAAGCTTGGAATTGAAATTCGGGCAAGAAATCTTGTTTTAACAATTCTGGTAAAGTCATAACATATAATTGGGGTAATGCGACATTTCATCTGCCTTGTCCGCTGCATATTTTCACAAAGGTAAAATGCTAAGTTGGAATAATTTTGTTCAAAATGATAAACCAGACGAATATTAAAGATTATTATAGAATTAGTACTAAAAAATTTGAGGACTAATCTTTTGAGAATCAAAACTTTATAATTTATTTAGCAGAAATTTTAAATTTTATTCCCAAAAGGCTTGCACAGAAACAGAAAAGACCCTAATTTTGCATCACAATAAAGAAATAACGTTCTGAAATTGTTGAGAAAAGCCTTCTTAGCTCAGCTGGTAGAGCAACTGACTTGTAATCAGTAGGTCATTGGTTCGATCCCGATAGAAGGCTCAAAAAGTGAAAAAACCCTTCATACATGGCGTATGAAAGGTTTTTTGTTTTTAGAATTGGGGTACAAAAAATTTGCGTACCTGACAGTTATAGATTTCAACAAAAAAATATAAAGTACAAAACATTACTTGCATAGTTTCAAAAATGGTCTCAGAAATTGAGAAGGGTTTTAGAAATTGAGACCACTTTTAGGACGGTTTTAGAAAGGTTTGAGAAATTTAGACTACTCTTAGACCATTCTTAGATTTTTTTAGCTATGTTTTAGCTTTACTACTTGACATACAGTAGTTTTCCTTCAGGGCAACCGCATTAAAAATGTATAGGAATTAGCTTTATTTTCTATTATTGTACTCAACAACGATAGATATGGACTATTTATTAACAAGTTTTGCCAGTTTGCCTGATTTTCGTATAAATCGCAAGAAATTATATGATTTAACGGAGATTGTTTTTATGAGTATTTGCGGTGTCATTTGTGGGTGCGATGACTATGCGAGCATCAAATCATGGTCAGATGACAATGTTGTCTGGTTACGTCAATACCTTGCATTAGCCAATGGAATACCCTCTGATGATATTTTTCGTCGTATATTTCAATATCTTGATTATGAAGCATTTAACCGATGTTTTATGGATTTCACTTTACTACTGGACATACAGGAGTTTTCCCTGATCAGCATTTTTAAAAATGTCGTTTAATAAGCCAATGAATCTTTTCAAGGACCAAATTTTAGCTTTGATGATTGAAATCCCTTGCCTGAAATATGAAGTTGCCAACCG
>JANXRS010000516.1 GCA_025356745.1 Arcicella sp.
TTGCATTTTTAAATGCGTTCAACCTGATTCCGAAAGGTATGTATGTTGCTCCTTTATAAATCTTGTAATGTCTTAAAAATAGCCCTATTATCATTATTTGTAATTATGGTTAAGAATTTAAATTGAATAGAATTATCCAGATTATTTAAACAGTTTTTATTTTTTCACAATAATACAAACAAATTCTCACCTCAATCAATGAAATTATTAAACGGTATAAATTCCTGTATTGTGCTTTCTTTTTAGCTGTGAATATATTTGTAAATTATTAAAATTACCTATCTAAATCTTAACAATTCACTACGAGTATAGGCTCATTACCCACACAAAAAAAATCATAAATAATTTGTAAATTTGTATCATCATTCAATCCAAATTGACAATGAAAGCAAAATACATAAATCCCTTCACGGACTTCGGATTTAAAAAAATCTTCGGCGAAGAAGCCAGTAAGCCTATGCTTATTGATTTCCTGACCAGTCTATTGCCCGAAAGCAATATAGTGGATTTAACTTTCAAGGATAAAGAAAAGTTAGGTCAGTCAGAAGAAGATAGACGGGCTATTTATGATATTTATTGTGAGGATAGTAAAGGCGAAAAAATAATAGTTGAGTTGCAAAAAGCAAACGGTGCGACGTTTCGCCAGAATTACTTTAAGGATAGAACAATTTACTACTCGACTTTTCCAATTCAAGAACAAGCAGACAAAGGAAACTGGAACTATCAACTGAAATCTGTTTACTGTGTGGGTATTTTAGATTTTCAGTTTGAGGAAGAGAAATTAGGAGTGGGCGAGGTTATTCACACCGTACAATTAAAAGACCAAAACAATCAACTGTTTTATGATAAACTAAAATTTGTGTATTTGGAAATGCCCCATTTCACAAAACAAGAACACGAACTTGAAACTCGCTTGGACAAGTCGCTATATTTTATAAAACACTTGGAAGACTTTCAAAATATTCCAGAAATTTTCAAAGACGAAATCTTTGAAAAAGCCTTTCAACAAGCTGAAATAGCTAAATTTAGCGAAGATGAACGCCATGATTACGAACAGAGTTTGAAAATTTACAGAGATTTGAAAAATGTGATTGATACTGCTTTTGATGAAGGAATAATCAAGGTAGCAAAGTTAATGAAATTGAATAATGAACCGATAGAGAAAATAATCAAATATACTGGATTGACAAAAGAGCAAATAGATAGGTTTTAAAATGCAAAAATCCCTCTCCATCTATAATTTCCAACAAAATGAAACTATTGCTTCTATTGGGTCAAGTAGTGGCGTATGGGAAATTTGGTTTGCTTCGCAGGTGGAGGATTTGACTTTTTATTTACAAGATGTTGATGTTCAAAATTGTAATCAAGCAGAGATTAATGAAGGTGTAAAATATTTTGAAAAATTAGTTGGTAAAAAAAATACTGGAAAATTTATTCCCATCATCGGCACACAATCTGCTACTAATTTACCAAAAAATACATTTGATAAAGTGTTAATTATCAATAGTTTACACGAATTTGAAACGCCCAAAATTATCCTCCACGACATTCAAAAAATCCTAAAATCAAACGGTAAATTATTTATTGAAGAACAGACAGCAAAATTCTCGGGCGAAATTCATGAAGGCTGTGGGAAACAGCTTTTTACAGAAAACGAATTGATTGAGATTTTAGCAAATTGTGGTTTTCAAGTGATTGAAACGTATTTTAAGGATAACGGAGTGATTGTATTTAAGATTATTAGTTCCCTTTAAACTTCCCGAAATTTTAACCCATAAAAGAGTTGTTTCGGGAAGTTGCTAATCAAGGCTGTACATTTAGACTCACACCTCTTGCGGATAAACTAATCCAATTTGCTGACGTATTTCACAAAGCAATTCCATCAATTCTAAGCTAAATTGTAAGGGTAATTTATCACTTTCTATTTCCCCTAATTTCAAACAACGCTGTACTTCTTGAGCTTCATACGAATATCCATGACCTAATCTTTCTGTCTCAAAAACTTGTGCTTCTTGCCCTTCAATTTCTAAAGTCAATCCTTTTGTTTCGTGGAAACGTCCGTGCAGAAATAGTTTCCCTTTTGAGCCATAAATTGTGCAGGTCGTATCCGTTTGAGCATTTAAGGTTGAAAATAATGAAGCCGTTGCTCCATTTTCGTAACTTAGCGATAGAGAAGTATTCGTGTCCACACCCGTTGGAGCAAAGGTGGCAACGGCTTTAATTTCTTTGGGATTTCCTAACAATAATTTGCTAATAAAGAGTGGATAAATGCCAATATCATACAACGCTCCACCCGTTAATGCAGGATTAAATAAGCGAGCATTTCCATCATAAACTGCCTTAAAACCAAAATCTGCCACAATATGAACAATATCTCCGATTTGTCCCGACTGAATAATCTCTAATGTTTGGGCAATGGCAGGATGAAATCTCGTCCAAATAGCTTCCATCAAAAACAGATTTTTCTCCTTTGATTTTGCAATCATTTCCTTCACCATCGTTGTATTAATAGCAAAGGCCTTTTCACAGAGTACTGCCTTTCCACCGTTCAGACACAACAAGGTATGTTCGTAATGAAGAGCATGGGGCGAAGCAATATAAATTACATCAACTTCTGGGCAATCCACCAAATCTTGATAACTATTAAAAATTTTGGTTGCCTCATACTTTTGTCCAAAAATATGAGCTTTCATAAAATCACGAGAAGCAACCGCATATACTACTGCATCGGGTACGTTAGCGACTAAATCATCAGCAAATTTTTCGGCTATTTTTCCGCAGGCAAGAATGCCCCAACGGGTTGGATTAAGAGTATTCATTGTGTTATCTATGGTTTATTAACACTACGAAATTAGGAAAAAATATAGAAAGATTTATCCTTGTGTTTTTTATTTTACTATCCTCGAACAAATTTCAGCCGTATCTTTGCACCAGAAAAATTATCGACTTTGACCGACAGTTAAAAGTCGATAACCCAAAGCCAAAAATATGAGTAATTTAGAAATAACAAAAGAAGATATTATCCGAGCATTATCAACCGTTCAAGAACCCGATTTGAAGAAGGATTTGATAACGCTTAATATGATTAAAGACATTGAATTGGGTGTAGGCGAAGTTCGTTTCACTGTAGTTTTGACGACCCCCGCTTGTCCTTTGAAAGAAAGAATCCGCAAGGAATGTACCGATGCCATTCATACACACGTGGACGCAGATTTGAGCGTAGTTATAGATATGACCGCTGATGTTACGTCGTCACGCATGGGCGGAACCTTACTTCCA
>JANXRS010000002.1 GCA_025356745.1 Arcicella sp.
TTTCCACCATCAATAGTATTTAACAAGACTCCGCTTGAACATACAATCCACCCTTTTTTAGCATCTTGAAAAACTATGTTTTTATAATTAATATATGCATTATTTATATACGGTTCTGCAATCACCTTTACTTTTGACCATGTTTTACCGCCATCAACAGTTCTGTATACATAATCACCATCACCTACAATCCATCCAGTTTTTGAATCAATAAAAAAGATTGAAGTATTAAAATATCCTCCCGATAACCCAAGATTCGCATCAGTCCATGTGTTTCCTCCATCTATGGTTTTTATTAAAGTTGAATAATCACCTAATGCCCAACCCTCATTTGCATTTAAGAAAAAGATATCCCTTACTTTAAAATGTCTTGCAGGCAATAAAGGTGTTTTCGTTAAACTCCAATTAATGTTGCTTATTGTACTTTTCACCTCATAACTACCAACTTGATTCGCTGAATAATTCGCCGTAATAGCCTTATCAATATCCACACCATTCTTCCGCCATTGTAGCGTTGCATTTGTAGGAATACCAGAAGTAGTGAGATTAATTGTTTGTCCTTCGCAAGGTTTAGCAATAGAACTGGCAATTTTTAAATCGCATTGCTGTGCGTAGATTTGTAAAGAAAAAATAGATAGTGAAAACAGTAGTAGCGTTTTTCTCATAATTTCATAGCCTCTTGCCTCCAACTTGAGGACTTTTGAGTTTATTTGTGTTGTGGTTGTATTGAGGAGGTTTAATACAGAATTGAAGTTAAGACAAAAGTTTTATAAAACAACAAATATGATTCTAATAGCAGAAAGTGGCTCAACAAAAACAGATTGGCGAATGATTACTGAGGATGGACAAGTTTCTCAATGTAAAACCATTGGCCTAAATCCATACTATCAAAACCTAGATTCTATTACCGAAGAATTAACCAAAAATCTGCTTCCAAATGTTCAAGGACAGGTTTCTGAGGTTTTTTACTATGGTACGGGCGTAACCAATGAAGAGAAATCGGAAGTGGTTCGTCAGGCAATATTGTCTGTTTTTCCGAATGCTCAAAAAGTGGAGGTTCATTCGGATATGCTTGCTGCCGCCCATGCTTTGTGTGGACACGAAATGGGTATTGCGTGCATTTTGGGTACGGGGTCGAATTCTTGTTTTTATGATGGGAACAAAATAGCGTTTCAAATACCTCCGTTGGGGTTTTGGCTAGGTGATGAAGGTTCAGGTGGATATTTGGGAAAACAATTAATATTGAGCTACTTACATAAAGAAATGCCAGATGATTTAATAATAAAATTTGAAAAACGTTTTGGTATAATTGACCGTTTGGAAATCATCGAAAATGGTTATCAAAAGCCCTTTCCCAATCGTTATTTTGCTTCGTTTTCAAAGTTTTTGTTTAATAATCGTCAAGACCCTTTTGCCTATCATTTGGTAAGTGATGCTTTTGGCTTGTTTTTTGAAAAATATCTCTTGAAATATCCTGACGTTAAAAATTACAAAATTCATTTTACAGGTTCAGTGGCATTTTATTATTCAGATATTTTGAGAAGAGTAGCTACCGATAAAGGATGTACGGTAGGCGTAATTATGGAAAGTCCTATTGCTGGTTTGACTTTGTTTCATAAGTCAGAATGAAAAACTAAAACATTTTCTCCATTTTCTTGCATTATGATAGTAATTTCGTAATTAAGAAATATAAAAAATATGCTTACATACGATAGAAACATTGGAACAAAACAGAAGGCTCTTCACATCAACCTAGACCGTTTAATTTATGGCTCATTTGCTGAAATTGGGGCTGGACAGGACGTGGCCGCAAATTTTTTTAAGGCGGGAGGTGCCTCAGGAACTATTGCTAAAACCATTTCAGCCTACGATATGGCATTTTCTGATGCCATTTATGGCGAAGAACAATCGGGACGATATGTGGTTGAAGCACGACTGAATAAAATGCTCAATCGTGAATATAAATTATTGAATGTTCGCCTCACAGATATGGCTTCTGAGCGTACATTTTTTGCTTTTGCTGATACCGTTTCTGCCCTAAATTATCAAAAAACTAACGATCCTCACGGCTGGATTGGCTTGCGTTTTCAACTTGAACCCAACGGAGAACCCAATGATGTGGTGGTTCACGTGCGGATGAAAGACAACGATAACGTACTTCAACAACAGGCTTTGGGTATTATTGGCGTGAACCTAATGTTTGGATGCTTTTATTATTATGAACAACCTGAGATTTTAGTGCAGTCATTAATGGATGATCTTTCCTCCGACCGCATTGAGATTGACATGATTCGTTTTAGTGGAAAAGATTTTGAAAACGTTGATGATCGTGTAATGTCTTTGCATTTGGTGAAAAATGGGTTTACAAATGCTGCTCTTTTTGGTCCAGATGGTAACGTTATGCAACCTTCTGAGGCATTCTATAAAAAACATATCGTGGCGGTGCGTGGACGTTTCAGACCCGTTACCAATGTTTCCTTAGATATGATAAAAAAAGGGTTAAAACAATTTGAAAATGAACCAGATGTAGATGACGATAAGGTAGTTGTGTTGGCGGAATTAACACTTAAAAATTTGCAAGCTATTGGTAATGAGCAAATTAATGAAAAAGATTTTCTTGACCGTGTAGATATTCTCTGTTCTTTAGGACAAACCGTTTTGATTTCTAATTTCCATGAATATTATCGCTTAGTTCAATATTTGGCGGCTTTCACCAAACTACGGATGGGTCTAATTCTGGGTATGCCTAATTTGGAATATATTTTTGAAGAAAAACATTACACAAATATCACTGGAGGGATTTTAGCAGCATTTTCAACGCTTTTTGCTCCTAAAATTAAACTCTATCTGCACCCAACGATGGATGATGATGGAGAAATGGTTACAACGAAAGAATTTATCCCTCCAACTCACTTAAAAGGTCTTTTTCAGTATTTGAAGGATAACGATAAATTTACGGATATTCAAAATTACGATAAGAATTTATTGAGTATCCGAACGGACGATGTGTTAAGTTTAATACAGTCGGGAGAAGAAGGTTGGGAGGATTTAGTACCCCCAGCGGTAGTGAAATTGATAAAAGAAAATTGTTTATTTGGCTATCCTTGCGAAGTTACGCCAGTGTATGATTAGATGAAAAATTTTCTTACCTAATTAAAAAGCCCTCAATTCAGTAGATTTGAGGGCTTTTTAATAAAATTAAAATCTTATAATTATAACATCGCCACAAAATTATCAAATAAATACCGTGAATCGTGCGGTCCAGGAGAAGCTTCAGGGTGATGTTGTACTGAGAATGCAGGTTTATCAGTTCTGCGTAAACCTTCAACCGTTTTATCATTTAAATTGATATGGGTAAGTTCCACATTATCTGCCATTTTCAATGCTGACATTTCAACGGCAAAACCGTGATTTTGTGACGTTATTTCCGAAAGACCTGTTACTAAATTTTTCACAGGATGATTCAAACCACGGTGACCATTTTTCATTTTATAAGTGGAAAGTCCAGAAGCCTGAGCCAAAATCTGGTGTCCCAAACAAATTCCAAAAGTTGGATTATTCCCCTCTACAATTTGTTTTACTGTTTCAACGGCGTAAGTCATCACGGCAGGGTCGCCAGGGCCATTTGAAACAAAATAACCATCTGGATTCCAAGATTCCATTTCTTCAAAAGTCGTTTTGGCAGGAAATACTTTCAAATAACAACCTCTATCAGTTAAATTACTTAAAATACTTTTCTTTACACCCAAATCTAACACCGCAACTTTGTGTTCTGCATCTGGTTCTCCCAAGAAATAACTCTCTTGCGTACAAACCTGCGAAGACAATTCTAACCCTTCCATTGGTGGCACTTTTGCCAATTCTTTTTTCAATTCCTCCACGTCCAAAATTTCCGAAGAGATAATGCAATTCATCACACCTGCATCCCGAATATGACGTACGATTTGGCGAGTATCCACGCCCGAAATCCCTACAATTCCCGCTCTTTCAAAGTAATTTTGAAGTGAATCATTAGCAGTTTTGCGTGAATGAATGGGTGAAAACTCATTACAAACCATGCCCGAAATCTTCACAGAAGCAGATTCTTCTTCCAAAACATCCACCACTCCATAGTTCCCAATGTGCGAAGTCGTATTAACAACTACTTGTCCAAAATAGGAAGGGTCAGTATAAATTTCCTGATAGCCCGTCATGCCCGTATTGAAACAAATTTCTCCGCCACTTGTCCCGATTTTTCCGAGAGCATTTCCCTTAAAAAATGTACCGTCTTCCAACAACAAAATGGCTGGTTGGCTTTGTGTTACTTTCATTATTTTTTAATTTTATTACTTGATTCGATATAGTCACAAAAAAGGAGGTCAATAAACTTGACCTCCTAAAATATCAGTAAAACCACAAAACGCCTTTCATTGAAGGTAAATCTTCGACTATTTTCCAGTTTTTATTCATTCAGATTTTGCGATTTTTAATTCTATTGCAAAGATAATATATAAATAATTTTTGGGCAAATTAATTTTAATTTTGATAAAATTCATGCTATAATTATTTTCCTTTTATCACAACTCGCAGATAACGAGTTAGTTGTGGTGTTCCACTATCCTTTACATCTAAAATTAGGTGAATAGTTTCGCCTTTTTTAATATCGTTTGGCATGCTAAATGAAGCATTTTTATCACCTGCATTTTGAATGGAAATTTTCCCCCTGTAGGTATCTACTTCGTCATATTGCCACCAATGATACTTTAAATTATGGCCATCAGGGTCAATTGCAGTTGCACTTAATTTTACAGTACTATTTGGTTCTGCTGATAAATTTGATGGAATATTTAGTTTGATAGTTGGCTCGTGATTAGCGTCTTTGAAACCCTTCACGCACCAATCTGCACGAGCAGTAAAGTCATTTTGCAGTGCTTCTAACCAACGAGTTTGAGGATATGCCAAGTCCATTTTGTGGGTAAATGGATTAAAATCAGCAACATCTTCACCGTCTTCCCAACGATTTGGATTAGTTTTAGATTGGCTTAAACGTCCACCCCAACCACCAAATTGCGGATTTTCGAGATTTCCTAAGCCCACATTAATCAAGTGCAAAAATGCAGGAGAATCGCCTTCTGAAATAAAATCATACTATCCGAAACTTCCCCATTGTGCATTTTTCAATTTAGTAATATCACCGTGAATATTCTCGTCATCGCCCGCCTGTTTTTGTCCATCACCATAACTATAATACATTTTTGTCAAAGCTCCATGATTATTGATAATATGCTCACCCATAAATTTACCTTTTAAAAATGGATGTAATTCTGTTGGGACTTGCTTTTGCCAAGGATAGGCCAAACAAGCAAATTGATGCGAATTATAGTAAACTTTAATATCCTTCCAATTAACCGCAACGTACTTTTTATAGGTTGCATCTTGGTCAAGAATGGCATAAATAATGGCTTTTTTGCATACTTTTTTATAGATTTCTTGCCATTTGGGAGTGTTTTTATATTGGTCTTCAATTGATTTCAAGCCTCTGGCAATAGTGTTTGTGCCACCCCAAACTTGTAAGTAGAGTGGTGCCATATTATCGTCAAGTAGTTTTGCTTTAACAAAATTTGAGCCTTCCGTGTCATAATCCATTTCTCCTTCAAAATCAATATTTCCTACTTTTATCAAACTTTTTAATTTTGAAGCCGTTGGAAAACCTTTTGCATTTTTACTTAGATTTGGATACACTTTTGCATAAGCCTTAACCAAATCTTGCATCCAGTTTACCCCTGCCCAACGTAAATCTGTTTTTTCGCCGTACATTTTCTTCGTCATTTCCATTTCAGAAACCATTTTTGTGCCTTTCCCATCGCCTTTATAATGCCACATCGAACTGCTATAAATTAAGCCTTCTATTTGAAATTCGTTGGCATAAAGCAACATTCTGATAAAAGAATCTACATCATCAATTTCACCATCGGTAGTTACGATTGTTCTTGGTTTTTTAAGTTTATTTTGAGCTTTTATATCGTTGAAAGCCATAACTAATAACCATGATAAAAGTAAAAATAAGTTTTTTTTCATTATTTATTTTGGGGTTAAGGAAAAGGAGTATGTAGCTCAATTATATAAAGATAAGTTTAATGTAATCGCATTCAAATATATGTCGAATTATTGCTAAAACAAAAAACCTTGCTCAGAATCCAAGCAAGGTTTATGTAATCAAGCATTTATATAAAATCTTTTATTCAGTCAATAATGTAGCCCGAATAACCTTTTTGTCAAGTTTTCCAACGGATGTTTTAGGAATGGCAACTGCAAATTCTACTGAACTCGGAATAGTCCATGCCGTGATAGTATTGTCGTCTACATAACGTTGCATGAAGGTTTTTAAATCCTCTTTTGTCATATTTTCCCCTTCCTTCAAAACAATCATAGCGTGTGGCCGTTCTCCCCATTTTGCGTCTGGAATTCCCACAATGGCAACTTCCATGACGGCTTCGTGTTGCCCAATCATATTTTCTAGATCAATTGAACTTACCCATTCGCCCCCTGTTTTAATAACATCCTTAATTCTATCCGTAATTTTTAGAGAATTGTTTGAGTTCATCGTTGCTACGTCGCCTGTATGTAACCACCCGTCAGCCCATAATTCTTCTGATTTTTCGGGTTCATTAAAATAGCCTTGGGTAAGCCAAGGCGTTCTTGCGGTTATCTCTCCAAGCGTTTGATTGTCTTTAGGAGCAGTGTCTCCATTATCATCAATCAAGCGTAAATCTACAAAAATAGCGGGTGTTCCTGAACGAGTACGAGCTTCAACTTGAAAGTTAATATCAGGGTTCAATTTATCTTTCGGACTCACATAAACCGTTGAAAGAATTGGGCAAGTTTCGGACATTCCATAACCCGTAATTACATCAACTCCCCGTTGAATTGCCGCTTTTGCCAAGGACTTTGGTAAGGCAGACCCACCAATTACAACCTTCCACTTCGAGAGGTCAATATTCTGAGTGGCAGGGTGTGAAACAAACATTTGTAAGATTGTTGGAACACAATGAGAGAAAGTTACCTTTTCTTTAACAAAGCATTTCAAAACTACCTCGGGGTCAAATTTGCCTATATAAACTTGTTTAGTATTGCACATGGTTGCCACATACGGAAAGCCCCAAGCGTGTACGTGGAACATGGGCGTAAGAGGCATATAAACATCCGAATTATTGAACTGACATGCTCTGTCTATGGCACTAAAAGTTACAGAAACAGAGAGGGTATGCAGCACTAATTGACGGTGCGTAAAATATACGCCTTTCGGATTTCCAGTCGTTCCTGTGGTATAAAAAGTAGTCGCCACAGCATCTTCATCAAAATCTTCAAAATCATATTCATCAGATGCTTGGTTAAATAATTCCTCATATTCTCCAACGATTGGGAGGATATTTTCTTTTGAATACTCTCCGCCATCTGCACATACAATGATATTTTTAACCGTTTTCATATCCTTTGACAAAGATTCCAATAAGGGCAAAAAGTCTGCATGACAGATAATTACGACATCTTCTGCGTGATTAATCGTATAAAGAATCTGAACGGGCGATAATCGCCAATTGATAGTATGCAGTACATTTCCAGTCATCGGAATCCCAAAAAAACATTCCAGATAACGGTGTGAATCATAATCTAAAACTGCAATGGTTTGTCCTCCGTTGAGACCTAATTTTTTAAAGACATTTGCCTGCTTTCTTACTCGACGATTTAACTCAAAATAATTATATCTTACTTTATCCCTATATACAATTTCATTTTCAGGCTCAATCATGGTTGAATAAGCCAAAATACTTTTAATAAGTAATGGAAATTTAAAGGCTTTACTTGCTGAAGGTAGTTTACGGATATTCATAGAATTATGACAATAAATATAAAATGATTTATGTTTTTCAAAGATAATAAATAATGAATCATACTAATAAAGTGTCGAAAGATTTTTATTTTTCGTAAAGTAGTATTTTTACTAAAAAAGTTATATTTTCGATAAACGTTAACAACCCTTTTGCCTTTAAAACTGTCTATTATTAAATAAATACTATCTTTAAATCCTGAAATTAGACTTAACTGGTATTATATCAAGAACTTATAATTTTAAGTAAAGTTTATTAATGATTCATTCACATTAAAAACTAACTGATTATTTAAAAAGTTTGAATACTTTTCTATGGTTTATAGCGGTTCTTATCTTAAATTTACTTGCAATTCCATAAAATAATGAAAATTGTCTAAATTGTTGCTTTTTATAGCAAAACTACTGTCTTAGTCATTCAAACGTTGAGTTGGTTTTAATCTTAACCTAAAATTTTTATCAAAATAATATTAATTATGAACAACTTTACTCATAGGACTTTCTTAGCCCTACTATTTGTGGCAACGTCTATCACTTCATGGGCAAACAAGTCTCCAAAGGGAACAGAAGATCCATCGTCTAAAACGACGAGTAATATAGCAATACCCCCAGCTCCAGGGGTAGCTTATTTAGGTGTAGATAGATGTGGCTATCAATCAGCAGGAGATGCCAGAAGTTCAGTAATTTTGCAATCTACGGGCTGTGGAAATGGCTTTATTCAGTGGTATAATGCTGGTGATAGAGGAAATCTTGGTAGAAACAATGTTGGTGATAAAAAATACTTAGATGTACTTTTTGACATCAATGTTTATGCAACCTGTACAGAATTTGGTGTAGAAAGTGCTCCTTCTCAAACGCTTTTTATTAAGTATATGGCGGCTCCAAGCACGAACCCTTTTATTACTCAAGACAAAAAAATAGTGTGTGATGGCGAGACTATTACGTTGAAATCAAGCGTTACCAATCCAAAATTTCTGTATGCTTGGGAAAGGGGGCTTGGACTTGACCAAACAACTTATGGTTATTTAATTGATAAATCTACCAGTGGCCAAGGTTCTCCTGAATTAAAAGTTACTAAACCTGGTTATTATTTTCTTTCGGTAACATCTCCAGATTGCCCACAAGTACGTGTTTATGGAGCAGGACAGATTTTTATTAATTTTACTGCCGTAACTAAACCTAAAGTGACTGCCAGTGATACTGTTTTCTGTGAAGATAAAACGGTATCTTTAAAAGCAGACAGTTCGCAGTTTGTAACGGGTTATACTTGGTATGTTAATGGTACTAAGCAGGACAGTTTAGGTACCAAAAGTTTTATAAAATCATTCAATAAAACAGCAAAAATTCAAGTTCAGACAACTGAAAGTACATTAGGATGTAAATCTCCTTTGTCAGATACTGTTTCATTAAGAGCATTAAGAGTTCCTCCAAAACCCGTTATTACGCCTTCGAAAAAAGGAGCGGCAATTTGTCAAGGAGATACTTTGAGTTTGACTTCTTCTTTGGGCTTTAAATATAAATGGAGTACGGGAGCAACCACACCAAGCATTAAAAATATTAGTACAGTTGGAAAATATACTGTTCAAGTAATTGATACGAGCGGTTGTGTGTCGAAATCATCTGATACTACTACGATTACGGTTTTTGCATTACCAATGAAGCCAGTAATTTCAGCAGGTGGACCCTTAGCATTCTGTAGTGGTGGTAATGTTACCTTAACTTCAACGCCAAATACTACTTATCTTTGGAGTAATGCTG
The DNA here is from genome assembly GCA_025356745.1 of Arcicella sp. GTDB lineage: Bacteria > Bacteroidota > Bacteroidia > Cytophagales > Spirosomataceae > Arcicella. The sequence goes on from JANXRS010000002.1 coordinate 9,626, forward strand.
CTATTACCCGTTCTATTACGATTAATGCTTCAGGAGACTTTACGGTTGCCGTTAGAGATGCAAATCTTTGTCTTTCTCCAACTTCAGACCCTGTGAAAGTTATCGTTTATGCACTTCCAGCAAAGCCAATAATTACAGCAACTGGACCACTTTCATTCTGTGCTGACCAAAGTGTAATTTTGACGTCATCTGATTTACCAAATAACGAAAGAACTCGTTTCCGTTGGAATACAACAGATTCAACAAAATCATTAACTGTTAAAAATTCTGCTACTTTCACCGTTCGTGTGCTTGACCCTCGTAATTGTTTGTCGCCAGCATCTGATCCAATTACGACTATTGCATTGCCTTTACCTCCAGCACCAACGGTTGCAGCAGATGGACCATTAGCCTTTTGTTCAAGAAGTAATGATGATTATACAAAAGCAAATACAATTAATTTAGTAGCAACAACTCCATCAACGAGCACAAACTTGGTAACTTGGAGTACGGGTTTTGTGGGTAAAACGCTTAATTTGGTTGCCATTGGTGCTGATGGTAAATTTGTTGACATCTCACGTGATTATACCGCTACTGTAAAAGATGCGGTCACTGGTTGTGTTTCACCAAAATCAGTTCCTTTATCA
>JANXRS010000012.1 GCA_025356745.1 Arcicella sp.
TATTAGTCCAACAAAATCTAATTCATAAATTTTTACTATACTATGAGTCGTGAGTTCTGTATAGTAAAAATTTATGAATTAGATTTTGTTGGACTAATAGTATCTTCAGAAACCATATTATTAGCAAAAAATAATTATTTATTTATTGGAGATTATGGCTGTGAAATAAAGTATATAACTTCTTTAGATAATTGTTTTTGGTATAAAGTTGATTTGGAAGGAATTAATTATAAAAACACTATTTATGGTTATAATCAAACAGAGATTGAATTTAGAATAAAAGAAGTTAATATTGGAAAGCAACGGCTATTTAGAATTTTTTCACTATACGCAGGGCAATGTGTTTTGAAGTTCATTAATACTGATATTAATGATAATAATAAAGAAGAACAAGTACTTGCTATAATTGAAATAAAACCGAGCAAGCTTACAGAAGATGATTTAAATTTAATATTTACAGATTTAGTGGAAAAACAGGTTAGTTTTTTTAATAAGAAACTAAGTTTAACCAGATTCTCATCGGATAGTGAAAATTCTAAATTAGATATCTCTCATTTAGAATTTTTAGATAAAATGCAAGAATTTTTAAATGAAATTTATGTCCATAGAAATTCATTCAGATACGATAAGTTTTCAACAATTGAAAATAAAGAATTGGTAGAAGAATGGTCTGATAGTAAACCTATATCGAAGGATTTTGATAGATGGGTAGGTCAAAACACTAACTTTTCTTATTCGACTACCCTTAGAGATAAAAGTGGCATATTAATTAATAATAAATCTTTTAAATTTACCCATGGACTTTATGATACCAATGAAATTACTACGGATGTTATAGAAAACCATTTAATTCATGGTGTTATACATATATTTTTTTCAAAATTATATAAAATTGAGATTGACTTAAATGGACTAAATAGTGAACTGAGAGATGATTTTAAAGGCAAGTTCACTATTATTTATCACGAATATTGTCAAAAAAAAATATCTCAATGCAGAACTATAATTAATGAGTTACAATATTTATTCGATACATATATTCCAGTAAACAAGGAAAAACGCTCGAATTTTATCAATTTTGAAAGAATTCTAACAAAAAATCATTACGCCAAAACTTGGGATATAGGATTTAATAAACTCAATATTGAGAGTAATAATTATGGTAACTTTAGAAAGTTATTCAAAATTAATGATTTAGCTACATTGTATGAGCAGTTTTGTTTTTTAGAACTTGTTTATGCTGTAAATGAAAATTTTAATACCGAAATGATTATTTCAGAAGATTTTAAACAGGCGAAATCAAAAGACAATAATATTATTATTTACTATCAGAATGCTGAATTATTTATAACTACTAAAAAAGGACAAGGAAATTTGAATCCTGATTTTATCATTGAAATTAAATTTGGTGGTTCAGCGTATTTAATTATTTTGGATGCAAAATATAAAAAACACAAAAGTGTAGAAAAGTATGATATCCCCGATACAGTTCTAAAATATTTACATGGAATGACACCAAAGGATAAATCAGCTAAAGTTTTAGGATTATTTCTTATTTTCCCAAAAACTGATAATAGAGGAGAAATCTTAGATTATTACTTAAAAGATACTCACAGAGTTAATGAGCCTATTTTCCCTTTAATTGGGTGGGTAAGTGCATTTCCTCAAAAAACTAATCAGCTTAAAGAATTAATAGGTAATTTAAAGAGAAATATATTGGATATTATACATTTTCCTTCGTCAAAGATTTAGTTGTATTTTTCAATGCCTTTAAAACCTTTTACGCATAAAAAATATCAATACTACTACAGATTTATACATGACAAAAGGCAACGAATTTCGTTGCCTTTTGTCATGTATAAACCTAAAAATTCCTAATCATAATTCAAAACAGGAGCTAACCATTTCTCGGTCAATTCCAAACTCATTCCTTTGCGTTCTGCATAATTTTTTACTTGGTCTTTGGCTATTTTTCCGATTGGGAAATATTTGCTTTCTGGATTTGAGAAATAAAAACCGCTTACTGAACTTGCAGGGTACATCGCAAAACTTTCAGTTAATTGAATGCCTATTTTTTCTTCGGCTTGGAGTATGTCAAATAAAGCCTTCTTTTCGGTATGGTCTGGACAAGCTGGATAACCTGGTGCTGGACGAATTCCCACGTATTTTTCAGAAATTAATTCTTCGGGAGTAGCATCTTCATCGGTCGAATATCCCCAAAATTCTTTACGAGTCCTTTCGTGCATAAGTTCTGCAAATGCTTCTGCTAAACGATCTGCAAGGGCTTTTACCATGATTGAGTTATAATCATCGTGATCTTTTTCGTATTTTTCTACCAAAGGTTCGATGCCAATTCCTGCCGTTACGGCAAATGCACCAATGTAATCATCCTTACCCGTTTTTTCAGGAGCAATAAAATCTGAAAGACAATAATTTGGCAAATTTGCCGCTTTTTGTCCTTGTTGACGGAGGTGATGCAAGACGGTTTGCGTATCAGTTTGCGTCATCAAATTTCCATCTTCCGAAACAACCGTATTACTCAAAACATTATAGCTCGTATGTTGATGCACTCCGTGTTTTTCACAAGGAATTTCTCTGGTAATTTCCTCAAAATTATGTAACACAATGTCATCACCAATAGCATTGGCAGGATAAAAACCAACGACTGCACGAGCTGTAAGTAGTTTATTATCAATAATTTCCTTCAATAATGCTTGGGCATCGTCAAACAATTTTTTGGCTTCTACTCCTACAACTTCATTTTCAAAAATCTTTGGATATTTACCTGATAATTGCCAGGTCGAGAAGAACGGAGTCCAGTCAATATATTTTGCAATCTCCGTTAAATCATAGTCCATAAAATATTTATTACCTAAAAATTGTGGCTTCGTAGCTTTGAAATTTTCCCAATCAATTTTTGGCGTATTCAAACGTGCTTTTTCTATCGGTACGTAATTTTTGTCCTTCTGACGGCTTGCGTGGTCTATTCGTAGCTGTGCGTACTGAGCCTTTATTTCGTCAAAAATTTCTTTACTCGTTTGCTCACTTTGCATCAAACGACCCGCAACAGGCACGCTTTTAGAAGCATCCAATACGTGAATAACGGGTCCTGAATAATGAGGGTCAATCTTTACCGCCGTATGAATTCTTGAAGTGGTTGCTCCACCAATCAACAATGGAATGGTAAATCCTTGACGTTCCATTTCTTTGGCAACCCCCACCATTTCATCCAATGAAGGTGTAATCAAACCCGAAAGTCCGATAATATCCACATTGTGCTCACGGGCGGCAGCAAGGATTTTTTCGGTCTGAACCATCACACCCATATCAATAATTTCGTAATTATTGCAACCCAAAACCACACCAACGATGTTTTTACCAATATCATGAACATCGCCTTTTACGGTTGCCATCAAAATCTTTCCAGCACTCGAAGATACTTCGGCTTGACCTTCCACGTGATTACGGAGTTTTTCTTCTTCGATAAAAGGAAGAAGATAAGCCACCGCTTTTTTCATAACCCTTGCCGATTTTACAACCTGTGGCAAGAACATTTTTCCTTCTCCAAATAAATCACCTACCACGTTCATGCCATCCATTAATGGACCTTCGATTACGTGGAGGGGTTTGTCAACCAATTGACGAGCTTCTTCAACGTCTTCGTCAATAAATTCGGTAAGCCCTTTAATCAAAGCGTGTTCCAAGCGTTTTCCAACGGGTTGGTCACGCCATTTATTATCAATGACAACTTCCTTTCCTTTTGATTTTACCGTTTCTGCGAATTTAATCATTCTATCCGTTGCATCATCTCTACGGTTCAAAAGTACGTCTTCGCACATTTCGAGCATATCGGCAGGAATGTCAGAATAAACGCCCAATTGAGCTGCATTCACAATTCCCATGTCCATGCCCGCTTTGATGGCGTGGTATAAAAATACGGTGTGCATTGCTTCCCGAACGGGTTCGTTACCTCTAAACGAGAACGAAATATTTGAAACTCCACCCGAAACTTTGGCGTAGGGTAAATTCTCTTTTATCCAACGGGTTGCATTTATAAAATCTACTGCATAGTTATTGTGTTCCTCCATTCCCGTGGCTACGGTCAGGATATTGGGGTCAAAAATGATGTCCTGCGGAGGGAATTTTACTTTATCTACTAAAATATCATACGCTCGCTGACAAATTTCCTTACGTCTTTCAAAACTATCTGCTTGTCCTTGTTCATCAAAAGCCATCACGACTGTACTCGCACCGTAGCGTTTTACTTTTTGGGCAGATTCTATAAATTTTGCTTCTCCTTCTTTCAGTGAAATGGAGTTCACAATTGATTTTCCTTGTACACATTTTAAGCCCGCTTCAATCACTTCCCATTTCGAGGAATCAATCATAATCGGCAATTTGGCAATGTCAGGTTCTGCCATTAAAAGATTCAAAAATGTCTTCATCGCTTCAACGCCATCAATCATTCCTTCATCCAAATTGACATCAATTACCATGGCTCCACCATCGACCTGCTC
>JANXRS010000021.1 GCA_025356745.1 Arcicella sp.
GAAAAAGAAAGGACAAAGTTGGTCTCAAAAAGGAAGTGGGGCTTTGACTATCCTAAAAACATTAGAAATTAATAACCAATGGAATAAATACTGGCAAAAAACTGCATAAATCTAAATCACAGCTTTTTGCACAGTAGGATAAATTTTAATAATAGCTTATTATAATAGTGGGATTTCTGGATGGTTTTGTGCTTAACTAGAGGCAGAGTAGGGAATTAATAGCCTCCTTGAAAGGAAACGATAGACCTAATGCATCCTCATGATTTAAAGAGTATTTTTGTTACAAATGTAAGATTATCAGTTTAAACGTGTAAATATAGCTATAAAGTATTATAATATAACGTATATGTATAGAGAAATGACGAAAAGTAGTCAATAAATATTTTCAAGTAATACTTTAAGATGATTAATGGTTGAAACTTTACGAGTTATAAGAAGAATCATGGGCTTTGCCGCACATTTGGGGTAAAACTTGTTTACTCATGGACATAAAAAAAAATTCTTGATTAGTGTTTTTAAAATATCATTTAGAACTCTAATGAACCTTCTCAAAGACCAAATTTTAGCTTTAATGATTGAAAACCTCCAACTGAAATATGAAATTGCTTCAAGTATTTAAAACAAATTTGATTAGGCATTTCCCAATGCCATCTAATTCCTTTACCCATCTAATATTTGTGTCTGTCTTCGATAAGTTGGTCTGAAATCACCATTTGGGCCTAAAATAAAATAAGGCTTGTAATCTACTGATTATCAACACTTTGAGGTAATTTAATTTCTAATGGTTTTTGATAGTTCCAAGCCTTCAACTTCTCCATATCAAACCGTAACTCGTTGTTATTCAGCAAATTAGCAAAGCCGTATTCTCCAATGAAATTGATATGCTTCCAAGTGAGTGCGGTTGAGTTTCTGACCGTCAAAATTATCTCTTCAATTTCTTCTTGTTGCTCTATTTTTGAGAGTAAATCCGATAGATACAGATAATTCCACAGCACAATAGCATTTTAAATGATACTTCGGCACAAAATAATACGTTCTTGTTCTTCTTTGGTCGCCGCTTGGAACTCTTGATTTTGTCCAAAGAAAACCACTTTTGAAAAACGATTCATCAGTTCTACGTGGCTCAGTTGCTTCTCAATCGCCTGTCTCAACGCTAAATCATCGTAATATTTGAGAATAAAAATGGTTGGACGGCATCCCGTTTGAATAATTCGACCAAATTTTTTGAAGACAGCTTCCAAGGTTTTTTTTTTGCGTAAGACAGGAACGCCTGCCGATTCAACCGTTTGAATACCTGATAGGCAGTCGTTTTGCCTAATTTCAGCGAAACTATCAATCTCAATATATCATCCTACGAATCTATGATTTCATCTTTATCAAGATATTTGGTGGGTAAAAGTTTGTAGTCCAGTTGAGCATATTTTTTGAATGGTTCAAAACTGTAAAGCACTCTATCGGGTAAATCCATTAATCTGGGAGTATTAAACACATCCAAGAAATACATCTGGGTGGCACTCCGCATTCCAAAAACAATATCAGTCGAACCGTGATCAGATTTGATAACTGGGTTTCCCAGCGGAGCGATTTCTATGATTCATGCAAATGCTTGTTTATAATTTTCGTTATATTTTTCTCTTCGAGAAACACACCCAAAAATACGGTGGACTAACTTATTACAAACGTTGTTAATTACCAGCATTTCATTTTTACCTTCACCAACTTTGCGTTGATAGCGGTTCGCCGCCCGATATTCTTTTAATTCTTTGCAATGTTGAATGACGTTTTCCTTGATCAGCATTTCTAAAAATATCATTAAGTACGCAGATGAACATCCTCAAAGACCAAACTTTGGCTTTGACTATCGAAAGCCCTTGTCTGAAGTATGAAATTGCCAACCGAGACGGTTTATTTTTATAGATTTTCTTTTTCTCAACCTTAGTTTTCAAGTCCCTGCTGAATGCTCAAAACATACGCCATGACTACCAGAGCAACCATTAAACAGATTTTAGAATCTTGACGAAGCGGATCGCCGCCCGAATTAGGTCTTCTAAATTGAAGCCCACAGTGGAGCTGCATTGGATTTCAAGTGTTTAAAACAGATTTGATTGGGCATCCCCCTATGCCACCTAATTCTATATCCATCCAATATTTCTGCTTTATCTTGAAGGGTAGAGATAAAGTACATTAATGGTTCTGAGGGGTCATCCTTATCATTTTTGACAATTACCACTGAGTAGATGTTACCTTTCATTTGGAACTGTTTGATAATACTTTTCTTATTCTTTTTAGCTTTCAGTGCCATTTTCTCCAATTTGGAATAGACGAAGCCCAACGACTCTGAAATAGGTTTCTTGTAGCAAGTTTTACTCATTCGGATGATAGAATCTATCTTTTTACTTACCAAAAATGATAGCCATTTTTCACCGATGAATTCACGGTCTGCCAGTAAAATTTTACCTGAAAGTTGGTAACGCTCACAGGCTTCGGCAAATAGTTTTTGTCGGTCTTCTTCGGAAGAATGTCCCCCTTTTTTATTTAACTGATGCCGAGCGTCAGTCGCCAATAAATGGGTCGTGATAGACAATACATAGAGTCAATAAGTGAACGCATTTTTCACCTCTTTTCCATTGTGTTCCATCCAAAATAAGGTATTTACGGAACGCCGTCCGAACACTCTCTGAGAGGGTTTTATAAATCATTCCCAAAATGCAGTCAATGAGTTTGTTGTTAGCCGAATCGGAAATATTGAAAAGCGGAACGCCGCCCGATCCTATCAAGCGTTTGTAGTGCGAACATGAAACAGTTTATTCATTCTCCAAGAGTTGAGGCAAATAATCTTTCATCACACTCAAATTAGTCGGGGGCGCCTAGTCGAACGAGAGATAATTATGGCATTACAAACGAGTAAGAGATTTTTTATAAGTGATTCTCTAAAGTCTAAAAAATACTCACTAAATTGACATACAACTTGATTGGACTTCACGATAACTTGGTTTTTGTTTGGTAGCAAACAAGTTACGGAAGTCTATTCAGTTTTAAAACCATTTTTTTGCCTGTATGTCCAGTAGTAAATACTTTTGGCCCGAATCCCGACTTTCAACCTATAAAGGTTTATGCGTATGGAAATCTATGTACATTTTTTGGTTTTAGGTCAAACACCCATCAATGAACGAATAACCTTTTGGGCTTGTTTAAAGTTTGTCTAAAATCAAATAAATAACTTAAAATGCCTATTTTACAATCCTCTTATTTACCCTCTCACATCTGGCGAAATCCGCACGTTTCAACCATTTATCCCAGTGTTTTTCGTAAAGTTAATGGTATAGATTATAGCCGTGAAAGATTAGAATTATCTGATGGGGATTTCTTGGATGTAGATTGGTCAATATCGTCTGAAAATAATACTAAACTTGCTATTTTTACGCATGGATTCTTAGGCAATTCTACTCGCCCTTATCTCTTAGGAGGTGTAAAAGCCTTTAAATCGGTCGACTATGATGCCTTAGTGTGGAATCATCGGGGATTGGGTGGTGAAAATAATCGTTTTGAAAAAATTACTACGCATGGAAGTTCGGGAGATTTGGAAGAAGTGATTAATTATGCTTTATTCAAAAAGCAATACACTGAAATTATCTTGGTTGGTTACAGCAAAGGTGGCAATATTTCCTTAAAATATGCTGGAGAAAAATCAGAAAATATTCCAATACAAATCAAAAAAATTATTGCTATCTCCTCTCCTACCGACCTACAAGGAAGCGTTGATGTGATGGGCAATCGTGGATTTTATAGCGAACGATTTAAGACAAAACTCGTAAAATTTCTCTTAAATCGTTCAGCAATGATAGATAATCAAACGCTTAAAGATTTCTCTACATTCAAATCTTTAGATGATTTTACGGACAATTACATTGCCCCTCTTCATGGCTTTAAAAACGGACGAGAGTATTATGAGCAATGTGCTGCGATGAACGTAGTTGATAAAATCCGAGTACCAACGTTTATTTTGAATGCTAAAAATGATCCTGTTTTGTCAGAAAGCTGTGCTATGTTGGAGGTTGCTAAAAAATCTGATTATATTTTTTCAGAACTTCCAAATTATGGTGGACACTGTGGTTTTTATCAACCAAATTCAGATGAACTTTATTGGGGAGATAGACGCATGATTGAATTTGTTATAAAAGATGAAAATTTTAGTTAGAATAGATACTGACGACATTAGACTTTCAGCACTGTTATCAGTAGTTTTAAAAGCCACTCCTAAAAAAATGGGTGGCTTTTTTTGGTTTTTATAAATATTATTTTCAAATTTGCGTAATCAGTTACGTAATTAGTTACTTAAATGATTTTATTTTTTATGAAATCGAACCCCAAAAATCGGATAACGAAAAAATGGATTTGTTAATAGAGTTAGGAGCCTTAGCCTTTGCCAGTCGCATGAAGCGAATGAGTGAAATAGGTATGCAAAGTGTAGCGGATGTATATCAATTTTATGGAATTGATTTTGAAGCAAAATATTTTCCGTTGTTTTATTACCTATCCCAAAAAGGAGAAGCCAGTATTATGGAAATAGCTGAGGTTTTAAATGTTACGCATCCTGCTATCATTCAAACTGCAAAGGGTTTAGAAAAAAAGGGGTTAATAATTTCAAAAAAATCATCGGAAGATGCTCGAAAACGTAATTTAAAACTTTCAAAAAAGGGCAAAATTTTATTACCGAAACTTCAAAAAATTTGGGCGGATGTGAAGGAATTAAACACTCATATTTTTGAAAATCAAGAACACAATATTTTGATTGCTCTAAAAGAACTTGAAGATATTTGGACAGAGAAAACGTACATAGAACGCTTTAAAGAATTTCATAAATTAGCATAACTCGACTCTTCAGAATCGAAAACTATTAAAATCATGCAGCTAAAAATTTATCAATTAGACGCTTTCACTGACCAAGTTTTCAGTGGCAATCCTGCTGCCGTTGTGCCATTGTCCGAATGGCTGGCGGACGATATAATGCAAAAAATTGCCGAAGAAAATAACCTTGCAGAAACTGCTTTTTACGTTCCACAGGGAGATAAGTTCCATATTCGCTGGTTTACTCCCACCATGGAAGTTGATTTATGTGGACATGCTACTTTAGCAACTTCCTACTCAATTTTCCAGTATACCGATTATCCAAAATCAGTCATAGAATTTACGTCAAGAAGTGGCATTTTAAAGGTAGAAAAACAAGGTGATTTATTGATTTTGGACTTTCCGATGGATATTATACAAACCGTGGAAACACCATTGGCATTAATTGAAGCATTGGGAGCAACGCCAAAAGAAACGTTGAAAGGATTAACTGACTATCTGCTAATTTTTGAAACCGAAGCTCAAATTAAAGCATTCAAGCCTGATTTTAAGAAGATGGCAGAAGTTGAATGTCGTGGAATAATTGTGACTGCTAAAGGCTCTAATTGTGATTTTGTTTCAAGATTTTTCGGTCCACAATCGGGTGGTGATGAAGACCCTGTTACAGGTTCGGCACATACGAGTTTAGTACCTTATTGGGCCAAAATATTGGAGAAGAATGAGTTTAAAGCTCGACAAATTTCGGCAAGAGGAGGAGACTTAGCTTGTACTTTAATAGGAAATCGAGTAAAAATTGCGGGGAAAGTTGCCCCATATTTAATAGGAGAAATTACAATTCAGTAACCCATAAATACGATGATTACCATACAACCCTTTGAGGACCAAGATACTAATCATATAGTAAGCTTGATTTTGAATATTCAACAAAATGAATTTCAAGTTCCGATAACTATTAACGAGCAACAAGATTTATTAAATATTCCAACTTTTTATCAACAAAAAAAAGGTAATTTCTGGGTAGCAAAATTCAATGATGAAGTAGTTGGTACCATTGCTCTAATAGATTGCGGAGATAATATCGGAACAATCAGAAAAATGTTTGTCAAGAAGGAGTTTAGGGGGAAAGAACACGGAATTGCTCAAAGGTTGTTAAATACTTTGGAAGAATCAGCCCGTATCAATACCATTAAAAGTCTATACCTCGGCACGTTAGAAAGACTTCAAGCTGCCATTAGATTTTACGAACGCAATGGATTTACCTTAATTCAAAAACAGAATTTGCCAACCGTTTTTCCATTGATGCCCGTAGATACGCATTTTTTTGAAAAGGAAATTTAAAACTTTAGCTCGAATAAATTAACCATACCATGGAAAAATCGGTACAAATCATAGAATATCAGGAAGTTTATAAAAAAGACTTTAAAAGAATCAACGTTGAATGGATTGAAAAATTCTTTACGGTTGAACATCAAGATTTAGTTCAATTGGATAATCCTCAAAGTATCATTGACGGCGGTGGAAAAATATATTTTGCTAAATTAGATGATGAAATAGTGGGAACAGCCGCTCTCATACACGATGGAAATAATGAATATGAACTCGCAAAAATGGGGGTTTCTCCCAATGCACAAGGGTTAGGGTTAGGCAAAAAACTTTGTGTCGTTGCGATTGAAGAAGCAAAAAAACGTAAAGCAAAATCGTTATATTTGCGTTCAAATCGTTCACTTACGCCCGCAATATCTATGTATTTAAGCGTAGGATTTGTGGAAGTACCTTTGGATGCATCCCATTATAAAAGAGCCAATATAAAAATGGATTATCCTTTATGATGATAAATTTAGGAGGATGGCTTTATAAGCTATCCTCCTAATCTAAACCAATATGACGATAAACGACCTAATACAAAAAATTGCACATTTACAAGATACAGCCAATCGAAAATACTTTCCAGAAGGTATTTTTGAGTCGTATCGGAGCAATAAATATTGGTATTATCGTCGTCCAGATACCAATGTTTTTTTTACGGCAATTACTGTTTTTACAATCAATAATATTAAAGAGTTTTTATCCTCTGAATCCCAATTATTGGTCGAACAAATTACAAAAAAGGCTGTCAATAGTTACTCACTTTTCAAAAATAAAGATGGATTAAATACGTATAATTTCTTCCGCACAAATCCCTCTCAACACTTTCCACACGGCAATATTCTTTCTCGTTTCAATTACTTCAAAATCCCCGATGACATTGATGATACTGCCATGATTTACATGACCCTTCCGCATACAAAAGAAGAGGCTAAATGGCTACAAAAGAAGCTAATAAGTCATTCAAACGCATTTAAATATCAAATTAAAAATACTTTTCCAGGATACCGAAATTTGAAAGCATATTCCACTTGGTTTGGCAAAGATATGTACATCGAATTCGATGCTTGTGCGTTGTCGAATATGATTTATTGTCAATTATCTTACGGTTTAGAATTGGACGAATACGGACAAGATTCTATAACATATATTCAACAAACCATTCTTTCAAATCAATACATCGAACAACCTTTTCGGGTAGCTCATCAATACGCCCACACGCCTCTAATAATGTATCATGCAATGCGATTGATGAATAAATTTCATATTCCCAAATTAGAAATTTGTCGTGATAAATTAGAGCGTGATATTTTGCATTATTTAGAGAAAGAGGATTTAAGATTTATGGATAAAGTTTTATTAGAAATTAGTTTAAAAAGTAAAATAAATATAAACAAAAACGTCGTTGAGATTTTAAACCTCAACGACGTTAATACTAATT
>JANXRS010000139.1 GCA_025356745.1 Arcicella sp.
ACTTCATTTTTAGGTTTTATCTTAAATTGAATCTTTTTTCATTATCCAAAATAAGCTCAATTTGTATTTTTCCAAGCAGTTTTATTGTACTTTTAAATGCGTTGAACCTGATAAAAAAATGAAATCTTTAGAAGCTATGAAAAAAAATTATTTAAAATATTAGTGATCAATGTTTTAAATAATAAAACTCACTTGTATTTTAAAGAATATAAGTTTATTGAAATTTTAATTTTTTAACAAGTTTTACTCACTTTATTTTATCTATTTTTATAAGATATTAACTGTCATTTTCAAATTATAATCTTAAAATAAAATGCTTGGTCAAATTAATCCAACAAATATTTTCTTAGCAGAAGGTGATGATGAAGACGCTGACATTTTCAAGGATGCCCTTTCAGAGTTGAATTTGCATACTAACCTTACCATCGTTCAAAATGGCATTTTACTAATGAATTTATTAGAAACTAGCGAAACACTTCCTGACATAATTTTTCTGGATTTGAATATGCCTCTTAAAAATGGGTTAATTATAATCTTGACAAGTGTTATTTTTTTACTATTCCAAATATTATTATAATTATTATTTTGAGATTTTATTGAAATGATAATACTGAATTAACTTAATACTTTTCGTAACACTTATAAGATTGGAATTTTTGTATTATTATTTTCTAAAAATGTATCTTTACAAAAAATCTTTCAAGTCCAAAAAATCAACAAAACCAATGAAAAAAATCTTATTTCTATTACTAACCTCGCTCACAACTTTATCCCAGAATAACATCATTCCTGCTCCCGTGAGTTATGAAATGTCCACAACGGGCGGAATGAGTATGTTTATGTTAGATTCCCGCACGAGTATTGATATTACCGACAATAACCCTGATGCTAAAAAAATTGCTGAAAACTTTTTGAGTTCCTTGGGATTTATGGGTGGTCAAAAGCCCATTTTTAAGAAAGTTGAAAAGCCAACGACTCAAGATAAAGCAGTAATTTTTACCATTAATAAAACGCCAAATACTCAATTAGGCAATGAAGGTTACACACTTGAAGTCACAGGTGAAACTATAAAAATGACCGCTAACAAACCTGCAGGGTTATTTTACGCCATTCAATCGCTTCGTCAGATGATGCCTCCACAAACTGAAAACAGGGAATTTTCGATGGGAATGTTTCCGATAATGGGCTGTAAAATAACGGATTATCCACGTTTTGGATGGCGTGGTTTGATGTTGGATGTAAGCCGTCATTTTTTTACGAAAGAAGAAGTTAAAAACTATATTGATTTGATGTCTCGTTACAAATTAAATACGCTACATTGGCATTTATCAGATGATAATGGTTGGAGAATTGAAATTAAATCTTTGCCGAAATTGACTGAAATTGGAGCGTGGCGAGTAGTCAGAAACGGAGGATTCGGTAATCGTGAAGACCCAAAAGAGGGCGAACCTGCTACGTATGGGGGATTTTATACGCAAGAGGATGTTAAAGAAATTGTTGCGTATGCCAGTGAAAGAAATGTAACAATCGTTCCTGAAATTGATGTTCCTGGACATAGCATGGCGGTTTTGGCGGCTTACCCAGAATTATCAACCAAAAAAGATTTGAAGAGATCCGTAAACCCTGGAACAAATTTCGCTGATTGGTTTCCAAATGGTACTTTTAAAATGAAAATTGAGAATACCTTGAATCCATCGGACGAAAAAGTTTATGAGTTTTTAGATAAGGTTTTTACGGAAATAGCACCTTTATTTCCTAACAAATACATTCACATGGGTGGCGATGAATGTTATCACGGATATTGGAAAGAAGATGCTGGTTGTCAAGCATTTATGAAAAAGAACAATTTAAAAGATGTGCATGAATTACAAAGTTATTTCGTAAAAAGAGTAGAGAAAATTATCAATAAAAAAGGTAAAGTAATGATTGGATGGGATGAGATTTTGGAAGGTGGACTTGCCCCAAATGCAACCGTAATGTCATGGAGAGGTATGAAAGGTGGTATTGAAGCGGCTAAACAAAAACACGATGTGGTGATGTCGCCAAGTACTTTCGCCTATTTAGATTATATGCAAGGTGACCCATCAATTGAGAAACCAATTTATGCCAGTTTATCTTTGAAAAAAGCTTATTCATTTGAGCCTGTTCCTGATAGTACGGATGCAAAATACATTTTGGGAGGACAAGGAAATCTTTGGACAGAACAAGTTCAAAATTACCGCCATGCCTTATACATGACCTATCCAAGAGCATTTTCCATTGCGGAATCGACTTGGAGTCCGAAGGAAAAGAAGGATTGGGATGGTTTTATGGCAAGAACTGAAAGTCACTTTCAGCGTTTTGATATAGCCAATTTAAAGATTTCAAAAGCGGTATATGATGCCATTATTACTACTAAAAAAGATGGAGAAAAATTGATTTGTGAAATGAGTAATGATATTAAAGGTATAGATATTTTCTATACAACAGATGATTCTTTTCCAGATAAATTTTCGCCAAAATATAACACTCCGATTGAAATTCCTACGGGTCCAGTAACGTTGAAAGTGATAACTTACAGAAATGGGCAACCTTTGGGCAGAATGTTGAGTATTCCAAAAGTTGATTTGGAGAAACGGGTTAAGAAATAATTTAAAGATGCTTAAAAATAAAAAAATACTCGTCGGAATTTCTGGCAGTATTGCGGCATATAAAATTGCATTTCTGACTCGACTTTTGGTAAAAGAAGGGGCAGAAGTGCAAATTATAATGACACAAGCGGCAAAGGAATTTATTACACCTTTAACCTTAGCAACACTTTCTAAAAAACCTGTACTTTCGGAATTTGTAAAAGACCAAACAGGAACTTGGAATAATCATGTGGACTTGGGATTATGGGCGGATGTAATATTGATTGCCCCCGCAACCGCCCATACTCTCGCAAAATGTGCGAATGGTATTTGTGATGACTTATTGACTGCTGTTTATCTTTCAGCGAAATGCTCGGTGATATTTGCCCCTGCAATGGACTTAGATATGTACAAACATCCGAGTACAATTGAGAATTTACGAAAATTACAATCTTTCGGAAATCAAATAGTAAAATCAAATTTTGGTGAATTAGCGAGTGGTTTAGTGGGTCAAGGGCGTATGGCTGAACCCGAAGAATTGGTTGAAATTCTTACTAAACACTTTTCTGAGAACACAATTCTGAAAGGCAAAAAAGTACTTATCACAGCAGGGCCAACCCAAGAACCAATTGACCCTGTGCGTTTTATAAGCAATCACTCAACGGGAAAAATGGGCTATGCGATTGCCGATAAATTTGCTAAAGCGGGAGCAGAAGTTACGCTCGTTAGTGGACAAGTAGCTTTAAAATCGCCTGATGCAAGCATTAAATTAGTCAAAGTTCGTTCAGCACAAGAGATGTATGAAATGACAAAAATGTATTTTAACGAAGCGGATATTATTGTTTTATCGGCAGCAGTAGCAGATTATACACCCACTGTTGTGGCAGATAAGAAAATAAAGAAGAAGGAAGATTCGTTTACTATTGAACTAACTAAGACAACCGATATTGCTAAAACATTAGGGCAAATTAAACGCACAACACAGCTGATGGTTGGGTTTGCATTGGAAACTGATAATGAAGTTGAAAATGCCCTTGGGAAAATAAAATCAAAGAATTTGGATATGATTGTGTTAAATTCTTTGCAAAATTCGGGGGCGGGTTTTGGACATGATACTAACAAAGTCAGTATCATTAAAAAAGACGGCACCATGATTGACTTTGAATTGAAATCCAAGCAAGAGGTGGCAATGGATATTGTCGATGAAGTAATAAAAACTTTAATTGGTTCAACTATTCTCGCTTGAACCCAACGAGTGTACACGCTTAATGGATTATGAAAAAATACAAGTTACTACTTTTACTCTCATTATTTATTGCTCATAGTTCATGGCTTCACGCCCAAGAATTGAACTGTAAAGTAACCATTTCAACCGATCAATTGCAAGTAAATGAGCAACGGGGAGTTACAACTATTTACTCAGAAATTCAAAATGTTATTCAAGAATTTTTGAATAATCGCCGTTGGACGAATGATAATTTTTCTACGGAGGAAAAAATTAATTGTTCTTTATCAGTCATTTTAACGAAGGCAACTTCAAGTGGAGATTATGAAGCCAACGCTAATTTTCAAGTTAGAAGACCCATTTATGGTACGGGTTATGAAACAGTTTTGTTGAATTATGTCGATAAAAGTTTCAATTTCAAGTACGTTGCGGGAACGCCCTTGACGTATAATGATAATAATTTCAATGATAACTTGACCCAAATGTTAGCATTTTATGCCTACGTTGCTTTAACATTTGATTATGATTCTTTTGGCAAAATGGGCGGAACAAATTATGCTCAAAAAGCCTTGAATGTGGTCAATTTGGCTCAGTCTGCGGGAGGTGCTTGGACGGCTTCGAATGATATTCGGAATCGCTATTGGGTTTCGGAAAACCTGCTAAATCAACAATTACAGCCTTTAAGAGAAGGTTTTTATACCTACCATCGTGTAGTAATGGATAACTATGCCACAAATCCTGCAGGAGGACGAAAACAGATTACAGATTATTTGAATTTGATAAAACAGATTAGTCAATCCCGTCCTGGACAGATTTGGTATCGTTTATTTTTTGAGGCAAAGTTCTTGGAATTAATCAATATATATGGTGATGCTCCTTTGGATGAACGCAAGAAAATTGTTCCTCTCCTGTCTTCACTAGACCCAAATAATTCTGAGGCTTATCGGAAATTGGGTAGATAGTTATTGGTCATTAGGCGTAATCAAAGTATTCTTTTACTTTAATTACGCCTAATTTTAATTCCAAATAATCTATTATTAATTCTCAAGACTCTAAAAACCAATATCAATTAACTACTAACCAGTACACCAATAATCACTTATGCAAACCAACTATTATTTCCTTCGTCAATTATCAAAACGCCTTGAATCTGAATTAGTTGGCATGGTAATGGCTGAATGTTTTTCGCAGGAAAAAGATGAACTTTTGATTGGTTTTTGTACGGATGGAAAACAATGGAAACAGCAGAAAGATTTTTATATCAAAGCTGTTCTTCATCCTGATTTTGCTTGTTTAAACTTTCCTGATGATTTTAAACGGGCGGGACGAAATTCTGCAAATTTATTTAAAGAACTTATTGATTTGAAGGTTATTGGCGTTCGGCAGTTTCTGAATGAAAGAGCCTTCGGAGTTTATTTTGAGAATGACTTTGTGCTTCTTTTCAAAATGTACGGGAATCGTTCTAATCTTATTCTTCTACATGAGAATAAAGTAATTGACCTTTTCCATAATAAATTAGTGGCTGATAATAACTTTGACCTTGACACCCTCGACCGTGAAATTGACCAAAGTAAAGAAGGTCTTTTAGCCCATGGTTTAAAAGCTACATTCCCTACTTTTGGCAAAGAAATAACGCAATATTTAAAGACTTTTCCAAACCCTACTTGGAACGATATCCAAGCTCTTTTGAATCAGTTAAACAAGCCATTTTTTCACTTAAAAATGCTTGATTTTCAACCCGTTTTGTCGTTAATTAAAGAAGGTGGAGAAATTCAGAAAACTTTTGAAAACCCCATCGAAGCGAGTAATAATTTCTATTATGCCTTCACTCGAATTAATGTTTTTGATAAGGAAAAAGCCGTTCTGGTTAAGGTTTTATTGAAACAGAAAAATCGTTGTCAGGTTTATGTTGATAAAAACTATCAACAAATTCAGCATATTGAAACAGGCATAAAAAACGATGAAATTGCTAATATCATCATGGCAAATCTCCATGTAATTCCCGAACGAACGGAGGTGATAGAATTATATGATTTTTATAGAGATAAACCTTTAAAAGTCAGATTAAAACCAGATTATTCTCCCCAAAAAAATGCCGAAAATTATTACCGAAAATCAAAAAATGAGAAGATAGAAATCCAGAAAATCATGGAAAATATTGAGGCAAAAGAACAAGAATTAGTCGAGATTGACCAACAAATTCAAATGATTGAAAACATTGAAACGCTTAAAGAATTTAGAAAATTTCAGAAAGTAAACCAATTGAAACCCTCTCAAAAAAATGTGGAAACGGTGCAGGATTTATTTAAGTATTTCAAATTTGAAGGCTACGAAATTTTGGTCGGAAGAAATGCTAAAAATAATGATTTACTCACTCAACGGTATGCCCGCAAAGATGATATGTGGCTTCACGCCCGTGATGTGGCGGGTTCACACGTGGTGATACGCAAACAGGCAGGTAAAAAATTCCCTATAACCGTCATTGAACGTGCCGCAGGATTGGCAGCGTATTTCTCCAAAAGAAAAAGTGATACGCTTTGTCCTGTCATTGTTACACCTAAGAAATTCGTTAGAAAAACCCGTGATTTAGGCGATGGGCAGGTGATTGTGGAGAAAGAAGAAGTCATTATGATTGAGCCTATGTTGTAATTTGGCTTTTCTCCTTTAAAAAAATCAAGTTGTCGTCTACCTTTAAAATTTCTTATTTATCCATTCTCAAACTTCACAATCCTCTACCCTATTTATTACTTGAAAAAGGCAGCAATTTTCAAGAGGTTTATTTTTATTTATTAATAATAAAAGATATAACATAAAAAATGAAAGAACTTTTGGAAAGAAATAAAAATTTAGGGTCAAAAGTTTTGCTGCTATTGACAAGATAAATACTTTTATCGTTCCAATGATAAAAGCACTTTTTAAATATCTTGCAATTCTATGTATACTCCTGTTGAGCGTTAGCGGTCAACTCGTAGTAAATACACTTTATTCAAGTGCTTCATATCAACAAGTAAAAAATCAAACGTTTTCAGAAAATGTTGATGCTGACGTTCGGCAAAGCAATTTTACTTCCATTTCCCCTTCTTCTATATTCAACAATAAAGAAAATTTTCTTTTAGAGTGCAATGAAGAATTTGAAGAAGACGATGAGGATAATGTTATTTCACAAAAAAGAAATATAGAAAATCCATTTATCGTATCCCCACTTTTTAATAATAACTACACTAAACTTTTCTTTCTTAAAAATCCCCAAGCCTTACATTTCAGTAAGCATTTTTCACATTTCTCTTACAATAAGTTATTTATCGTATTCCAAGTATTTAGGATATGATGTAAAACTTTAGCGGTAATTAAACTTTGCCCTAATAATCTCCCAACAAATTTTATTTTTTAATCGTAAAGTGTAATTCCCTTCCAACAAGGGCTACGAGTCTTGTTGTGTAGGCTATTACCCACTACTCCATTTTACTAAAAAAGTTGATCATGAAAAAAAATCTTATCCTTGCGGGTCTAGGTGTCTTATTGTGCTTTGCCAGCTGTACACCAAAAAAAGAGGAAGAAAAAAAAGAACAAGTTACATTCCTTGTTACCAGTCCCTTAAAGAAAGATACTGTCGTTTTAGCTAATTATGTATGTCAAATTCGGGCTATTCAGCATATCGAATTGAGAGCTTTAGAAAAAGGTTATTTGCAGCATATTTATGTGGATGAAGGGAAGTACGTAAAACAAGGGCAATTAATGTTTCAAATTATGCCCGCTATGTATAATGCTGAATTAAACAAAGCTAAAGCAGAAACCAATTTCGTTGAAAGAGAATATCTTAACACGAAATCACTCGCTGATAGTAATATTGTTTCAAAAAATGAATTGGCTTTAGCCAAAGCAAAATTAAGTAAGGCAAGAGCCGAAATGGCAATTGCTCAAGTTCATTTAAGTTTTACGTCAATAAAAGCTCCATTTAGTGGAATTATGGATCATTTTCAGGTGAGGCTCGGAAGTCTTGTTAATGAAGGAGACTTACTAACAACTATGTCGGATAATAGTAAAATGTGGGTCTATTTCAATGTTCCAGAAGCCGAATATCTGAACATTAAAACCAATCAGAATAAAGAAGATATGTTGCATGTAAAGCTTTTGATGGCAAACAATCAGATGTTTAAGTTTCCTGGTATTGTTCAAACTGTAGAAGCAGATTTTAATAACGAAACTGGAAATATTGCTTTCAGAGCAACTTTTCCTAATCCAGAAGGACTTTTGAGGCATGGAGAAACAGGGAGTATCGTTATTTCGCAACCCTTAAAGTTGGCAATTATAATTCCACAAAAAGCTACTTTCGAAGTGTTGGAAAAGAAATATGTCTATGTGGTGGATAAAAACAATGTGATCCGATCGAGAGAAATTAAGATAGCAGCCGAGCTTCCAAACATATTTATTGTTCAGAGTGGTCTGAAAATGGATGACAAAATCCTGTTAGAAGGTTTACGTCAGGTTAGTGAAAACCAAAAAATACAGTACAAATTCGTACAACCTGATTCTGTTATATCACATCTAAGTTTGTATGCCGAATAATTTTTTAATTTAAAAAATAAAAGATATGTTTAATCAATTCATACGTAGACCAGTATTTGCTATCGTGATATCAATCATGATTGTCTTTATTGGTTTGCTGGCAATCAAGAAATTACCCACTTCACAATTTCCTGATATTGCCCCAACAACTGTTAATATATTTATAGCTTATCCTGGAGCCAGTGCCGATGTATTAGTAAAATCAACGCTGATTACTTTAGAGCAGGCCATCAATGGTGTTCAAGATATGAGGTATATTGCTACTGATGCAACCAGTGCTGGTGAGGCCACCCTTAGGATTATTTTTGAACCAGGTACTGATCCAAATGTTGCCGTTATCAGGGTAAAAACAAGGGTAGATCAGGTTATGCCACTCTTACCTGAATTAGTTCAGCGTGAAGGGGTTATCATTTCACCTGTTCAACCAAGTATGCTCATGTATGTCAACCTTTATTCCAAGGATAAAAGCATTGACGAAAAGTTCTTGTTCAACTACGCAACCGTTAAAATGATTCCTGAGCTACAACGAACCAAAGGTGTTGCCAGAGCACAAATATTGGGTAGTCGGAGATATGCCATGCGTGTTTGGCTGAACCCTGAGCGTATGCGTGCTTATAGCATCTCTACGGAAGAAGTGATGAAATCTATTGGAGAACAAAGTATTATTGGTCGTCCTGGACGGATTGGTCAAAGTTCTGGAATTGCTGCCCAATCACTTGAATATGTACTTACTTATAAAGGAAGGTATAGCGATCCGAAAGAGTATGAAGATATTATTGTTAGAGCCAACGCACAAGGTGAAAGCATTCATCTAAAGGATATTGCCAAAGTAGAGTTAGGAAGTGAATTTTTTGATATTTATTCTAATCTTGATGGAAAAGCCTCGGCAGCTATTGTGTTGAGACAAAACTATGGTAGTAATGCCAATGAAGTTATTGCGCAGGTAAAAGAGAAACTCGACTTAATGAAGCAGTCTTTTCCTCCAGGAGTAGATTATAAAATCAGTTATGATGTATCTAAATTTTTGGATGCTTCTATTGAGCAAGTAATTGATACACTCAGGGATGCGTTTATTCTTGTAGCTTTGGTTGTTTTTCTTTTCCTTGGCGATTGGCGTTCTACTTTAATACCGATTCTGGCTGTACCAGTATCTTTAATTGGGGCATTTTTTGTTATTCAAGCTTTTGGACTTTCAATCAACTTAATAACACTTTTTGCGCTTGTTCTTGCCATTGGTATTGTGGTAGATGATGCAATTGTCGTCGTCGAGGCCGTTCATGCCAAAATGGAAGAAGAACCACATCTCACTCCGTACATGGCAACGAAAAAGGTACTTGGCGAGATTAGCGGTGCGATTATCGCTATTACTGCGGTAATGGTATCAGTATTTCTTCCTATTTCGTTTATGTCTGGTCCAGTAGGTACTTTCTACCGACAATTCTCAATTACGATGGCAAGTTCTATTGTAATTTCAGCCTTGATAGCCTTAACACTAACTCCAGTGCTGTGTGCCATGCTTTTAAAAAATAATCATGGGCAAGTCAAAAAGAAAAACATATTATCCAAAGCACTTGATAAATTCAATCAAGGTTTTGATAAACTTACAGGATGGTATGTGGATTTGCTAAGATTAATTGTTAATCGAAGAGCACTTACGGTAATAATATTATTGGCATTCTGTGCTGGAATAGCCTACGAAAGCAAAATTCTTCCATCAGGATTTATTCCAAACGAAGATCAAAGTACGATTTATGCGATTATACAGACTCCTCCAGGATCGACCTTAGAAAAAACCAACGAAGTTTCTAAACGACTTCAGAAAATTTGTGAGGAAGTTAAGGGAATCGAATCAGTATCTTCTTTAGCTGGTTACGAAATTATGACAGAAGGAAGGGGTTCAAATGCAGGTACTTGTTTGATTAACCTTAAATCTTGGTCGGATCGTGACAAAAACGTGAAAGAAATCATGGAGGAATTGGAAGAAAAAACAAGAAATTTGGGAGCTACGGTTGAATTCTTTGAACCACCTGCAATTCCTGGTTTTGGTACTTCAGGCGGATTTTCTATGCGATTACTGGATAAAACAACCGATACAGACTACCGTGAATTTGATAAAATCAACAAGGAATTTATGGCAAATTTGAGCAAACGTAAAGAACTTACGGGTTTATTTACATTTTTTGCTGCGAATTATCCTCAATATGAACTCGAGATTGACAACAAGCTGGCAATGCAAAAAGGCGTATCTATCGGAAAGGCAATGGATAACCTTAATATTTTGATTGGTAGTACTTATGAACAAGGGTTTACTAAATTCAATCAGTTTTTCAAAGTATATGTGCAGTCTGATCCAACTTTCAGGAAACTTCCTTCTGATCTTTTAAAGCTTTTTGTTAAAAACGAAGCGGGAGAAATGGTGCCATATTCATCATTTATGACGCTTAAAAAAGGTCAGGGTCCCAATGAAATTACCCGTTTCAATTTATACAATTCAGCAGCTATACAAGGACTTCCAGCTAAAGGTTATACTACAGCAGACGCTATACAAGCTATCCGTGAAGTTTCCGCAAAAACACTACCAAAAGGATACGATATTGCATTTGAAGGACTTTCTTATGATGAAGCTAATCGTGGGAATGAGGCTCTATACGTATTCTTGATTGTATTGGCATTTGTTTACTTTGTTTTGGCAGCTCAGTATGAAAGTTTTATCATTCCTTTAGCAGTAGTATTGTCTCTACCAGTTGGGGTATTTGGTTCATTTTTGTTGTTAAAATTGATGGGATTAGAAAACAACATTTATGCACAAATTGGACTTATCATGTTGGTTGGTCTATTAGGTAAAAATGCCGTTCTAATTGTGGAATTTGCCGTGCAGAAACGACAACAAGGAGAAACAATTCTTGATGCAGCTATTGAAGGAGCCAGAGTTCGTTTTCGTCCTATCTTAATGACCTCATTCGCTTTCATTGCAGGATTAATTCCTTTGATTACCGCTACTGGTGCTGGAGCTATTGGTAATCGTACCATCGGATCCTCGGCTCTTGGTGGTATGTTATTCGGTACTATCTTCGGAGTTGTTATTATCCCTGGGTTATATTTTATATTTGGTAGTTTGGCCGATGGCAGGAAAATGATTAAAGATGAAGATGAAAATCCGTTATCAGAACAATTTGTTCATTCAATCGACAACTTTACTCACTTAGATGATGAAAAATAAAAAAACAAATAATAAGTTAATAATATTCGGAATATTATTACTGATATCAGCCTGTGTACCAAAATCATTGGTTCTGATTAATAAAAATGAAAGTAAGTATGTTCCTGAGCGTTTCAATAATGCTCAGGACAGTACCAACACAGCAAAAACGGTGTGGAAGGATTATTTTACCGACCCCAATCTGGCTGCTCTGATTGATACGGCATTGCATAACAATCAGGAATTAAATATTACTTTACAGGAAATTGAAATTGCCAGAAATGAGATTGGAGCCAGAAAAGGGGAATATTTACCCTTCGTGACTTTGGGTGGTGGGGCAGGACTTGAAAAAGTTTCGAGATATACCAGTCAAGGTGCCAGTGATGCTTCTACGGAAATAAAGCCTGGTACTGGAACCCCTGAAGTTTTGCCAAATACGTATTTTGGTGCTTTTGCCAGTTGGGAAGTGGATATTTGGCATAAACTCCGCAACGCCCGCAAGGTAGCAGTAGCCAATTATTTAGCTTCGGTTGAAGGTAAAAATTTCTTAGTAACAAATATTGTTGCTGAAATAGCCAATTCGTACTATGAATTGGTGGCTCTTGATAATGAATTGGATATTATTAAAAAGAATATTGTTGTTCTTACGAATGCTTTATCAATCATTAGACAAGAAAAAGACGCCGCAAAAGTGACAGAGTTGGCAGTTCGCAGATTTGAAGCAGAGGTTTATAAAACGCAAAGTCTTCAATATGACATTCAACAAAAAATTACCGTCGCTGAAAACCGTATTAACTTTTTGGTAGGTAGTTTTCCGCATCATATTCAGAGAAATTCACAACGTTTTAATGAATTAATGCCTAATAAAGTTTACACAGGTATTCCGACTCAATTATTGCAAAATCGCCCTGATATTAGGCAAGCAGAATTAAAATTAGAAGCGGCAAAATTGGATGTAAGCGTAGCCAAAGCCAACTTTTATCCTTCATTGAGGCTTGGAGCATCGTTGGGTTTTAGGGCGTACAATCCATTATATTTAGCCAATCTTCCAGTATCGTTGATATCATCGCTGGCAGGTGATTTAGCCGGACCATTGATTAATAAAAACGCTATTATTGCGATGTATAAAAATGCAAATTCTAAGCAAATTCAAGCGGTTTACGATTACGAAAAAACTGTTCTGAATGCTTATATCGAAGTAGCAAATCATTTGTCAAATATTGATAACTTGGGGAAAAATTACGAAATGAAAAACAACCAAGTTCAGGCACTCACCCAGTCTACCGAAATCTCTTTAAAATTGTTCAAATCGGCTAGGGCAGACTATATGGAGGTTTTATTAACCCAACGTGATGTCTTAGAATCAAGAATGGAACTTATTGAAACTCGTATGAAGCAAATGAATGTATTAGTTAATACTTACCGAGCTCTTGGGGGTGGTTGGAATTGATTGAAACCACATAATGGTACGGTAGTTTGATGAAAGACTTCTTCAAAAGTAACGTATGTACTTATTTGGTGAAGAACCGCACCGCCGACAGTAAGGTAAAAAAGAATTTTGTCAAATTCTACATAATTCCGTCTTCAAATAGCCGTATCGAAGTGCAATTCGCTGTTGCGAAAATATTTTGTTATGGCTATTTGAAGCTTTTACTGTCAAAATTAATTTTTGAGATACATTCTGCCCATGTCACAAATAGAATAGAACCTACACAAAATACTTCTTTTTTCTCAATAACAACTACAGTTTTTCAGAATCAATCCTCTCAGTCAATAACCTCTGCTCCTCCTTGGCTGGCAGTTGAAAATCAATATTCCAACCCATTGAACTCGCCATTTGGCTTAACATTATTACTGCTTGTTTCTTAGCAATTTTGGGCAATTCGCTGGTAATGGCTTTAGTTTGCATCGTTTGTTTAGCATCGGCCAACAAAGCTGTATATTCTTCGTTTTTGAATTTATTGAAAACCCTTGGTCGATGTCATAGAATTTATAATCAGAATCTGTACTCAAAATTTCGGGTTCGGGGAATTGTTCTATAATCATCGTGCGAGTGCCTTCCTGCCAACGAATTTTTACTTTGGCAAAATCAAAACCCACCAAACCTTCGCTTTTGCTGCAATTAAAGCTTTTTTGTTTATGGTGGTTAATCCAAATAAAACTTCTTTTTCAGAACTATGGTCATAGATTTCCGAAAAATGACCTTCTGCCAATACCACTTTAAAAACTTTTTCAATCCTTTCTAATAAAACGGATGACTCATTTTTGATGAGCATTCCTTGCTTATTGGTAAAATTATTATAGATTAAAAAATACCGAAACCTGCGGCAATTTCAATTAAACAAAAGACGATATTTAGGATTGATAGCATCAGTTAATAAGTTTAGTAATTTAGTTTTAGGTCAATTATAGAATTATATTACGTATTCTATGTAAATACGTATTAAGTATTGAAAATGAACTAATATACCAAATATAATTTGCCCTTTTAGAAAAATACAAGTAACGTAAATATACATTTTATTAGAAATAATAGTAAAAAAATAGTAAATTAGAGGTCGAAATTAATCATTTATTTCATACCGTTATTCCAAATAACCAATTAAAACACATTTATCCCATGCAACCACAAGGTTTACAAACATTTGACTATTTAGTATTCTTATTTTACTTCGTCCTCGTATCAAGTTACGGCTACTGGATTTATAACAGAAAAAAAGCAAAAGAAACAAACACACAAGACTTCTTTTTAGCGGAAGGTTCATTGACTTGGTGGGCAATTGGGGCTTCACTAATTGCTTCCAATATTTCTGCTGAGCAGATGATTGGGATGTCGGGTAATGGTTTTTCAATGGGACTCGGAATTTCTACTTACGAATGGATGGCGGCAGCTACTTTATTGGTAGTTGCGGTGTTTTTTATGCCAATTTATTTAAAAAACAAAATCTCAACCATGCCACAGTTTTTAAGCCAACGTTATAACAAAACGGTAAGTTTAATTATGGCAATTTTTTGGTTGATTCTCTATATCACAGTAAATTTAACTGCCATTTTATATTTGGGAGCCTTAGCTGTTTCTGAAATTTCAGGAATTGGATTTTATAGCTGTATGATTATGTTAGCCATTTTTGCAGTAATTATCACGATTGGAGGCATGAAAGTTATTGGCTTTACGGACGTGATTCAAGTATTCTTCTTAGTAATCGGCGGTTTAGCGGCTACTTATTTAGCAGTAACTTTAGTTTCAGGAACGGGCGGATTAAGTGGTTTGGTGGACGGTTTCAAATTAATGACCCAAAATCACGACGACCATTTCCACATGATATACAGAGAAAGTGCTGACCCTCATGGTCATTCAAACTATATGTCATTACCAGGACTTACGGTTTTATTTGGCGGTATGTGGATTGTGAACTTGAACTATTGGGGTTGCAATCAGTACATTACGCAACGTGCTTTGGGTGCAGATTTAGATACTGCTCGTAAAGGCTTATTATTTGCGGCATTCTTAAAATTATTAATGCCAGTAATCGTAACCTTGCCCGGAATTGCCGCTTATGCTTTATATCAAAAAGGAATGTTTCAAAAAGAAATGCTTGATGCGACTGGTGCTTTTAACCAAGATAGAGCCTATCCTGTATTATTGAATTTATTGCCAGCGGGCTTAAAAGGTTTATCTTTTGCTGCGCTTACTGCCGCAGTAGTTGCCTCATTAGCAGGTAAGGCAAACAGTATTTCTACCATTTTTACCCTTGATGTTTTCAGACCTTATTTTGCGAAAGATATGTCTGAAAAACAATTAGTATGGGTTGGAAGAGTTGTTATTGTTGTTGCGATGGTTTTAGCAATCGTAGTTTCTCCTTTCATGGGAATTGATAAAAAAGGCGGTTTTCAGTTTATTCAAGAAATGACTGGACTTCTTTCTCCAGGTATTTTTGCGGCTTTTATAATGGGATTTTTCTGGAAAAAAACCAATTCAGCGGGAGCATTTTTTGCGATTGTGGGCGGTTTTTTAATTGCTTTATCAATGCATAATGACTGGCTACCAGGCACTGATTGGACACAAGTTCCCTTTCTTGACCGTATGGGATGGGTTTTTGTAATTTGTGTTTCAGTAATGTTTATTTTGAGTCTTGTTTTACCTGACGAGAAAAAAGGATTAGAAATTGATGCTTCAATGTTTAAAACTACACGAGGATTTGCCATCGGTGCGTTTATTGTAATTGCTACCATTATCTCATTATATACTTATTTCTGGTAGAAAGTTATAAGATTTTTTAGCATATAACGCAGGCTGGCAGCTCCACTGAGAGTTAAATCCAGCCTGCGTTTTTTATAAAAGACCATAGTAAAATTAGTTTTTTTTGCCATTTTGAAAATCGTTAACTTTGTCGGCAAATAAATTATTATTAGATTATGCGTAAAATTTACCTATCAATCCTCATACTATTTTCTTATAAAAATATTGCCCAAGATATTTTTATACCTGATTCTATCAAAAAAATATTGAAGCAACCCCTATAAATATACGTTTAAAAGTTGATGGAAAATTAGACGAATCTGTCTGGAATCAAGCTAAGGAAATTACCGATTTTATTCAATTTTAGCCATACATTCTTGCCTCCAATAGTCACGACCTGTTCCAATTGAAGCGGGTTTTAGAATTGTAAACCGCTCCTTAAAAAGTAATTCGGAGGTCGTTTTACCAATAATCAATATCGAAATTTGGGAATAAAAATGAGTCTGGAAATAATCAACTTTATACTCTTTCGGGGCGTTTTGCTTTGAATCCAAGAGTACAATTAATCGGATTTTATCAACATAATTCCATCAGTAATTTTGATGTTTGGAATGTTCGTTTTTCATGGGAATATAAGCCCTTATCGTTTATTTATTGGGTTTTTAATCAACGTGGCTATGATGATTTTAGAACACAATTATCAAACGATGGGTTAAGAAGAATAAAAACTGACCAATTATCTCGGCAAAATGAGCAACAGACGATTGCGAAGATTTCTTATTTAAACCAATTTTAAAAGTACAATAGATATCCAACTTGTTAAACTCTGAAGACAGGGAAATAACTGTCACATAAAAAGTATGTCCAAAATATCAATCCGTCCAATCCTCACTTTTGAAAAAGAAGCAGAAAGTGATTTTGAAAAGTTTCAAAATGACGTATTACGTCCAATCTTGAAATTGCAAAATGATTTGCTTCTTGAAGTCTTCAAAACCTACTGCCATAAGCGAAAAGGCACATTTTATAAACTTTCTGAAAAAGAAAAAGCAATTTATATTGACCAATCCGTTCGGAAAGACATGAAATTCAAACACTATCTTGAAGGTATCATCACGGGTATGTTTACCTTGGAAGAATACAAAACATTTCTCGAAAATGAAGAAGAATTAACCAAAAGGATGGTGAATTTATTGGTACAACGCTTACAGAGTCAATTTAAAACTGAAAATAAATAAATTGAGCAGGTTGGTCATACATTCCCAAGAATAAAATTGCTAAAATGATTCCATAATATAATATCCAACGAACCAATAAAGGACTTCTACTTAATGATTCTCTAAGGCTTTTTCCACGCTGTTTTAGGTGGACAACTTCCATCACAACTATTGCAAAAGCTACCATTGCAAAATTGGTAACTCCTTTTCCTAAAAAGATACTTTTTTCAATAAACTCTTTATTTCCCAGTTGTTGCAATTGCTCGCCTAAGCCACTAAAAAGGTGTGAAGCAATGTAAGTAGCTTCCTGAATGTTAGAGGCACGGAAGAAAATCCAAGCGAAAGAAGTCAAGCAGAAAACTATTAAAATCTGGATTAATTTATATGAAAATGTAAATTTATTAATACCGATAATATTAACTATTTTATTTCTAAAATTAACCGTCAAGTTGCCAAAAACAAGATAAAATCCGTGAATCGCTCCCCAGATAACAAATGTCCAACTTGCTCCATGCCATATTCCAGAAACCAAAAACACAATAAAAAGATTATATTCTCTTCGCCATTTAGAAACCCGATTTCCTCCTAATGAAATATACAAATAATCTTTGAACCAAGATGATAAGGAAATATGCCAACGTCGCCAAAATTCTGACATTGTTTTAGAAAAATAAGGTCGGTCAAAATTCTTCATTAGCTTAAAACCCATCACTTGAGCTGAGCCAAGTGCAATATCTGAATATCCCGAAAAGTCACAAAATATCTGGATTGAAAAAAATACAGTTGCCACAATGAGCGGCATTCCTGTGTGATTATAGGGATATTTGTACACATTTTCAACCATTATAGCAAGGCGGTCGGCAATGACAACTTTCTTAAACATTCCCCAAGCCATTAGTTTCAACCCGTCTGTAACTCGTTTATAATCAAAGTTATGCTTTTCATAAAATTGATGAATTACATTCTGTGGACGTTCAATAGGTCCTGCCACCAATTGCGGATAGAACATCACATACAGAGCGTAAATCCCAAAATGGTGTTCTGCTTTTTGGTTTCCACGATATACTTCAATCGTGTAGGACATGGCTTGAAAAGTATGAAAAGAAAGACCGATTGGCAACAATATTTGAAGAAATGGAACAGGATTTTTTAGGTCGAATCCTTCTAAAAGCCACGTGAAATTAAGATTCAAGAAGTTGAAATATTTGAAGATTGCCAATACACCGATATTCGCAATGAGACTTAAAATCAGGTAAAATTTGCGTTTTTCACCTTCAGATTGTTCAATATAAATTCCTGCAAAATAGTCAATCACTATTGTAAATCCCAGAATCAGGATATAAATAGGTTTGAAAACCATGTAGAAATAGCAACTCGCAATCAAAAGTAGGGCCCAACGGAAACGGTACGGTAGAACGAAATATAAAATCGTTACGATTGGGAAGAAAAGCAGGAATTCTATAGAGTTAAAAAGCATGGTTTTTTATTGTCTCAATTAATTTTTGTGTACGTTCAATTCTACAATTCCCAAAAAGATGGAAATGGGTATCGTAAAAACAATCATCTGGATAAATTCCATCAGATAATGTATTTATTTTCAAACAGTTAATGTTCTTTTGCATTTGTTTTTCATAATAATTTAAAGCTTCTTTATTCATGTTATATCCCGTTTGTGAATAACAGGGAAAATACCAATTAACCTCCCCTCCTTTTGCCCTAACTTCTTTGATAAATTCATTAATTGTTCGAATTTCAACCGAATAGTTTTGACTTTTAATCCCTGCCAAATCGTTAAGCGGACGTTTTGGAGGGTTATTTAAATGTGCTAACAAATCCCCTTTTTGAGAAAATCCTTTTCGGAAATAATCAGAAATTTTATCATCAACTTGGGGCGATTTTATTCGATTTGG
Organism: Arcicella sp.; assembly: GCA_025356745.1. GTDB lineage: Bacteria > Bacteroidota > Bacteroidia > Cytophagales > Spirosomataceae > Arcicella. Next base: position 18,964 of record JANXRS010000139.1, read on the forward strand.
AAAAAAAATCAAGTTCCGTGTGTAACGAGAAAAAAACGATGCTTTTTTCTCTAAAAGGTCTAAGAAATTCACATATCCTACATAGTTATATGCTGGTGGATAGGCAAAAGCAGCCATTTGCTTAGAATAATCATCTCCCGACTTTTTGAGATAATACTCTGTACTCAATATTACTAAATCGCCTTTTTTAACTTCTGAAAGGGTTTCTTGTAAAATAAAATCAAGTCCAAAACCACCATATAATCCTAAATTCACTACTGGACGTTGAAGTGAATTTTCAATAGAATCAGAAGATATTCCAAAGGCTAAACTTGAACCACCAGCCAGAATAATTTTAGGTTTTTGAATAGATTGGGCATATTTATGCTTATCGGTAATGGCAGCAAAGTAATTTTTCTCACTATCATCTTGAATCAAAATTATTCCGCCAATTGTTGAAATAATTAAGGTAACTAGAGTAGTAATTTTTATGATAAAGTTTAGCATTTTCTTAGATAGGTTTATATATTCAATAAAAGCTTGTAGTAGGAAGTCATCAGAATACTTCCGTTAGATTCCTTCCTGTTCTAACAATTGAATCAATCTCGAAGAAAATATTTTGCGACCTTGAGCATTTGGATGAAAAACACTATCGTAAAAAAAAACATCATCCATTACAGAGTTTTCTGGACTACCGAGAATCGTAAAATTCAAATTATTGTTAAATTGTTGCTTTATTTTATTAATTACAAGTATATTTTTCTCATAACCACTTTCTACATAACAAGGAAAGGTGAAAAATACCTTTACGCCTTTCTGTTTTGCAAATGCTTCAAAATCATTCAAATCTTGAATTTGCTCACTGAATTCCGCATTAACTGATATTTCTGGAACTTCAAATTTGGGTTGTATATTATTTAAATGTCCAATCAAATCTCCATTTTTAGCAAAACATTTTCTAAAAAAAACGGAGGTGTTATCATTAATATCAATCGGTTTTCGGCGTGTACCCGACCACATTTCGCCAATTAAAAGTTTAAAATCAGTTAATCTATGAAGAGTATAGGCTCCTATTTCTTCTAAAAAAGATGTAAAATGAATCCAATCTTTTGCAGGAGGATAAAAATCAGAAACCACCAGTTTTTCTTCAGATTCACCTTCTGAAGTTGCTATATATTCCAAAGTTATCAACACAATATCCCCTTTTCTGACCGTTGCTCTAAGTTCATCCATCATAAACCTGCTACCCAACATAAAATGAAGCGAGGCATTAACCACCGGGATTTCCAATTCTTTGGACAATAAATCGCTATCCACTCCAAACGCCATACTTGAACCACTCATCAATATCAAACGGGGTGATGGAATAGAGTCCAGCAAGTGCATTTTATCAATAATTCCTGCTAAATACGTATTTCTTGAGTTTGGAACAAAAGCTAAGTCAGCTTTACGAATTCCATCAATTATTATAAGAGGAATAATTGCAATAAATATTACTCGTGTAAAAAATTTTATAAGTTTCAATCTATTATTGTGTTGCTCTTTTAATAGTGATAATGTTACTTTGCTTACAATTCATACAGTAAATATTTCTTCCGAATCGTTTTATACTTCTCTAAATCTACTTTCCAAGACATTCTAATTTGCTTCTCACTCATTCCAGCAATGATTTGTTTCCGTAGTGTGTCACTACCAGCCAATTTATCAAAGAAAGAAGGACTCCTAAAAAACTTAACTTTATTTTCTGATTTTTGGTAAAAGTTAATTGCATATTTCAAAGTAAATTTTTGCTTACGGGCATTAATCGTAGATAAATCTTCTCCGTAACACAACTTACCTTTTTGCGGTGGATTCTTTGCTCCAGGCTTGTCTTCGGGTGTAAAAGTAAAACTCCCATTATTAGGATTGGGCGAACCGATCACTTGAAATTGTTTATCCGTTCCACGCCCAACGCTCACGTCCGTACCTTCAAAAAAACAAATAGAGGGATATAAAAGCATAGATTGTAAATTTGGCAAATTGGGAGAAGTAGCAATTGGTGGATAGTAAGCCGTTGAATGTTTATAACCTAAACACTTGATTATCTGCATATTGCATTTTTTACTTCCACTCAACCAACCTTCACCATTTATCATTTGAGCCAATTCTCCAACGGTACAACCATGTACAACAGGCACAGGATTTAAGCCTACGAACGAAGCAAATTTCTTATCCAACACCTGACCATCCACATAATGTCCGTTAGGATTTGGTCTATCCAAAATTAATAATTTTTTCGACTGTTCCGCACAGGCTTCCATAACGTAGTGCATCGTGGATGTGTAGGTATAAAACCTTACTCCCACATCTTGAATATCAAAAATTACAACATCAATTCCCTCTAATTGAGTTGCAGATGGCTTTTTATTTGCTCCATACAAAGAAACAATTGGTAAACCAGTCTTTTTATCAATGCCATTAGCCACGTGTTCGCCCGCATCTGCCGTACCTCTAAATCCATGTTCTGGTGCAAAAATTGTTTTGATTTTAATACCTAAAGAAAGCAAAGAATCAGCCAAATGGATTTTGCCAATCATTGAAGTATGATTTACCACTAAGGCTACTGTTTTGCCTTTTAAATCAGGAACATATAAATTGGTCTGCTCTGCTCCTGTTTTCAAAATTTTTGAAACATCAGTTTGCGTTGATGCACACGCCGTTAATGCACACAGATTTAAGAAGAAAAAAGTGTTTTTTATGAAAGTTAAATTCATTGATTTATCTCAAATTTAGCAAAATCATCGTAATTTGTATCAAAATTAATACTCATACGTTGAGAAACAGAATAATTATTCAAATTTACAAAATACCGCATGAATTTCCCCTATTTCATTTCCCAACGTATTCAAAATACTAAAACTTCCTCATTTTCAGGCACGGTTACAAAAATTGGTATAGGTAGTATTGCCGTGGGTTTGGCGGTAATGATTTTAGCTTTTGCGGTATTATTTGGGTTTAAAAATGCCATAAATCAAAAAATATTTAGTCTCGCAGGTCACCTAAAAGTTGCCAAATTTTCTGCTAATGAATCTTACGAAGAATATCCCATTACAAAGCAAACAGATTTATTTAGAAACTATAAAAAAATTCCAGAAATTGCTCATTTACAGACCGTTATTCAGAAGGCAGGCATCTTGAAAACACGCCAAGACATTTTAGGTGTGGTGATGAAAGGTATTAGTAAAGACTTTGATTTTGAGCGTTTTCAACCAAATATTATTGAAGGAAAACAGATTGAATTTTTAGATTCTACGTATTCAAAAGATATTTTAATTAGTAAAATTATAGCCAATAAACTTCAATTAAAAGTAGGTGATTCGCCCATTATTTATTTCCTGAACGCTACTGACCGACCACGAAAATTAACAGTTACAGGAATTTATGAAACCAGTTTAGAAGAATTTGATAAAAATCTTATTATTGGAGACATAGGTCTAATTCAACGAATAAATGGTTGGGGAGCTGATTCAGTAGGGAGTTATGAGATTTACGTTAAAGATTTCGAACAATTAAATGCCATCGCCAAAGTTGTTCAAGACAAATTACAGCCTGACATGAAGTTAAAGAAAATAACCGATACTTTCATGGGATTATTCGACTGGCTGAGTATGTTGGATAGAAATATGGTGATTTTTTTAACCCTGATTCTGTTTGTTGCGTGCTTTAATATGATTTCGATTTTGTTGGTTTTAATGTTGGAGCGAACACCAATGATTGGCGTTTTGAAAGCCTTAGGAGGCAGTGATTGGCAAATTAGAAAAATCTTTCTTTGGAGTGGTTTTTCCATGATTTTCAAAGGTTTAGTCTATGGAAATATCGGTGGAATTGGCATTTGTTTACTCCAAAAATACTATAAAATAATACCCTTAGATGCTGCAAATTATTACATGAATACCGTCCCGATTAATCTGAATTGGGGGGTGATTATGTTATTAAATCTCGCAACAGTTTCTTTGGTAGTATTGGTTTTAATTATCCCAACTTTCGTCATCACTCGCATTGAACCTGTCAAGGCAATTGTGTTTCGGAAGTGAAGAATTTGTGATTTAGTAATTTTTCATTACATAATCACTAAATCACAATTAACTCAATTACAAATAATTACAATAATGCTGCTCCAAAAACGCCCGCACTATCACCCAAAAGTGGTTTTATAATGGGCGTACTCAATTTTTTATTGTTAAAAATATACTTTTTAATTCTCTCATAACCTTCAGTATAAAGTAAATCTATGTTGCCAACGCCTCCGCCAATAATAATTAAATCAGGGTCTAGAACATTAATTAATGTTGAGATTCCACGACCGTAAAATTCTAACATTCGGTCAATTGTAGCTTCTGCAAATGAATCAGACTTAGCTTCGTATCTTTCCAGTATCTCCTTTAATTTTAAATGACTGCCTGTGTTTTTTTCGTAAAAATGTTCTAGTCCACTTCCAGAAATAACCTTCTCGGCACAGCCTGATTTACCACAATAACAATCTTCCCCACCTTCTTCAAGAATATTATGTCCCCACTCACCGCCAATTCCATGATGCCCTCTAATAACTTTTCCATGCACGACCAAACCTCCACCAACTCCAGTTCCCATAATTACCCCAAAAACTAATTCAGCATTTGGATAATTCTTGCCTGCACCCATCAGTGTTTCCGCCAATGCAAAACAATTGGCATCATTCGCCAACTTTACGGGTACACCCAAAACTTTTTCTAAATCTTGGTTCATCGGTTGCCCATTCATGCAAACGGTATTACAATTTTTCATCAATTGTGTTTCGGGGTCAAGAACGCCAGGAGTTGCAAAACCAATTTTATCAGGTTTTTCCCCTAAGTCTTCCGAAACCAAATTAACTAACTTAACTATTTGATTAACAATGTGTTGATAACCTTTATCAGCCTCCGTTGGAACACGTTTTCTGATAATTACCGATAAATTATTTTCACTATCTAAAACGGCACATTCAATTTTTGTACCTCCTAAATCAATACCCCAAAGTTTCATGGTTAGCTTTTTTATCTATTTTTATATATCCAATTAATTTTACTCAAAATTGATTCATCTTGTGTGAACCCTCGAACGTATTTTTCAATAAATTCTCCATCCTTTTTATCAATAGTTTTCAATCCTTTATAAAAATTATCAATCAATTCAATCGCTTTTTCAGGTTGGTTAGTGGTGAATAAGACCTTCGTCTCAGGCAATAAAAAACGGCCTGCAATGGATTGTTTGTCTATTCCAATTTTTCGCAAAGTTTCTTTCATTTCTGCCATTTTTTCCAAAGAAAAACGATTTGCACGACTACTGTAAAGACTGTACATTACCGTATTTTCAACCGTAGAAATAACATCTTGTTTAGGGTGTTTTGCGTAGTAAGCCTCTAAATTATTGACAACGTGCTTAAAAAGAGGATTCTCATCGTCAATGATGACTTTTTGTAAAACTAAAAAATTGATCGGATTTTGAAAATTTGCACTCTGCTGTTTTTCCGCAAAAGCATTCATAGCAGCAATATTAGCCGTTGTATCACAAATCATTCTTGACATATATCCATACTCAACCAGAAAATTGTCATCACGAACACCTTGCTGAAAATGATTCTTCCACGAAGCTGAATTTTTGGTGGAATCAATGGCACGGTCTGCCATCTCTTTGAGCAATTTTTCATTATTTTGTTCATCGCCTGACACTTGAATGTGCATCAATTTTTCGTCTTTATCCCAAAACGACATCATAGGCGTTGAAAGAACATAAATATTATGCTTTTTCCAAAACTCACGACCTTCGGGTGAATTTACTTCCACTTGATACGAAACAAATTTTTGATTGAAATATGCTCCAACATTTGGGTTGGTATCAAAGGTTTTTTTGAAGTTTTCACAATGCGGACAGCCAATGGCATAAATTTCCACAAAAACGAGCTTGTTTTGCTTTTTAGCTATTTCAAAGGCATTTTTAAGACTGGTCTTTACAAATTTAACGCCTTGGATTTGAGCATTTATACTTTGTGTAAAAAGCACAGCAATGCAAAAAGTTATGGTTTTTAACATGGGTTATAATTTTTTTGTAGGATAAACTTTATTACATACCGACCTAAACGAGCAAAATTAATCCATAAATTCTTTTTCTGCCTGTTGCCAATACGTTAGTGAATCTCCAAAATGTCGTCCATTTGATTCCCAAATTTGGTAGGCTTTTAAACGGATTTTTTCATCTATAACTTCATCTTTCCAAAAGGAATCACATGAGTTAGTAACAAAATTAAATGGTAAGTTTCCGAAGAAATCTTGCCGTCCTTCAATTTCTGCATTGTGTCGATAGCACAACTTTTTGATAGGGCAATCACCGCCCATACACATGGTTATATCGTAAGGCATAAGACAAATTTAAAGTAAAATTTTTATCGCCTATTATCATCATCATCCATCATACTCAAGTAACTCGCATAACGACTTGACTGTATTTCTCCAACCTTAACTGCTTGTATAACAGTACATTGAGGTTCATTTACATGCTTACAATTATGATATTTGCATTTATTCAGTAATTCCCGCATCTCCGGAAAAAAGTGCGATAATTCAGCTTTCTCAATGTCAATTAACCCTAATTCTTTAATGCCTGGCGTATCAATAATGTAAGAATTCTCGGAGATTTCAAACATGGTTGAAAACGTTGTTGTGTGTACGCCCTTGTTCGCAAAAGTTGAAATTTCTTTTGTTTTTAAATCCAAATCTGGAGCAATTTGATTCACCAAAGTAGATTTTCCAACGCCTGAATGTCCTGAAATTAGTGAGATTTTATCCTTTAGAATATCCTCAAATTGTTGAATTCCAATTTTTGTAGTAGCAGAGGTAAATATGGATGGATATCCAATTTCATGATACATCGTTGCCAAATCAATCATGTATTCTTTTTCTTCTTCCGAAAGTAAATCTATTTTATTGAAAACAATAATGGTTGGTATTCTAAATGATTCCGCCGTTACCAAAAATCTATCTAAAAACCCCAAAGAAGTTCTTGGAAAATTTAGGGTAATAATGATAATGGCTTGGTCGAGATTTGCTGCTAAAATATGCCCATGAGCGGTTTTATGCACAGATTTACGAATAATATAATTTTCTCTTTGGCTAATCTCATGGATAATTCCCGTGTTTTCAATTTTATCTTCAATGTCAAAAAGGACTCTGTCTCCCACCGCAATTGGGTTGGAGGTTTTCAATCCTTTTATTTTAAACTTTCCTCTCAAACGGCATTTCCAAGTATGTTTATTTTCGTCTAAAACCTCATACCATGAACCCGTTGAACGCATTACTAATCCTTTCATATTTTAAAATCGTAAGTCTTTAAAAGCAATTTAAGTCATAGTTAATTTTACTTATCACTTAAATACTTAGAACTTCTACTGCATATTTAATAACTTTATCCGTTCCTCCCAAATTGTCCTCCACATATTTTCTAATAATAGTATATTGCTGGTTTCTTAATTCAATATCACTATATAATTTCTGAAATTCTAAAGCAAATTCATCCGAATTATGAATAGCTTTTGCTCCCGTAAGTTGCTCTAAATCAATGGCTTCTTGAAATTTATGATAATTTTTATCGCCAAAAAAGATTGGTAAGCCAAAGGTTGCAGCTTCTAAGATGTTGTGCAGTCCTTTACCGTAGCTCCCTCCTATCCATGCAAAATCTGCGTATTGGTAGAGAGAGGATAACATTCCGATATTGTCGATTATTAAGGTATTTGAAGTTAGGTATTGGAAATTATTCGTACTAATCTCAGAATATCTTACACTACTTCCTTTCAATTGCTTTCTCCAACTCTCAATCTCAACCTCGTGAATTTCGTGCGGAGCAATGATTACGCTTAAATCTTTCGTAAAATTATTCAAAAATGGAACAATTACCGCAAAATCTTCTTGCCAACACGAACCAATAATCAATAAAGGTTTCCCATTTTTGAATTGTTCAATAATTGGTAATGATTTTCGAGCATCTGCAATTTGTTTTACACGGTCGAAACGGGTATCTCCCCCAACTGTAACCCTCTGAAGACCAATATTTTGCAATAAATCTAATGAAGATTGATTCTGTACAAAAATATAATCAAAATACGTTAAAATATTTCGATAAAACCCACCATATCCTTTGAAAAATATTTGATTAGGTCTGAAAATAGCGGAGAAAGAAATCACTGGAATTTGCTTTTCGTGTAGAATTCTAAGATAATTATACCAAAATTCATACTTCACAAAAAAAGCGATAGAAGGGTTTATTATTTCAATAAAATCTCTTGCATTTGAAGGCGTATCTGAAGGTAAATAACAAATAAAATCAGCCCCTGTATAGTCTTTACGCACTTCATAACCCGAAGGCGAAAAGAAAGTTAGCACAATTTTATAGGCTGGAAATGTTTCTCTAAATTTTTCAATAACGGGTCGTCCTTGCTCAAATTCACCAAGAGATGCACAATGAAACCAAGCAATTTTTGAGTACTGAGTTTCAAGTGCGAAATTTCTTTGACTTTCGATTTTTTCTTGCCAATTACTAACTGCTAATTGCCAACTATTCCTTCCTTCAATCCATAATTTAGCCTTATGATTAAAAGGACTAACCATCCAAATAATAAACTGATAGAAATAAATAGAGAAATTATATAGGAGTGCTGACAAAATATTTTGTGTTAGATTTCATTCAAAATTAACGCAAAAGGTATAAAGTCGCAAATCGGAATTACAGATTCAACCAGTAAGTCATTTTTAAAACCACAGCACGGTTTTTAATTTCGTAATTATTCGGAAAATAATTATCGGTATAAACCAGGAAAATATCCGAAGCGGGTTTATATCTCCATTGCAAACGACTGTTGATGTTTATGTTCTGACGTTGTTCATTGTATTGAACAAATGTTGTAAAGAATAATTTATTGGTAAACGTAATATCAACTTTCGGACTAATTAAAAGAAAGTGTGTTTTGACAATTTTATTTGTTTGTTCAGCCACAGGAATTTTTACATCACTAATATTCACATAATTAATATTTGCCGAAATATTTACATAAGGCTGAAAACGGTAGCCTATCGTAGTTGATAAATTGAAGAGATTCCCATCACCGAAATATCCTCCGTAAGAACCAGAGAAATTAGTCGTATATTTTTTGCGAGGGGAAGAAATATATTCAAAATTAAACGTTTTATACCGATGTTCACTTCCAACTTTTAATACGTCATTGGTTCCTTCATTTGTTGGGTCAAAATCGTATTGAAGCTTGTAATAATTACTCTGAAAATATAACACTAAACGGCTTTGTGATTTGAATGCTGAAACGTAACCAATTAAATGGGAAGCATCTGTTAATTCTCCATTTGTGTTCCAAAAATAGTCAGCAGAAGTTGTTGGTGCTTTGAAAAACACTTTACTACTTATTTTTTTTGGATAATGCACGTAACTAATTTCATCAACTGCAATACGATAATAACCTCTTCGTGGCACATATCCGATTTCTGGTGTATAATTAATACCCACATTTTCGTGTTGCACATTAGCTACCCAATGTAAAGAAGCATACTGCAAATTATATCCTTGCATCACATCTTCCCCCTTTGTTTTGGGGCTAAATGACTTCATAACTACTGCCTTGCCAGTCCACTCGTTATTGGCAGAAGCCAAATTATATTCAATTCCAAGATTCCTATTAAAATCTGTAAATCCAGCATTTGTTTTTTCACTAAAATTCAATGATTGTTTGTTCAAAAACATCATTCCAACGCTCGACCTTTTGAAGACTTTTTGTTGCAAAACCAAGGCCGTAAAATTCTGATTGGGTCGTCTGGTAGTATCGGTTAAATCAATCGAACCCGTTTGTATATTCATCGCTCCGATACGAAGATTACTGTTGAGTTTTCCACTCATTCTGGCTCCGTAAGTGATGGGAACGCCTAAACCGATGCGTCGTGAAAAGAAGGGACGGAGATTATCTAATCCAAAATTATTGAACAAATCGGCATTTTCTAAGAAGAACTGACGACGTTCAGGAAAAAACAATTCAAACCGACTCAAATTTGTTACTTGCCTATCTACATCCACCTGCGAGAAATCGGGATTCACCGTTAAATCCAAATTTAAAGCCGATGAAAGAGCGATTTTAGCATCCCCTCCAAAATCTTTTCTAAATGTTGCATTAATATTATTATAGAAATCTTTATTTATCCCTACCAACCCATAAGGAATGATTGAAATATTGGCTTTAGGCGATGGAGGAAGTGTTTCCCAAGCTAATATACCAGTGAAAGCAAGCGAAAATCCTGCATATTGCCTCGGCACTTTTGTCCAATTAGAAATCTCTTTCTGGTTAGGATAACTACGAGTAAAATTTATGCCCCAATTGGATACATCTTTTTTATACCGTAAAGTTTTGAAAGGAATTGCCATTTCTACAATCCAACGGTCGGCGAGATATTTGGTTTGCGAAAACCACTTATTATCCCAGTTCAAATTCTGAACTTGTCCTTCAGAAATTAATCCTTCCAATTGTGCTCCAGCCGCATTTACTCCAAAAATAAACCCATTTGTTAAGTCATTAAAGGGTTCAATAATTATCTCAAATGCCTCATTCGCTCCAAAAGAAAAATCTCGTTTCATAGATTCAACGGTAGCCGTTTTTCCATCATTTGCTTTGAAACAAATGGCGGAAACATACAAAAAATTTTCGTCGTAAGTCAATCTCACTTCAGTTTGATTCGTAGCACGAGCGGTATCTGTTGGAAATTTGAGCCAAAAATCTTTGGCTACATCGGTACTTTTCCAAGCCTGCTCATCTAAAATTCCATCAATATTAATTTTGGATGTTGCAGGCTTGATTTGAAACTGGTAAGACTCATTTACTTTCTGTGATTGGGCGGTTTGTACAGATAAAATGAAGATGAAGGGTAGCAGTTTTTTCATGAATTTAATAGTTTTATGAATTTAGGTAAGTAGTTACAAAGATAGTAAAAAATTGGTTAATGATTGAAAATAAGTGTTGATGTTCGTAAAATACTTTTCATCTCAGTTTTTATTAAAAAAATATTCAACTTTGGGATAGAGAAAGAGGCTGTTGAGAGAATATAAATATATTCGTAAAATCTATGCCTTGAATTCTATATTTTATCAAAATCAGATTTTTGTACCTTATTAAATTCTCGTATTAAAACATTAAAATAGATTAAAAATAAACTTTCCACAAGCATGAATGCCCCCAATCGGTTTTGTAAAACCATGATTAATCCTTAATTTGTATCAGCATTTGTAAACCAAAAACCACTTCATGCCGAAATCCCCTGAAAATCAAGGACAATTAGTTCGCTCCATTGGATTAACCTCCGCCATAGTTCTCATTATCAGTTCTGTGATTGGCACGGGTGTTTTTAAGAAAATTGCTGCGATGTCGGCAGAGTTACAATCGCCAGTTTTAGTATTAATTGCTTGGCTATTAGCAGGTTTAATTAGTTTGGCGGGTACACTTTCCAATGCTGAAGTTGCCAGTATGCTCGCAGATTCGGGTGGGGAATTTGTTTATTTTCGTAAAATATATAATCGCTTTTTTGCCTTCCTATTTGGTTGGACAAACTTTGCGGTAATTCGTACCGCTTCAATCGCATCCATTGCCTACGTTTTTGCTCAGTCGTTAAATAGCCTCATTCCATTTCCTGAAACATCAAAAGCTTTATCTGAATTTAGTTTTTTGGGTTTGCATCTTTTTGATAATCTTAGCGTAAAGTTGGTGGGAATATCCTTAATTATTTTTCAAACTTATTTTAATTATCGAGGATTAAAATTAGGCGAAAATTTAAGCAGAGTTTTAACCGCATTAATGGTTGTTACTATGCTGATAATCATTATATTAGGATTAACTTCGAGCATCGGTAGTATGGATAACATCACAACAAATAGCGTTAGATATGACCCTAATACAATGAATGGTTCGACGCTTTTCAAGGCATTGGCATTGGCTTGTCTGAGTGCTTTTTGGGGATACGAAGGTTGGGCAAGTGTGGGATTTATTGGTGGTGAAATGAAGAATCCGCAACGCAATTTGCCATTAGCCTTAATTTTCGGAACTTTAATAGTGATGGCAATTTACTTATTAATGAATTTTGTTTATCTCTATATTCTTCCAATTGACGAATTTATCAATATTTACGAATCTAAAAATGGAATTGCTGCCGTTGCCGTTGTCAATCACTTTTTGGGTTCATCAGGAGGACTTTTAATTTCTTGCCTTATTCTGATTGCCACCTTCAACTGTTCAAGCACCACTATTCTTTTGGCTTCGAGATTATTTTATGCCATGGCGAATGATAAGATGTTTTTCAAAAGCGTTGATTACATCCACCCAAAATATAATACCCCTTCCAGAGCTTTATTTATTCAAGCAATTTGGACTTCACTTTTAGTACTTTCGGGTACTTTCGATCAATTGACGGATATGTTGATTTTTGCGGCTTTTATTTTCTACGGAGCAACGGCTTTTGGGGTTTTTGTCTTGCGTAAGAAAATGCCCGATGCTCCCCGTCCATACAAAGTAATTGGTTATCCATTTGTACCAGCAATCTTTATATTATTTTGTATTGCTCTGATTGTCAATACCTTAATGCAAAAACCAGAAGAAGCATTGATTGGTTTAGGATTAATGGCAACGGGCTTACCTTTCTATTTTTATTGGAAAAGTAAGGAAAAGGTTTAGTAGATAATTTATTAGTTAGCAGTAAAATGGACATTTTAAAAATGATTTCCATTTTACTGCCGACTGTAAAACTTAATACTATATTCTAACTAATAGGAAGTTTTTTAAGCATAGATAAAATAATTTAATTTGTTGATAACCAATGAATTGAAGAACAATTGTCAATAATCTACAAGCCCCTATCGTTTATTTTTGGGCTAATTCATACTGTCGAAATGACTCATCGAATGGAAAATTATTCGCTCAATTTTAGGATAATTTTTCAAGAAATCTACCACCTTTAAAGTCATTCCAGTAGAATATGTATTGTCCACAGAAAGTTATTGTATTAAATAAAAATACAATTAGAGGGAATTTCTCTGAATAAATAAAAATGGGTTGCGGATATGTTCTTTTTTACCATTCAAAATAAGTTCGGCGGCGGTTTTTCCTAATTGAAAATGGTCAGTCGTAACGACAGTAATTCCGCCAGAAAGCACTTCTTTCACAGGCGTTTCATTATAAGATAGGATACCAATATCAAGACCAATTTTTAAATTTTGAATAGTGCAATGTTTCAATATTTCAGCCAAAAATCGCTCCGATAAAATCAAATAAGCTTCATTTCTACGGATAATTCCATCGTTTACCTCTGTATAAATATTGTACGTTAAATTATTTTCAATGGCAAAACGAGTAACCCCTTCCATGATAGCAAGCGAATAAAAATACTTCTCTTGAATTACGAAGTTTAGGGTTTTATACTTGTTAATTAAGCTTTTAGCTTTCGAAAGTGCCTCATAAATATCTGCTTCAAAATCCTGATAAACACAGGCATAATTTCCCCGAATAAATTCATTTCGTTTATCTAAAATCAATAATTTTTCTTTGGGAATGCTGTTCAGCGTCTTCAATATATCTTCATTAATATGCGTTGCGTGAAGCATGATGGCGAAAAAATCATACGTGGTTAATTTATCTCGAATTACCTCCGCAAAATGAATTGAACTAGGATGAGTAATAGGGTGAATATATAAATCTACAGAGGCTCTACTACCAATTTGTAACAGAAATCCATTATAGATTTCATTGCGAAAATCACTGAGCTTATTGAAAATAAGTAACACTTTCAAATCAGTTTTTTCAGTTTTGTTTAAAGAAATGGCAAATGGGATACTCACAAATTTATAATTTTACGCTAAATAAGTACTTGTAGTATTAAAAAATATCCTGTCTTATACAGAGGCAGTCAAGCAGGGTATAACAGGACAACAAAGGCATTTTAAAACCAATTTTGAAGGATTTATACCACTATTTGCAAGAATTATCCTAACGACTACAAGTATTCTGAACGTAATTTTACAGCACAAACAACTGTATTATTTCAATATTAAATTTAATTATACGAATGAAATATACTGGACAATTATTAACCAATAAAATCAAGAAAGTTCTTGCAACAAAAGGCGATTTTTACGAATTCACTTTAATTGCCATTATCTTTTTATTGGTTTTAATTCTTATAAAAATTGCCCTATAAATTTCAAAAATTCACCAACACGACCCATTTATTATGATAACAACGTTCAGAGATTTTGCTCAAGCAAAACAAGATTCAAAAACTCCAAAATATCAGCAATTAGTAAATACCTTGTTGATTGATATTGAAAAGGGTGATTTAAAAACGGGTGAAAGATTGCCTTCCATCAACGAAGCCAGTGAAGAATGCTATCTCTCACGTGATACCGTTGAACGTGCCTACTCAGAACTTCATCGCTTAGGCGTTATTACTTCAATTTTCAGAAAAGGCTATTTTATTTCTGGAAAATCGGCTAAAACGAAAACTAAAATTTTCTTTTTAGTGGGTAAAATTACAGAGAATAATAAAGCAATTTTCAACGCTTTTGTCAATTATGCGGGCAAAGAAGTGGCAGTTGATATTTTTACTTACAACTATAAAAACGATAATTTTAGAGATATCATCAATAATCATTTGGGCAACTATCATTATTATGTGATTATGCCTCATTTGATTGAAGAAACCGAGGAAAACATCAAATGTTTAAAAAAGATTTCGGGTGAACGGCTAATTTTCCTTGAGCAAGCAATGCCTTCTTTGCAAAACGCTAATTCTTCAATTTTAAGCAATTCGGGTGAAGAGATTTTTAGTGTGATGCAACAAAATGCTAAGTATTTTAAGAAATATAAAACCTTAAATCTTGTATTAACGGAAGAAGAATATTTTGATGCTGAATTAATAACTGGTTTTAGAAATTTTTGCGAAGCAAATCATTATAATTTTCAAGTATTAGATGGTTTCCAAGATGAAGAGGTTGAAGAAGGTCATGTTTATCTCACAATGGATGATGCAGATTTAGTGGCTACCATCAAATCCGTTCAAAATCAGGATTTGGAATTGGGTAAACAAGTAGGAATAATTTCGCTCAATGACTCTTGCTACAAAGAAATATTGGCGGGAGGAATTACTATTATTTCTTCAAAACCAAAAGAGATTGGCAAATTAGCAGCTGAGATGATTCATGGCGGAAAACGCCAAAGTATGAATGTTTCGATGGAAATGATATTAAGAAAATCGCTTTAAGGTTATAGTATTAGGTAAACTGATTGAATTTACGTTACATAGTTTACTTTTTCAAAAAAGGGAAGTTTCGTTTTTCGAAACCTCCCTTTTTTTATGCAATACATAAATTTCCGTATCTTTGGGGAAGATAAATTGGAAAATAATCCAAGCCGAACGCATAACAATCACATGAGTATAATTAATTTACAGAAAAACAAAAAAATATATTTTGCTTCAGATTTCCATTTAGGCTATCCCGACCACCAAACAAGTCTTGTCCGTGAACGCAAAGTTGTAGCTTGGCTTGATTCCATAAAAGACGATGCTCAAGTAATTTTTTTGGTGGGAGATATTTTTGATTTTTGGTTTGAATATAAAAATGTTGTTCCGAAAGGCTTCGTTAGGTTATTGGGTAAATTGGCAGATTTAACGGATTCGGGCGTTGAAATTATCGTTTTTGCAGGTAATCATGATATTTGGATGTTTGATTATTTCACGAAAGAAATGGGCATAAAAGTTTATCGGGAATTTCAAGAATATACCATTCAAAAAGCAGAACAATCTAAAACTTTTTATGTAGTTCATGGAGACGGATTAGGTCCAGGCGATTTGGGGTATAAATATCTAAAGAAAGTATTTGAAAGTAAACTGTCGCAGTGGGCTTTTGGTTGGATTCATCCGCACGCAGGAATGACTTTGGCCATGTGGTGGTCGGGCAGTAGAAAAGGTGAAGAACGCATCAAAGAAGAATTACAATTTAGGGGTGACGGCGAATGGCTTTGGAGTTTTGCTAAAGAACAAGAAGCCTTAAAACATCATGATTTCTACATTTTTGGGCATCGTCATTTATTGTTAGATTTGCCCGTTAATGAAAATAGTAGATACATAAACCTCGGTCAGTGGGCGTATGATGATGAAGATAGTTATCATTTTGCTGTTTATGATGGAATAGACTTAGTTATTAAAAAATATTTACAGAATTAAAACGACTTATAGCATGACTTTGAGTCATGCTATAAGTAAAATCTAATATGAAAAAACTACTCATTTTCCTTCTTTTCCCATTTTTCACATACGCTCAAACGCCGAAAGAAACCCCTCATTGGAGACCAGATTATCATTTTTCCCCTCAAAAAAACTGGATAAATGACCCAAATGGATTAATTTATCATCAAGGGCAATACCACCTTTTTTATCAACATAATCCCTTTGAAAACAAATGGGGACACATGAGTTGGGGACACGCCGTGAGTAAAAATCTTGTGGATTGGGAGCATCTTCCGCTGGCAATTCCAGAAGATTCAGTTTGGATTTTTTCGGGAAGTGTGGTAGTCGATAAAAATAATTCAAGCGGTTTCCAAATAGGCACTGAACCGTGCATGGTTGCCCTTTACACTGCCGATTATCATGATGGCAAAAAGGAGGCTCAATATCTTGCTTATTCCAACGATAGGGGAACGACTTGGACAAAATATACGGGTAATCCTGTGATAGATTTACAAATGGCAGATTTCCGTGATCCGCACGTAATTTGGCATGAAAAAACTTCCCAATGGGTGATGAGTGTAGTCTTTCCGAAAGAGTATAAAGTCATATTTTATACCTCAAAAAACCTTAAAAATTGGACTCGTTCGGGTGAATTTGGCAATCAAGGGGAAATACGTAAAATATGGGAGTGTCCTGCCTTAGTTGAAATACCTATTGATGGTAATCCTCAGAATACTAAATGGTTA